>CAMCUN010000003.1 GCA_945878995.1 Polaromonas sp. YR568 | reverse complement strand
CCAGAGGGGGAGGGAGGAATTCGGGGGCTCGGTTTGGATTGCTCGTCCCTTTGGGGAGAGGGCTGGGGAGAGGGGCACGCGTGAGGAAACGGCGGTGGCACGCGATGCCCCCACCCCGGCCCTCCCCAAGAGGGGGAGGGAGTGAATTCGGGAGCCTCGCCTTACTCCAGCGGTAGCCGCACCACAAAGCTTGCGCCGCCGCCTGGCCTGGCTTCGCAATGCACACGGCCGCCATGGCGTTGGGCGATGCTTTTGACCAGGGCCAGGCCCAGGCCCACGCTGCCTTCGCGCTCGCTGGCGCCGGGCAGGCGGTAAAAGGGCTCAAAGATGCGTTCGCGCTGGGCCGGGGGCACGCCGGGGCCGCGGTCGTTGACGCGGATGTCGGCCTCGCCCTCCACCAGACTCAAGACCAGGGTGACTTCGCCTGCGCCGTGGCGGTGGGCGTTTTCCAGGAGGTTGCGCAGCAGCCGGCGCAACAAGCGCGGTGAGGCGCGCAGCATCAGGCCCTGTGAGCCTGTGCCTGTGCCTGTGCCTGTGCCTGTGCTGTTGCTGGTGCCTGTGCCGGCGCAGGCGGGTGCGGCTTGCAGCTCGGCATCAACGCGGGCGCATTCTTCGGCGGCCAGGCCCGTGAGGTCCAGCAGCTCCATGGGTTCGGGCTCGCCTTGGGCGGCGTCCAGGCGGCTGGCCAGCAGGATTTCGTCTATCAATTGGTCCAGCTCTTGCAGGCTGCGGCGGATTTCGTGGGCCTGTGCGCTGCTGTCGTCGCCCATGAGCGCCAGGCCCATGCGGATGCGGGCCAGCGGTGAGCGAAGCTCGTGCGAGGCGTTGGCCAAGAGCGCTTTGTGGGAAGCCAGCAGGTGCTCAATGCGCTCGGCGGCCTGGTTGAAGCGCTCGGCCAAAAAGGCCACCTCGTCGCCGCCCTCCACAGGCACGCGCGTGCCCAGCTCGCCCGCGCCCCAGCGCTCCACGCCGCGCTGCAGTGCTTCAAGCCGCTTGGTCAGGCGCCGGATGATGGGGTAGGCGCCCAGCGCCACTGCCAGGCTCACCAGCACCAGCATCCACACAAAGCCCAGCGGCTGGCGGCCCCACCAGTTGCCAGGGCCCGCACCTGGCCCGAATCCTGGCCGGGGTCCGCCGTGCATGCCCGATGGTGGTCCGGCGGGGCGTGACAGCTCGGCTTCTAGGCGCTGGCCGTCGGCGGTGTGCAGCTCAAAGCGCATGGGCCGGCCTGGCCTGAAGTCGGCGGTGCTTTGGGCGAGCACCTCGCCTGCGGCGTTGCGCAGCACCAATTCACGCACGGGCGGCGCCCGCTCTTCGCGCGAGAGTTGCCAGAGCCCGGCCACCAGCAAGGAAATCAGCACCACCGCGCCGACCACGGCCAGCCAGATGCGCAGGTACAGCCGTGAGCTCAGCAGGCTCATGGTCATTCAGTCTTGCTGCTTGGCAAACACATAGCCCACGCCGCGCACCGTGAGAATGCGGCGTGGTTGCTTGGGGTCGGCCTCAATGGCTGCGCGTATGCGGCCTATGTGCACGTCGATGGAGCGGTCAAAAGCGTCTAACTCTCGCCCGCGCACGGCCTCCATGATTTGGTCGCGGCTGAGCACGCGGCCAGCCCGCTCGGCCATGGCCAGCAGCAGGTCGAACTGGTAGGAGGTGAGCTCGCACAGCCGGCCTGCCACTGTGACGCTGCGGGCCTCGCGGTCAATTTCCAGCGAGCCAAAGCGCAGCGGCGGCGCAGCGTTCGCCACGCCATGCGTGCCGGCCTGACCTCGGCGCAGCACCGCGCGTATGCGGGCCAGCAGCTCGCGCGGCTCAAAGGGTTTGGGCAGGTAGTCGTCGGCGCCCATTTCCAGGCCCACGATGCGGTCCATGGGGTCGCCCTTGGCGGTCAGCATGAGCACGGCCGCGCGGGACTCGTGCTTGATGCGCTGGCACAGCGCCAGGCCGTCGGCGTCGGGCAGCATGAGGTCCAAAATCACCAGCGCGGGCGAGCTCTGGGCCAGTGCCGCCATGCCGCTGGCGCCGTCGCCTGCGTGGACAAAACCATAGCCCGACTGCCTCAGGTAGTCGCCCACCATGGCGGCCAGGCGGGCGTCGTCTTCAATCATCAGGAGTTGAGCGTTCATCATGGGCTAGTGTGGCAAGCGGCGACCAAGGCGGGGCTGCTGCTGGGCAAATGTGGGGTAAAGCTGGTGTAAAGGTGTGTGACAACAGGGGCTTTAAGCCGCATCAGCTGGGGCGGCTGATGGACTGCTCGCTTGCGCATGCGCATGCCGCGCCGCCAGCCACACCAGCACCAGCACCGGCACGCCCAGCAAGGCGGTGCCTGCAAAGAAGGGCGCGTAGCCCACGGCGTCCACCACCGCGCCTGAAAAGCCCGCCAAAAACTTGGGCAGCAGCAGCATCATGGAGCTGAACAGCGCGTACTGGGTGGCCGAGTACTTGACGTTGGTCAGGCCAGACAGGTAGGCAATGAAGGCCGCCGAGGCGATGCCGCTGGACAGGTTGTCGGCGGCGATCACGGCCACCAGCGCCGTCAGATCGTGGCCGCGCGTGGCCAGCCAGGCAAACAACAAATTGCTGGCCGCGCTCAGCACCGCGCCCAGCATGAGCACGCGCATGAGGCCTAAGCGCAGCGCCATGACGCCACCCACAAAAGCGCCCAGCAGCGTCATGAGCACGCCGTAAACCTTGGTGACCGTGGCCACCTCGTCTTTGCTGTAGCCCATGTCCACGTAAAACGGGTTGGCCATGATGCCCATCACCACGTCAGAGATGCGGTACACCGCAATCAGCGCCAAGATCAGCAAGGCCTGGCGGCCGTAGCGCCTTAAAAAGTCGGAAAACGGCTCGACCAAAGCGCCTTTCAGCCATTCGCCCACGCTGCGCGCAGGGCTGAGCGGGGCGGGCACAGGCTCGCGCGAGAACAGCACCGTGAGCATGCCCGGCAGCATGGAGGCGGCCATCACGAGGTAGGCAAACTGCCAGGCGCCGTGCTGGTAGGCATTGGCGTCGGTCGCCTCGGCGCGGGCGGCCAGCCACAGCGCGCCTGCGCCGGCCCAGATCATGGCCAAGCGGTAGCCGCCCTGGTAGGCCGCGGCCAGCGCGGCCTGGTGCTCGGTGTCGGCCGATTCAATGCGAAACGCGTCCAGCGCAATGTCTTGCGTGGCCGAGGCAAAGGCCACCGCCAGCGCGCACCAGACAATGGGCATGAGCGAGACCTTGGGGTCGGTCAGCGCCATGCCCACCAAAGCGGCCACGATGGCGCATTGCGAGGCCAGCAGCCAGCTGCGCCGGCGGCCCAGCCGCCGCGTCAGCCAGGGCAGGGGCAGGCGGTCCACCAGCGGCGCCCAAACCCACTTGAAACCATAAGCAAGACCCACCCAACTGAGGTAACCAATGGTGCTGCGGTTCACCCCCGCCTCGCGCAGCCAAAAGCTCAGCGTGCCGAACACCAAGAGCAGCGGCAAACCGGCCGAAAACCCCAGCGACAGCATGCGCAGGCTGGCCGGCTCTTGGTACACCTTGAGGCTGGCCAGCCAGCCCGGCCGTTCGGGGCTGCCCGTGCTCACTTTTGGGTCTCTTGCGCTTGGACTCATGGATGAATAATACGTGCTGTCTTTTCAAGGGAGATGAGCCATGTTTCCATCGCCTTCTCACGCCGCCTGGCGTGCATCCGTGGTGTCTGCCGCCCTGGCGCTGAGCCTGGTCCTGGGCTTGACCGCCTGTGCCCAGCCCGCTGCCCCACCAGTGGTGCTGGCCCAGGCCGAGGCCAGCCGCAGCCGCGAGGGGGTGGACGTGGGCCGCAATTCGGCCTTTGCCAAGCTGATCCAGCCCGACGAGATTGAGGCCTCCGCCACCAAGCAGTACAACGAGATGCTGCGCGCTGCCGCCGAGCAAAAAGCCCTGGCCCCGGCCAACCACGCGCAGCTGATTCGGCTGCGCCGCATTGCCGAGCGCATCATTCCTTTCACCAATGAATGGAACCCGCGCGCCAAGCAGTGGAAGTGGGAAATCAACCTCTTGGGCAGCAAACAAATCAACGCCTTTTGCATGCCGGGCGGCAAGATTGCTTTTTACACCGGCATCTTGGAGCAACTCAAACTCACCGACGACGAGGTGGCCCAGGTCATGGGCCATGAAATTGCGCACGCCCTGCGCGAGCATGCGCGGGCCCGCATGGGCAAGGGCGCGGCCACCAACATTGGCGCCAGCATCGTCTCGCAGGTGTTGGGCCTGGGCGATTTGGGCCGCACCGTGGCAGGTTACGGCGTGGAGCTGATCTCGCTCAAGTTCAGCCGCGACGACGAGACCGAGGCCGACCTGGTGGGCCTGGAGCTCGCCGCCCGCGCCGGCTACGACCCGCGCGCAGGGGTGACGCTCTGGAAAAAAATGCAGGCCGCCAACAAGGGCGCGCCGCCGCAGTGGCTGTCCACCCACCCGGCGGGCAACACCCGCATCACCGAAATTGAAAAAGCCCTGCCTTTGGTGCTGCCCTTGTACGAGCGCGCGCCCAAGGGCTAAAGCCAGGCCGACCTTGCCACAGACTAAGCTGGCCTGCAGCGCAGACCTTGAAGCGACCTTGTGTTTTAACTTCAGGCTTGAAGTTCGCATCCAGGAGGCCGCATGGCTGGACCCAATGAGGCCCGTTTTTTAATCAGTGCGCGTGATGGCGCGCCTGCCGAGTGGAAGTGAATGCGCCACCAAGCCAGCCACGCTGCTTGCCCGGCTCAGCCTGCCGAGACTTGAGCGGCTGCCCCGTCCTACAAGCTCAAGCCATACCCTACCGTGATGGGCGCATGGTCTGAAAAGCGCTCTGCCTTGTAGATGTGCTCGCTTTGGGCGAGGGCCGCCAAGTTGGGCGTGGCCAAGTGGTAGTCCAGCCGCCAGCCCACGTTCTTGGCCCAGGCCTGGCCGCGGTTGCTCCACCAGGTGTAGCAGTCGTCGGTGGCGGTGGGTTGAAGCTGGCGGTAGACGTCCACCAGGCCGCCGGCCGCTTGAATGTCATCGGCGGCCTCGTTGGCCACGGCGGCATCGTGGCGCAGCAGCGCCGTCATCCAGGCGCGCTCTTCGGGCAAAAAGCCGGAGTTCTTTTTGTTGCCTTTCCAGTTCTTCAAATCCATCTCCTGGTGGGCGATGTTGATGTCGCCGCACAAAATGTATTCGCGCTCGGCCTTCAGGCTCAGCAGGTAAGGGTAGAACTCGGCCAAGAACCTGAACTTGGCGGCCTGGCGCTCCTCGCCCGAGGAGCCGCTGGGAAAGTAGCAGCTGATCAGCGACAGCTTGGGCGCGTGGGGCCGTGCGGGCGAGTCAAAGCGCAGCTCCACGCAGCGGCCTTCGGCGTCGAACTCGTGCGAGCCAAAGCCCATGACCACGTCGCTGGGCTCATGGCGCGTGTAAATGCCCACGCCCGAGTAGCCTTTTTTCTCGGCAAAGTGAAAGTAGCCTTTGAGGCCCGCCAAAACCTCGAACTGGCCCGCCACGTCGGTGGCCTGGGCCTTGAGCTCTTGCACGCACATACAATTCGGTCGCGTTTTTTCCAGCCAGACTTCAAGCCCTTTGCGGCTGGCCGAGCGGATCCCATTGAGGTTGAGGCTGGTGAGTGTGAACAAGGAATTTCCCATGACGACCAAGTTGGCAGCGCGGGATGCGCTGGCTCAAGCATTTGTGCAATTCTCGCTCGACTGCGGGGTGCTCAAGTTCGGTGAGTTCAAGACCAAGGCCGGTCGCATGAGCCCCTACTTTTTCAATGCGGGTTTGTTTGACGACGGCGCCAAGCTCGGCCAGCTTGCCGGCTTTTACGCCCAGCGCTTGGTGCAAAGCGGCATGGAGTTCGACATGATTTTTGGCCCGGCCTACAAGGGCATTCCCTTGGGCGCAGCGGTGGCCATTGAGCTGGCCCGCCTGGGCAAGACCGTGCCCTTTGCCTACAACCGCAAAGAAGCCAAAGACCACGGCGAAGGCGGCAGCCTGGTGGGCGCGCCGCTGCAAGGCCGGGTGCTCATTGTCGATGACGTGATGAGCGCCGGCACCGCCGTGCGCGAGTCGATTGCGCTTATACAGGCCGCTGGCGCCACGCCGCACGCGGTGGCGATTGCGCTGGACCGCCAGGAAATGGCCACTGAGAAACAGGACGACGGCAGCACCTGCGATGTGCCGCACAGCGCCGTGCAGTACGTGCGCGGCACGCTGGGCCTGCAGGTTTGCGCCATTGCCGACCTCACCGACCTGCTGGACTACCTGGGCGCCCGCCCAGACTCTGACATGGGCGAGCATTTGGTGCGCGTGCAGGCCTACCGCGACCGCTACGGGGTCAGTTGATCCCGCAGGGGCTGCTCAGACCTGAACAGGGGGCTTAGGCCACCGCACCCATCAAAAAGTCAATCTTGCCCACGGTCACGCCGTTGTGGCGCAGGATGTTGTACGCCGTGGTGATGTGAAAGTACATATTGGGCAGCGCCCAGTGGGTCACATAAGTCTGGCCGGTCATGGTGCGCGTGGCCGTTTTGCCCGAGGGAAAGGTCACTTCCAAGGCTTCTTTGCCGTCGAGGGCGCTGGCTGGCACCGTCTCCAGCCAGGCCACGGTGTTGGCAATGCGCGTGACCAACTCGGCCAGCGTGTTTTCGGTGTTCTCGTACTTGGGCGCCTCCAGCCCACCAATGCGTGCCGCACACAGCTTGGCCGCATCGCAGGCAATACAGATTTGCATTTTAAAGGGCAGCATGTCGGGCGCCAAGCGGTACTGCACCAGGGCTTGCTCGTCATAACCCCGCGCGGCCACATCGGCCTGGGCTTTGCTCAGGAGGTGCTGGAGGTTGTTCAGGAAGTGGGTGAAGACGGGGACGGAGGCGGTGTGCAGGGAGATGGACATGGTGGTGTGTTGTTTGTGAATGAAAAGAGCTGGCCTAAAGTCTGGCTGAGTATGCATGAGCCTGGCCTCAGCCATGCCATGAGGGAGGAATCTAAAGATCCAAGCACGGGTGGGTCGGCCGGTTTTGTGCGGTGATCAAAGTGCAATTGGCCGGTCGGGCGGCTGGCTATACTTGTATAGCATAAATCAAGGAATTAGCTATGTTGGCCATTCGCCTGACGCAAGACATTGAAAGCCGGTTGACGCACCTGGCTCAGGAAACGGGCCTGACCAAGACAGCCTTGGCGCGCGAGGCCATCTTGGAGCACATTGATGACCTGGAAGACTACTACCTGGCACAAGCCCGGGCGCGCAAAAACCGCAAGACCATTTCTTTAGAGGACGTGGAGCGCGAACTTGGCCTGGCAAATTGAGTTTGATCCAGATGCGCTCAAAGATCTGCGCAAGCTTGACAAGCCGATTCAGCTGCGTTTGATCGGATTTTTGCGAACCCGTGTTGCGCCACTGGTCAATCCTCGTGACCTGGGTGAGGCCCTGTCAGGGCAACGGCTGGGCAGCTACTGGAAATACAGGGTCGGGGACTGGCGCATCGTTTGCGATATTTTGGATCAGCGCATCGTGGTGCGGGTGCTGCGGGTGGGAAACAGGCGCGAGGTGTACCGCTAAGGCAGGTGTGTGCTGTGCCCCTGCCCACGCGCTTGAGTCAGCCCAACTTCTTCTTGAGCAAGTCATTGACCTGCGCCGGGTTGGCCTTGCCTTTGCTGGCCTTCATGGCTTGCCCCACCAGGGCGTTGAAGGCCTTGGCGTTGCCGGCTTTGACTTCTTCCACGTTCTTGGCGTTGGCGGCAAGCACATCGTCAATGATTTTTTCCAGCTCACCCGTGTCGCTCATGGACTTCAGACCCTTGGCGTCGATCACGGCGTCCACGTCTTGGCCATCGCCTGTCCACAAGGCGTCAAACACTTGGCGTGCAGCGTTGTTGGAGATGGTGCCGTCGGCGATGCGGGCAATCAGCTGGCCAAGTTGTTGGGCGCTGACGGCCGATGACTCAATGCTTGAGTTGTCGGCATTCAGGCGCTTGGACAGCTCGCCCATGACCCAGTTGCCCGCCAGTTTGGGCTGGCCGCAGGCTTGGGCCACGGCCTCAAAATAAGCGGCCACGGCCTTGCTCTGCGTCAACTGCCCGGCATCGTACTCAGGCAGGCCGTAGTCGCGCACAAAGCGCTCGGCCATCACACGCGGCAGCTCGCTCATGGCCGCGCGGGTCTGCTCGACCCAGTCGCGGCCAATCACCAGCGGCGGCAGGTCGGGGTCGGGGAAGTAGCGGTAGTCGGCCGAGTCTTCTTTGGTGCGCATGGCGCGGGTCTCGCCGGTGTCCGGGTCAAAGAGCACGGTGGCTTGTTGGATCTTGCGGCCGTCTTCGATTTCTTCAATTTGCCAGCGCACTTCAAAGTCAATCGCCTGCTGCATGAACTTGAAGCTGTTGAGGTTTTTGATCTCGCGCCGGGTGCCGAGCTCTGCCCCGGGCTTGCGCACCGACACGTTGGCGTCGCAGCGAAAGCTGCCTTCTTGCATGTTGCCGTCGCAAATGCCAATCCAGGTGACGATTTTGTGCAGCTCTTTGGCGTAGGCCACGGCCTCGGCGCTGGAGCGCATGTCGGGCTCGGTGACGATCTCCAAGAGCGGCGTGCCGGCGCGGTTGAGGTCAATGCCGGACTGGCCAATAAAGTCCTCGTGCAGCGACTTGCCAGCGTCTTCTTCCAAGTGGGCGCGCACCAGGCGCACGGTTTTTTTCTCGTCTCCAAGAAAGAACTCAACCTCGCCGCCTTGGACCACCGGAATTTCAAACTGGCTGATCTGGTAGCCCTTGGGCAAGTCGGGGTAGAAGTAGTTTTTGCGGGCAAATACGCTGGACTCGGCAATGTGCGCCTTGACCGCCAGGCCAAACTCAATGGCGCGTTGCACCGCGCCCTTGTTCATCACGGGCAGGGCGCCGGGCAGGGCAAAGTCCACCGCGCTGGCTTGGGTGTTGGGCTCGGCACCAAAGGCAATGGGCGCGCGGCTGAAAATTTTGGAGGCGGTGGTCAGCTGGGTGTGGGTTTCAAAGCCGATGACGACTTCGTAGCCTTGAACCAGCCGTGATTTTTCTTGGGCCATGGGATGTTCCGGTGCGAATCAAGGGGCCACAGGACGGCGCTGGTGCCAGTCGCTTGCCTGCTGGAACTGGTGCGCGGCCTGCAGCAGGCGCGCCTCTTCAAAGTAATTGCCAATGAGCTGCAGGCCCACGGGCAGACCGCCTTGGCCGAAGCCTGCGGGCACGCTCATGCCGGGCAGGCCGGCCAGGCTGGTCGACAGGGTGTAGATGTCGGCCAGGTAAGCGGCCAGCGGGTCGGCGGTTTTCTCGCCAATGGCCCAGGCCACGCTGGGCGCCACAGGGCCGGCCACTACATCGCACTGGGCAAAGGCTTTTTGAAAGTCTTCGGCTATTAGGCGGCGAATTTTTTGCGCTTGCAGGTAATAAGCGTCGTAGTAGCCGTGGGAGAGCACGTAGGTGCCCACCATGATGCGGCGCTGCACCTCGGCGCCAAACCCCTGGCTGCGGGTTTTTTTGTACATGTCTTCGAGGTCGCCGTGGTCTTTGGCGCGGTGGCCATAGCGCACGCCGTCAAAGCGGCTCAAGTTGCTGCTGGCCTCGGCCGGGGCAATCACGTAGTAGGCCGGGATGGACAGCTCGGTCAGCGGCAGGTCCACCTCCACCAAGTGGGCGCCCAGATTTTCAAACTCGGCCAGGGCCGAGCGCACGGCGGTCAGCACATCGGCACTGCAGCCTGCCCCAAAAAACTGCTTGGGCAGGCCAATGCGCAAGCCCTTGAGGGGCTGGCTGCCCATGGCTTGCAGGGCGGCGCTGTAGTCCACGGCGGGCAGGTCCAGCGAGGTCGAGTCGCGGTCGGGATCGCCGCCGGCCATGGCCGAGAGCAAAAGCGCGCAGTCCTCGGCCGAGCGGGCCATGGGTCCCGCTTGGTCCAGGCTGGAGGCATAAGCCACCATGCCATAGCGCGAGCAGCGGCCGTAAGTGGGTTTGATGCCGGTGATGCCACAGAGCGCGGCCGGCTGGCGGATGGAGCCGCCGGTGTCGGTGCCGGTGGCCGCTGGCACCAGGCCGGCTGCCACGGCCGCGGCCGAGCCGCCCGACGACCCGCCGGGCACTCGCGAGCGGTCCCAGGGGTTTTTGACCGGGCCGTAGGCGCTGTTGTCGTTGCCCGAGCCCATGGCGAATTCGTCGCAATTGAGCTTGCCCAGCGTGACCATGCCGGCCTCGGCCAGGCGGCGCACCACGGTTGCGTCAAAGGGGCTGCGGTAGCCGGTCAGCATGTTGGAGCCGGCGGTGGTGGGGAAGTCCCGGGTGACGAACACGTCTTTGTGCGCCAGCGGCACGCCCAAGAGCGGCGTGCGCTCGCCGGCCGCCAAACGGGCGTCGGCGGCCCGCGCTTGGGCCAGGGAGGCTTCTTCGTTGACGGCCAAAAAGGCGTTGAGGTCTGATTCCCCGCGAATTCGGTTTAAAAAGTGCTGCGCCAGCTCCACGCTGGAGACCTCGCGGGCAGCCAAGTGGGCGGCGAGCTGCGCCACCGAGCGGTCATGCCAGAGCGGGCTCATTCGATCACCTTGGGCACAAGAAAGAGGCCGCGTTCAACGGCCGGGGCGCTCACCTGGGAGGCCTCGCGCTGGTTGGGCTCGCTGGCCACGTCGTCGCGCAGGCGCAGGGCAATTTGGCCGGTCACCGCCGCCGGGTGGGCCAAGGGCTGCACACCGGCGGTGGGCACGGCCGCCATTTGTTCGACCAGTTGGAACAGGCCGTTGATGCGGTCCAGCGTGTGCTGGGTTTCCTGGGGCGGCAGTTCCAGGCGGGCCAGGTGCGCCACGCGGGCGATGTCTTGGGGGGTCAGGGCCATGGTGGGGTCGGGAAAAAGAAGCAGATAGTTGGCCGTTTCTTTCCATTTGAGCGCAAATATCGCCTTGAACGGGACTGAAACGGCATGTAAAAGACTGGGCTGCAAGGCCTGCGCCGGCACTGAGCTGAACAGGCGATGAAGTATTATCTCGTCTTTGGACTGGAACTTGGCTGCCCGCCCGCGGCATGCGTTTTGCTGGCATTTGGCGTCCAGGCCTTTGACCCCCTGACAATCAAAAGCTCCTTGATCGGGCCCGCACCGGGCCGTTCTGGCCTTATCCGGATCTCTGACATGTTTGAATCTTTCCGTCGGTACTTTTCTACCGATTTGGCCATCGACCTCGGCACGGCCAACACGCTGATTTTTGTGCGCGACCGCGGCATCGTGCTGGACGAGCCCTCGGTGGTGGCCATTCGCCATGAAGGCGGTCCCCAGGGCAAAAAAAGCATTCAGGCCGTGGGCCGCGAGGCCAAGGCCATGCTGGGCAAGGTGCCTGGCAACATCGAGGCCATTCGCCCCATGAAGGACGGCGTGATCGCCGACTTCACTGTGACCGAGCAAATGCTCAAGCAGTTCATCAAGATGGTGCACCCGCGCTCCATGTTCAAGCCCAGTCCGCGCATCATCATTTGCGTGCCCTGCGGCTCCACCCAGGTGGAGCGCCGCGCCATTCGTGAAAGCGCCTTGGGCGCGGGCGCCTCAGAGGTTTACCTGATTGAAGAACCCATGGCAGCGGCCATTGGTGCGGGCTTGCCTGTGTCTGAAGCCTCGGGCTCCATGGTGGTGGACATTGGCGGGGGCACCACCGAGGTGGGCGTCATCAGCCTGGGCGGCATGGTTTACAAAGGCAGTGTGCGCGTGGGCGGCGACCGCTTTGACGACGCCATCATCAGCTACATCCGCCGCAACTACGGCATGTTGATTGGTGAGCCCACGGCCGAGGCCATTAAAAAGAACATTGGCTCGGCCTTTCCGGGCTCCGAGGTCAAGGAAATGGAAGTCAAAGGCCGCAACCTCTCGGAAGGCGTGCCGCGCAGCTTCACTATCTCCAGCAACGAGATTCTTGAGGCCTTGACCGACCCGCTCAACAACATTGTCTCGGCTGTCAAAAACGCGCTGGAGCAAACGCCGCCCGAGCTGGGCGCCGACATTGCCGACCGCGGCATGATGCTGACTGGCGGCGGCGCGCTGCTGCGCGACCTCGACCGCTTGCTGGCCGAGGAAACCGGCCTGCCCGTGTTGGTGGCCGAGGACCCGCTGACCTGCGTGGTTCGGGGTTGCGGCATTGCCTTGGAGCGCATGGAGCGCCTGGGTCCCATCTTCACCTCGGAGTAAGCAGCAGCCGCGACCGGCGGCGCTGCCTTGTCTGACCCATGCCTCTTGGAACGCTAGACCGGTCGCCTCCGCCTTTCTTCAAGCAAGGCCCTTCGGCGCTGTCCAAGTTGGTGTTTTTCAGTGCCTTGGCTTTTTTGCTGATGGTCGCTGATGTGCGTTTTGGCATCACCCAGCCACTGCGAGCGGTCATGGTCACTGTTTTGCACCCACTGCAGTGGATAGCCACTCAGCCGGTGAGTGCGGCCCAGGGGGCCAGCGCCTACTTTGCCAGCCTCACCCAAGCCCAGGCCGATGCCCAGGCGTCGCGCCTGGAGTTGTCGCGGCAACTGGTCAGGGGTGGCCAGGTCGAGCAGCTTGCTTTTGAAAACCAACGCCTGCGGCAGCTGCTTGAATTGCGGGGCCGCCTGAACACGCCAGCCACTGCCGCCGAGGTGCTTTATGAAGCGGCCGACCTCTACACCCGCAAAGTGATCATTGACAAGGGACAGCTGGCTGGCGTGGCGCTGGGCTCGCCCGTGGTCGATGCGGCCGGGGTGCTGGGCCAAGTCACGCGCGTGCACCCCTTGGTCAGCGAGGTCACCTTGGTGGTGGACCCAGACCTCACCATCCCGGTGCTCAATGTGCGCACGGGTTTGCGCAGTGTGGCCTATGGCGACTCGTCGGGTGGTGGCGGCTTGGAGCTGCGTTTCATGGGCAGCAACACCGACGTGCAAGAAGGCGATTTGCTGACCACCAGCGGCGTGGACGGCATTTACCCGCCCGGCCTCCCGGTGGCCAAGGTGGACCGCATTGAGCGGCGGGTGGAGACGGCGTTTGCGCGCATTTTTTGCAAACCCTTGGCCTTGGCGGGTGGTGCCCGCCATGTCATGGTGCTCCAGCCGCTCAAGGACCAATTGCCCGCTCGCCCGCCCAAAGAGGAGGCCGCAGCTGCCAAAGGCGCCGCCAAAGGTGTGCCCCGGGGCAAGGAGGTGCAGCCATGATCATGCGCGGCGGCCAGCCCCTGTTGTTGCCGGCCAAACCGGTGTTTATTTGGTTCACCCTGGCCCTGGCTTTGATGCTGGACATGCTGCCCCTGGGCCGCCAGCCCTGGCGGCCTGACTTGCTGGCCCTGGTGCTGGTGTTTTGGACGATTCACCAGCCCCTGCGCGTGGGCGTGGGTGCGGCTTTTGTGTTTGGTCTGTTCATGGACGTGCACCGGGCCGGGCTGCTGGGTCAACATGCGCTGGTCTACACCGCCTTGAGCTACTTGGCCATCATGGTTCACAGGCGCATTTTGTGGTTTCCGGTGAGCTCGCAGGCCCTGCAGGTCTTGCCTTTGCTCATGGCCGTGCATGTGCTCGAACTCATCGTGCGGCTCATCAGCGGCGATGGTTTTCCGAATTGGTCATTTTGGTTGGCGCCCTTTTTGCAGGCGCTGCTGTGGCCGGTGGTGAGCTTGTTGTTGCTGATGCCGCAGCACCGTGCGCACGATCCGGACGAAAATCGGCCGTTATGAACTTGCGCGTGCGACTGAACTTGAGCGAGCGCTGCCTGCCTTGCGGCATGCGGGCTTGAACGACACATGACTGTGCTCCGCAACGTTGAGTCCGAACTGTCGCACTTTCGCGGCCGAGTGCTGGTGGTCGCTTTGTTGGTTCTGCTGTGCTTTGGCCTGCTGCTGGCGCGCCTGGTCTACCTGCAAATCGTCAGGCACGCGCACTTTGAAGAGCAGGCCGAGAACAACCGCACGGCCATCGTGCCTGTGGTGCCCAACCGCGGCCTCATCACCGACCGCAACGGCTTGGTGTTGGCCACCAATTATTCGGCCTACACGCTGGAGATCACGCCGTCCAAGGTGGCCAATCTCGAGGCGACCATTGACGGCTTGAGCGAGGTGGTGGAGATCAACCCGCGCGACCGGCGCCGTTTCAAGCGCATGCGTGAAGAGTTCAAGAGTTTTGAGTCGCTGCCCATACGCACCAAGCTCAGCGACGAGGAGGTGGCCCGCTTTGCCGCGCAGCGTTTTCGCTTTCCGGGCGTGGACATCAAGGCCAGGTTGTTTCGCAATTACCCCTTTGGCGACTTGGCCAGCCATGTGGTGGGCTATATCGGCCGCATCAACCCTCAAGAAAAAGCACGCATCCAGGACGAAGACGAAGAAGGCAATTACCGAGGCACCGACTACATTGGCAAGCTCGGTGTGGAGCAAAGTTACGAAAAGCAACTGCACGGCACCACCGGCGTGGAGCAGGTGGAAACCTCGGCCGGTGGCCGCGCGGTGCGGCGCTTGGCCAGCAGCCCGGCCACCCCTGGCGACACGGTCAAGCTGTCCATAGACATCAAGCTGCAAAAGCTCATTGAGACCATGTTTGGCGACCGCCGTGGCGCATTGGTGGCACTGGACCCCCGCACCGGCGAGGTGCTGGCTTTTGTCAGCAAGCCCACCTTTGACCCCAACCTCTTTGTCGAGGGCATTGACGTTGAAAGCTGGCGGGCGCTCAACGAGTCGATTGAAAAGCCCTTGCTCAACCGGGCGCTGCGCGGCACCTACCCGCCGGGCTCCACCTACAAGCCCTTCATGGCCCTGGCGGCGCTGGAACTGGGCAAGCGCCAGCCCGGCCAAGTGACCAACGACACCGGCGTGTGGAGCTACGGCGGCCACCAGTTCCGCAGCCATGGCGACGCCCTGGGCCCGGTGGACATGCACCTGAGCATCGTCAAGTCCAGCAATGTGTACTACTACGCGCTGGCCAACGACCTGGGCGTGGATGCCATGCACGACTTCATGAAGCCGCTGAGCTTTGGCCAGATCACCGGCATAGACATCAACGGCGAGGTGCGCGGCGTGTTGCCCAACCAAGACTGGAAGCGGCGCACCTACAAACGCCCCGAGCAGAAAAAATGGTATGGCGGCGAAACCATTTCCCTGGGCATTGGCCAGGGCTACAACAGCTTTACCATGCTGCAACTGGCGCAGGCCACGGCCAGCATTGCCAACAGCGGCGTGCAGCACCAACCGCACTTGGTGATTGGCACACAAGACAGTGTCTCGCGCCAACTGGTGGCGGTGCAGCGGCCAGCGCCTGTGGTCTTGGGCTACAAGCCCGAACACATTGCCGTCATCAAGCGTGCCTTGGCGGGCGTCACGCTGGAGGGCACCTCGGCCCGGGTGTTTGCCGGCGCGCCCTACATCAGTGCGGGTAAAACGGGCACGGCGCAGGCTGTGACCATAGGCCAAAAAGACAAATACAACGCCTCCAAAATGGAAGAGCACCAGCGCGACCACTCCCTCTACATGGCCTTTGCCCCGGTGGACGCGCCCCAGGTGGCCTTGGCCGTGGTGGTGGAAAACGCCGGCTTTGGCGCCGCCCATGCCGCCCCCATGGCGCGCCGCGTGTTCGATTACGTGCTCAAAGGCCAGTACCCCAGCACCGAAGACCTGGCCGCCGTGCAGAAAGGCCTGGCCCAAGCGCCCATAGGCAAGCCAAGGTTGGCGGCCTCGCTCGACGCCATGGGCGAGCCTGTGGCGGACGCCGCCACGGTTTCAGGTGCCACCGCCACCGATGCAGCAGCTGCGGCTGGATTGGCCGGCGTCAAGTGGGTGCCCAGGCGCTGAAGCGGTGACTCGCCCTTGCTCGGGGAGCGGCACCCTGGCCACCGGCGTTCCTGCCAACCGGTGTCGGCCTGATTCCATGCTAGTCAGGTCAAGCCAAGTATTGCCCGCCATTGACATGCCAGGTTTGGCCGGTGACGTGGGCTGCGCCATCTGAAGCCAAGAACTGCACGGTGGGTGCAATGTCGCTGGCGCTGGCAATGCGGCCCAGGGGCACCAGCGCGGCCGCTGCAAAAATGTCGTCTTCACTCATGCCCTGACGCGGTTGGGCTGTGTCGGTGATGCCGGGTGCGACAGCATTGACCCGAATTTGGTGGGACGCCAGTGCCATGGCGCTGGCCCGGGTCAGCCCCACCAAACCCGCTTTGCTCGAGACGTAATGGGCCGCACGCGGTGAACTGCGAAACGCCGCCCCCGAAGTGATGTTGATGATGCTGCCGCCACGCCCCTGCGCGATCATGCGCCTGGCCGCTTGTTGCGTGCACAAAAATGGCGCCTTGAGGTTGACTGCCAAAGTTTGGTCCCACATGGCTTCGGTGAGTTCGAGGAAGTCAGCGCGTGGAAAGATGGCCGCGTTGTTGACCAATATATCGAGTCCACCTAAAGCATCGGCTTGCTCAAACAAATGCGCGATTTGCCCAGAGTCTGACAAATCGGCTTTGACCCAGGTCACACGCGCACCCATGGCAGACAAGGTTTGCATGCCGCTGGCAGCGGTGTCGTCATCGAGGTAGTTGGCGACGATGCTGGCACCTGCTTGCGCCAGCGCCACGGCGATCGCCAAACCAATGCCTTGCTGTGCGCCGGTGACCACGGCCTTGGCGTGGGACAAAGAAAACAGTGGCTTGTGGTGAGGGTCGGTCATGGTGTCTCCATTGGGTTTTGCCATTTTGGCAAAGAAAGCGTGTGGACGATGAGGGCCCAGCTTGGGGCATCAAAAGCCCACGCCTTGGGTCTGCTGGAGTGTCAGCCCGTGCGAGGCGCAATCTCAAACGGGGCTTGTGGCCAGCATGGTCGCAGCTCAATTCAACATCTTGCGCGCTGAGAACGCCCCTGGGGCCCACGGAGCGGCGCAACTCACAGCGGCACAGACAGCTTGAGCCCCACCATTTCGTTGCGCGGCAGACCAGATTCAAAAAACTGCCGGCCCGCCTGGTTCACGATGACCGAGCCCACGGTCTTACGGTCTGTCGCGTTGTCCACGCCCAGCCAAGCTTCGGCGCGCACCGGCCCCCACTGGCTGCGGTGACGCAGCTTGAGGTTGAGCAGGGCAAAGCTGCCTGCGCGGGCGTCGGCGTCGTTGAGGTCGTTGGCCCACAGGCCCGAGCGCAGCACGCCCTCTAGGGCGGCCGACCAACCCAGAGGCGCGCTGGCCACTGGGTTGGCCGCTGGCCCGGTGCTGCTTTGCTCGCTCCATTGCAGCGACGCAAAGAGTTGCTTGTCTGGAATACCAGGCATGCGGTTGCCCGCTTTCACCACGCCGCTGGGGGTAGTGAAGTCCGAGTCATAGCTGGCCTGCAACCACGTGGCCGAGAGCTGGCTGCGCCACTGCGTCGACCAGCGCTGCTGCCAGCCGATCTCCAGACCTTCACGCTGAGTGCGGGCGGCGTTGACAAAGGCCGTGCGGCCCGTGTTGCTCAGCTGCGTGACGATCTCGTTGTCGGTCTT
The DNA here is from genome assembly GCA_945878995.1 of Polaromonas sp. YR568. Classification (GTDB taxonomy): domain Bacteria; phylum Pseudomonadota; class Gammaproteobacteria; order Burkholderiales; family Burkholderiaceae_C; genus Polaromonas. The sequence continues at coordinate 89,586 of CAMCUN010000003.1, read as the reverse complement.
GATGCGGAAGACGGCGGCGCCCACCTCAGCGGTGGGCGCAGGCCGCCACTTGAGACCGGCTTCGGTGTGTGTGCTGCGCGAGGCTTGCAAGGCAGTGTTGAATTTGCCAATGATGGCGTTATTTTCTACGCTGTAAGCGGCTTCGGCCAGGGTGGGGGTTTCCAGGCCTTTGCCCCAGTTGGCGTAGACGTTCAGGGCTTCGGTGGCGTGCCAGGTGGCGCCCAGCACGGGCTGGGTGGCGGCGTAGCGCACGCTGCCCGAGCCGTTGCCGTCGGTGGCGGGCAAGTCGTCGGTGTTGGACAGCTTGACCTGGCTGCGCCTCAAGCCTGCCGTGAAGCTGTAGGGGTTGTGGCCTTGTGCATCCAGAAAATGCCAGTTGAGCTGGACGTAGGCGTCGGTGTTGCTGGCCACGTTGGTTTCTTGGCGGGTGAGGCTGCCGGTGATTTGCCCGCTGGTGGTGGCCCCGCCTTGGCGAAGCTCTTCAGAGCGGTCCAGGTCCAGGCCGCCCACCCATTCAAAGCGGCCCAGGGCGTGGCGCCAGCCGCCCTTGAGTTGTCCGCCCAGGCCCGCGAATTCGCGGTCCAGCGACACCCAGGCGCCTGACGCCAGTGGCTGCTGCGCCCGGCCTGCTTGGTACTGCAGGTTTTGCCGTGTGCCGCTGTACACGCGCCACATCGTTCTGAGGTCGGCATGAATGCGGTGCTCCAGCACCAGCCCAAGCTGCGACTGCTGCACGCTTTTGCGCACGTCATTGACCAGCGCCCGGTTGCCCGCCTGACTAGGGTCGGCCTGCCATTGCGCTTGCGTCAACCCCAGCGGGTCTTTGGCCTCGGGCATGTCAAACACATTGGCAATCACCCGCAGCCGGGTGTCAGCGCTCAGGTCGCTGGTGATGACGCTGTTGAAATGCTTGCGGCTGGCCGCGCTGTTGCTGCGGTAGCCCTCGGTGTCAAAGAGGCTGTAGTCCACCACCACGCCAACTTGGCTGCTTGGGCCCATTCGGCCGCTGAGCTGCACATCGTGGCGCTGCAGGCCGTAGCTGCCCCAGGTGCTGGAGACATCCAGCTGGGGCTGGGCGCCCGCTTCGCGGGTGAAGGTTTGAATGACCCCGCCCGAGGCATTGCCATAGAGCTGCGCCAGCGGGCCAGACAGCACCTCCATGCGCGCGGCCGAGCCCAGGGCCACGGTGGACGCTTGGCCCTGCCCGTCGGGCGTGGTGGCCGGAATACCGTCGGTGATAAGGCGGATGCCGCGCAGCCCAAAGGCCGCCCGCGCGCCAAAGCCGCGAATGGAAATTTGCACGTCTTGCGCGTAGTTATTGCGGTTGAGCGCCACCACGCCAGGCACCTGGGCCAAAGCTTCAGACAAGTTGATGCGGGGCCCGGCCTCTTGAATGGCGCGGGCGTCTATGTGTTGCACGGCCGCTGGCGTGTCAAAAGCTTTTTGGGTGAGTTGGCCGCCCTGCACGGTGACCTCTGGGAGCGCAGGGCTTTGGGCGTGGGCTGCGGTGAGCAGGCCTTGAAGGGCCAGGCCGCAAGCCCCGGTCAGTGTGCTGTGTTTCATGGAAGTCTCCTGGTGTTTTTTGTGGTGAGGGTGCCATCAAGCGGATGCATCGGTGGCCATCGCTGGCCCACATTTTGTCGTTGTTGCGCAGTGCTTGCAGCGTCGTTTCAAGAGCCCGCGCCCGCACCTGTGGCAGACACCGCAATCCTTGGCCGACTGCAGTCAGGCCAATCGTTGACGGCTGTGAAACACGATGAGTTGAACACACAGAAATGTTGCAAATCGCAAAAATAAACCGCTGTTCAAGACACAAAAAACACACTCTCAACAGACCGACAAATTGCATGTGTTCAAAGCTGAAACACCACGTTGAGAAAGATACGATGTGCGTCAGAACAAGGACAGAAATCCGTTCCACGATGGCACACCTTCAAACCTTGAGCAAGCGTTTTTTCAAGGCCCCATGACAAGCAGATCGGCACCGCCATGGGCGGTGACCGGTCTCTAAGGAGACCCCATGCTGAGAATGCCCACGAATATCGCCTCAGCCGCAGCGGTGTATGCCTTGCACCTCGATGCACGCCGCGAGTTGATCACGCAGTCGCACCCGCACGGCAGCGCTCATGGCTTGCGCTGCGGCCACAGGACTGAGGATGTGCTTTTGCGATTCCTGCCATGTCGCCCATGATGACCCTCCATCCCTCTCCAACCGTGTATTCGCCACCTTCGATGCCACCCTTCACGTCATCGACCTTGCCGTCCGAGGTGCAAGTCGACGTGGCGCTTTTTGCTGCCTCGGCTGCTCCAACAGCCCGCTCCAACCTGTCTGGCCTGCACGACCTCAACACGGGCGATCCGCAGTTGGCGGCCGTGCTGCACAAGCTTGAGCGTGTGCAGGGCAGTGACATTCCCATCATGGTCCTGGGCGAGACCGGCACGGGCAAGGACATTTTGGCCAAGGCCATTCACCACGACTCCACGCGGGCCAAGCGGGCGTTTGTCTCCATCAACTGCGCCTCCATCCCCGAGGCGCTGATTGAGTCAGAACTCTTTGGCTACGAGGAGGGCGCCTTCACGGGCGCCAAGCGCCGGGGCGCACCGGGCAAGATCCAAATGGCCCATGGCGGCACCTTGTTTCTTGACGAAATTGGCGACATGCCCACCCAGCTGCAAGCGCGCTTGTTGCGTGTGCTGCAAGATCGCCGCGTCACGCCGCTGGGTTCGGGCAAAGAGTACGAGGTGAACGTGATGCTCATTTGCGCCACCAACCGCAACCTCAAGGCGCTGATGGCGCAAGGCCATTTCCGCCAAGACCTGTACTACCGCCTCAATGGCCTGGTGGTGCGCCTGCCCGCCTTGCGCGAGCGTTCCGACTTTGCAGTAGTGGCGCAAAAAATACTGCGCAGCCTGAGCGGCGCAGGCCAGCCCGTGCGCCTGTCCAAAGAGGTCATGGACTTGTTTTTGCGCTACCGCTGGCCGGGCAACATCCGCCAGCTGCACAGCATGTTGCGCACCGCCTGCGTGATGGTCGACGCCGGTGGCACCATCCGCATGGAGCACCTGCCCGACGATTTTTTAGAAGAGGTGCAAGAAGCCATGGCGCTCCCAACTTGCCCAGCGCAGGACATGGCCATGCCTTTGGACGTGTGCTCGCTTTCTGCTGATGTTGGGTTGTCTCCAGCCCTTGAGTCGCTATCGATTCAAGCGCATCACGCGCCACAAGAGAATCATTTGTCACCCAAGGCCATGTGGCCTGCCTCCCCGCCTATTTCCCCTATTTGCATGCCTGGGGCGGGGCGCCTGCAAGACGTCGCCTTGCAGGCCATGACCGAGACGCTGCGCCAATGCAAGGGCAACGTATCGGCGGCCGCCAAGCTGCTGGGTGTCTCGCGCAACACCATTTACCGGAAAAAAGAGCAGCTGCCACCCGATGTGTGGGGCTGAGCGCCTTAACGAGCGCCTGATCCCGCGCAGGCCTGCGGCATAGCTTCTTGCCCTAGCCACAGCGCCTCCATCTCTCGCCACGCCCGCCCCAAGTTAAAGCGCGCCAAGAGTCGGTCGGCCGCACTGCCTTGCATGGGCGCTTGCGCCAGCACCTCGGATTCGGTTTGCCAGCTCTCCAGCCCTTGCCAGCTGCGCCGCACCAAGTCGCACAAGGCCTCGCGCTGCTGGCCAATGGCCGCTTGAACTTGCCCAGGCCCTGCCACCAGGTGCTGGCCAATCAGCCAGCGTGGTTGCAGGGCTTCCATGTGCGCAAGGGCTTGCAGCCACCCTGCCACGCGCCCCTGGGCCAGCACCAGGCGGTGGCCATCGATCAGACCGCCCGCAAGCAACACTGCGTCGTCGGCCGACCACAGCAGCAAATCACTTTGGGTGTGGGCCATGGGCATCTCAAGCACCTGCCAGTGCCTCCCACCGGCCTGCACCAGTTGCCCGTGCTCCAGCACTTGCTCAGGCAGCTTGATGCGCGTGCCGCGCAGGGCAGGCTCGCCCAAGTCTTGAGTGAGCGCGGCCAGGCAGTCGGCGCAGCGCTGCTGCATGGCCATTTGCGTGCCCGCCAAAGCCGCCACCGGCGCCTGCCATGCGTGGTTGGCCAAGACCTGTTCGGCATGGGCGTGGCTGTTGATGAGCAGACTCACCTGGAGTGGCTGGCCTGCCAGGCGGAGCATGGCGCGCTGCAACTCCAGCCCGCTGCAGTGTGTGGCGCCAGGGTCCAGCACCACGGCCTGATGCCCTTGCCAGAGCACCACGCTGCTGACCCAGTGCGGCCTGCTGTTTGTGTCCAGCGAGGGCCAATGCGGATGCCGCACGGCGATACCGGGCAGCACGGTGTGCAGCGGTGCATGGGCAGCACTTGCTGGATCGGCGTCACCCGTCATGCTGCAAGGCGATGGCGTACCAGGCACTGGGACGGAGTTCATGGCCAGCACCACCGCAGGCAGGGTGCAGCCCAGCCACGCTGTCACAGCAACAAGCCAGCCTGTGCCAAAACAGCGCAGTTTGAACCCAGCCCAGAATCCTGTTCGGAGCGGTGGGCTTGGCACAGACCTCAAAAAGGAATGCATGTGGTGGTGGTGGCTGGGGATCGAAGGGTCAATTCTTGTGACTCAGGTGAAGGTGTCTCACGGTAAATCAGTTCCTGCGCCGGGTGAACTGGTTTTGCACTTTGAGTCAGCTGCGCACCCAGAAGAGCCAATGCATGGTGCACCATTGATCGCCGCCCGCACCTGCCGCGCCCATCAGCCAGCGGCGGCGCGTCAAGTCCATCAAAGACGATTCCAATGAGGCCATGGTTCACACGCCTTGACGGCGCATCCAGCCGCGCTGCGGGTCGTAGCCGCGCACGGCCAGCGCAAAAAACACCAGCGTGCCCACCACCCCACTGAACCAGCCCGTGAGGTAGAGCTGGCCGTGCAAGGCAAAACGAACGGTCTCCACCGCCTGCGTAAAGGGGTTGAGATGTGCCAGCCTGACCAACCACCAGGCGCCGGCTTCCTCAAACTTCCACAGCGGGTACAGCGCCGAGCTGATGAAGAACATGGGAAAAATCACAAAATTCATGGCGCCGGCAAAGTTCTCCAGCTGCCGCACATGCACCGACAGCACCAAGCCCATGGCCGCCAGCAGCATGGCCGCCAGCGCCATAGCGGGTACGGCCAGCAGCGCATTGAGGGCCACCACGTCCACCCCCAGCAACCAGGCCATGGCCAAGAACACCAGCATTTGCAGCAGCGACAAGCTGGTGGCCGCCAGCAGCTTAAAGCCCAGCAGCCAGGCCCTGGGCAGGGGCGCGGTGAGCAGCAAGCGCATCAGGCCCATCTCGCGGTCGTACACCAAAGACAGCGAGCTTTGCATGCCGTTGAACAGCGCAATCATGCCCAACAGGCCTGGCAGCATGTACTCCTTGTAGTCCACATAGGTCTCATAGGGCGGGATGATGGACACGCCAAACACATTGTGAAAACCGGCGGCAAACACCACAAACCACAGCAGTGGCCGCACCAGCGCCGAGCCCAGGCGCGCCGGTTGCCGCAGGAATTTGTGAATCTCTCGCCCCACCACCGCGCGCGCTGCCCGCAAGCGGTGCTGCAGGGCCGAAGGCGCAGGGCTGGTGCTTATTTCTTGAGGCATGGCTGCTCTTTGTCTTCGCGGCCCAGGGTGTCCAGCGTGTCCACCGGGTGCAGCACGCCGTCGAGCGGCGCGGTGCCCGCCACGCCATCGGCATGGCCTAAGAAAATGGGTTGGCGCAGCTGGCCGTCCCAGGCGCGAAAGCTCAGGGGCAAGCCCTTGAAGCCATCAATGCGAACCTCGCCCGAGCGCAAGCGCGTGGCCAGTGGCGAGGGGGCAGTGGTGGTCGGTGGCATGGCGGCCGCACTCACCAGCGCCTTGATGCCCACCCACGCGGCCCAGTCTTGGCCGGCCATGGGTCGCAGGGCTTGGCGGGCAAAGCGCCGGTTGAGTTGCGGCGCGCCATAGCGCTCCCACTGCGTGTGCCAAGCCAGTGCCACCAGGCCGTTGCTGCCCACCACGAGGCGCGGCCATTGGGTGGCGTAGACCAGGCTGCGGGCGAAATCCCCTTCGGTGTCCCACACGGCCACCACCTCGTGCTGGCGGTCTGCCGTGAGCAAACGGGGGTTGCCCGCATCGCGCTCGCGCGGGTCGCTGCTGAACTTGAAAGCGCGGGTTTGGGTGTTTTTGATGCCGTAGCGCTGGGCAGCGCGTTGCCAAGCCTGGGTCAGCACTTGGTCTTGGGGCTGCGGGCCTTGCAGCACCAGCACCTGGCGCCAAGACCGTGCGGCCAGGTACTGCGCCAGGGCATCGGCCAGCATGGCCTGGCTGGGGTAGGTGTGCAGCACCATGGCGTCGCAGCCTTGGCTGCGCAAGCTGTCCAGGGGGCTGCTGGGGTTGATGGCCAGCACGCCCAGTTGCCGGGCTGTGTGCAAGGCCTGCGGCATCAGCTCGGGCGGCAAGTCCAGCAGCCAGATGAGGGCGCGCTCTGTGTGCAGCTGTTGCAAGAGTTTGTCCAGCCCGCTGGCTTGGTCGGCCACCGCCTCGCGCAGCTGCACACTGAGCTTGGCCTCTTGCAGTTCCAGCTGCGCGTCGGCCAGGCCCAAGCGCGCGGCGTCCAGCAGCCGGCCCTGGGGCTGGCCGGGCCAACGCTTTTCAAGCTGGCGGGGCAGGTGGCGTGCATCGTCGGCCACCGAAACCACGGCCACGGTGATGGCTGAGGTGGTGACTGCCTTGGTGGCCTGCCCAGGAAGCGGTTTGCCCTGTGACGGATTGGCCCATGCCAGTCCAGGGCTGACGGCCCAAGCCCCAGCCCCAGCCATGGCCCATGCGCCAACCCAGCGCAGCATTACAAAACGCATGCGCAGCCTTCAGTCCCGCACCAGCACGCTGTGCGGCACCCGACCTGCGGGCACGCTGCGCACGGCTTTGGCTTGGGCGGTGTCCACCAGGGTCACATCGTCAGACATGCCGTTGGTCACGTAGAGCTGAGAGCCGCTTTTGTTAAAGCCCAGGCCCCAGGCGCGCTTGCCCACCAGCACGGTGGCCAGCACCTTGCGGCTGCTGGCGTCTATGCGCGCCACATGGTTGGCCTTGCCCAAGCCCACCCACACGCTGGCCCCATCGGGGCTGAAGCTCAGGCCCACCGGTGTGATGTCGGTCGAGCGCATGCCGGTCAGCTTGAAGTTGATGGTGTCTTTGACGGTGCTGCTGGCCGTGTCCACCACGCTCACGCTGGCGCTCAGCTCGTTGCTCACCCACAGCTCGCGCCCGTCTGGCGACAGCGCCAGCCGCCGGGGGCGCTGCCCCAGTTTGATGTTTTTCACCACCTTGCGCTGCTTGAGGTCCACTTGGTGAACCACGTTGGCCACTTCTGACGTGACGTAGGCCGTCAGGCCGTCGGGGGTGACCAACACCCCCTCGGGTTCGCCCCCGGTTTTGATGCTGAACAGCGCCTTGCCGCTCTTTAAGTCGTAGGCCGACAAGGCGTTCTCGTCTTCAATCGACACATAGGCGATCTTGCCGTCTGCCGACAGCGCAAACATTTCCGGACTGTCACCCAAGGAGACGGTTCGCGTCATGATTTGTTTGGCCAGGTCCACCACGCCCAGCTGATTGCTGTCGCCGCAAATCACCAGGATTTCAGTGCGTGCGGTGTTGAACTTCATGTCGCGCGGCCGCTTGCACACCGCAATGCGCCCGCTGGCTTGACCTTGCGCGTCGAGCACCAAAATTTGATGGTCTTTTTCACTCGACACATACACCTGGGCTTGGGCACTCAGGCAGGTGCTGCACAGCAGCCAGGCAGTGATCATTGTTTTTCTCATGGCACTTTTTTCCTTGGTGATGTTGTCAGGGCTTGAAGATGCAAGTCCGCACGGGCGGTTTTGTTCCGTTGTGGAACAACTGGGGCCTTGAATTCGGCAATTCCTGTGCCAGCTGCGGGCGCGCATCTTGCAAAACACATGAATGCCTTTGCCCCCACCTTCAATCCCTTGGCACGGTTTACCGCGCCGCCAATGCCTGCGCTTGGCCGGCGTCTGGCTGGCCGGCACGGCCTGCACGGGCGGGCTGGCCCAGTCGGCCGCCCCGGGCTGGCCGCGCAAGCCCATCACGCTCATCGTGCCTTGGCCGGCCGGTGGCGGCACCGACCAAAGCCTGCGCATCTTGGCCGAGGAGGCGGGGCCGCGCCTGGGTCAGGCGGTGACCGTGCTCAACCGGCCTGGCGCGGCCGGCACCTTGGTGGCACCCTTGCTCAAGGCCGCCGCCGCCGATGGCCATACCATCGGCCAGCTGCCCCTGCCCGTGCTGCGCCATGCCCTAATGAACAAGGTGGCCTGGGACCCTTTGCTGGACCTGGAACCCATCTTGCAGGTCTCGGGCACCACCTTCGGCCTGTTGGTGCCCAGCGCAAGCCCCTGGCGCCGCTTGCAAGACCTGCTGGACTGGGCGCGCGCCCGCCCGGCCGAGCTCATGCTGGGCTCTACCGGCCTGGGTTCCACCCCGCACATTGCCATGGAAGACCTGTTGGGCCAATTGGGCATTGCCTACACCCATGTGCCCTTCAAAGGCACCACCGAGCAAATGCTGGCGCTGGCCCACGGCCACATCATGGCGGGCATGAATTCCACCGGCTTTGCGCCTTGGGTGGACCAAGGCAAGCTCAGGCTGCTGGCGGTCTTCAGCGAGCAGCGCAGCGCCCGCTGGCCGCAGGTGCCCACCATGAAAGAGCTGGGCTTTGCCCAAGCCGTTTACCACTCGCCCTGGGGCTTGGTGGCACCTGCGGGCACGCCCGCGCCCGTGCTGGCAGCGCTCCACGACGCCTTCAAAGCGGCCATGTTCACGCCCCGCCACCTGGCTGAGCTGCAGCGCTACGACCAAGATGCCAGCTACCTGGACGCGGCCAGCTACCGGCAAGAGCTGCTGCACACCTGGCACAAAGAGCGCCAAATGCTTCAGCGCATGAAGCTGCTGGCCCAGGCTGCATGACTTGCCTATTGACCTGAAGCACCCGCCTGACCATGGACCCCCACACCCCTCACAACGCAGACCTGCCAGACACCGTGCTCGTGGCCCACGATCTGCACAAAGCCTACGGTGCGCATCAGGCGCTGGACGGGGTGAGCCTGAGCCTGCGGCGCGGCCAGCGCATGGCACTGCTGGGCCCCAACGGCGCGGGCAAGTCCACCTTGCTGCAGTTGCTCACCGGCTGGTTCACGCCCGATACCGGTGACATCACCGTCATGGGCCATGCCCTGCGCAGCGCCGCCCCCCAGGCGCTGGCCCGGTTGGGCGTGGTGTTCCAGCAGCCCGCGCTGGACCTCGACTTGAGCGTGCGCGCCAACCTGCGGTTTCACTCCGACCTGCACGGTCTGCCATCGCGCTTGGCGGAGGAGCGCATTCGTGCTGATTTAGAGCGGCTGGGACTGGCCGACCAGCTTCAGCGCCCCTGCCGTGTGTTGTCGGGCGGCACACGGCGCAAGATCGAGCTGGTGCGCGCCCTGCTGCACCGCCCCGCCGTGCTGCTGATGGACGAGGCCACCGTGGGCCTGGACCCCGCCTCCCGCCAGCAGCTGCTGGCCGCCGTCCAGGAGCTCCAACGCGACCAAGGCGTAGCCGTGCTCTGGGCCACCCATTTGGTGGAAGAGGTGCAAGGCGCCGATGCGGTGCTGGTGCTGCACCAAGGCCGCGTGCGCCACCAAGGCTCGGTGCAGGCGCTGCTGGCGCTCACCGATCAAAGCAGTTTGGAGCAGGCTTTTTTGTCGCTGACACGGCCGGTGGTATTGGCGACCAACAAGGGCTGAATCGAGTGTGATGTGTGATGGGAAAACCATGTTCACTTCGCCCCTGTAAACTGGATTTCAAGCATCAGGAGGTCACCATGTCCACTTTAGTCGATGAACTTTCAGCCCGCACCAAGACTTTGCCCGTCGAGGACAGAGCGCGCCTGGCACAAGAGATGTTGGACTCTTTGCATCAAGAAACTGATGCCAAAGTTGGCGACGCCTGGGATCGAGAAATTGAGCTCAGGGTGGCTGAAATCGAGTCAGGCGCCGAACTCATACCAGCCCAGGAGGTTCATGCTCAAGCTCGGCGCATCATCCGGCAGTGAGAACGGTCAGGTATCACCCGCAGGCTCGCACTGAGTTCCTTGAGCAGGTCCACTTCTATGCAGAAATCAGTCCTCGGCTGGCTGAGCACTTCGACAGAGCGGTGCCGATTGCCGAGACACAGGCGGTACAAATGCCTGAAGCTTGGCCAAAGTACAAAGGGAGAACGCGCCGAATCGTAGACCGCCAATTTAAGTTTTCATTGGTCTATGTCTATGGTGAAGATGATGTCTATATCGTCGCTGTCGCGCCAATGCGGCGAAAGCCCGGCTACTGGAGAGCGAGCCTCAGTTTCGGATGATATTTCTTTCTATCGAACGGGCTGTGGCGCAACTGTGTATTTTTACGGACTGGGCTGGGCTTGCATGCACTGCGAGCTACAGAGCAGCGTCTTCAAGTTCAGCTTCTGCGTCTGAATGAATTCAGTGGCTCACGCAAGCTTGGCCCGAATTCGTGCCAGTGCCTCCGAGCCTGGGACCATGCTCACCTGACCGACGACAAGGTTTTGAATGTTCAGGCTAAGTTTCGTTTCAGTTTGAGCGCTTTTTCAACCTAAATCCGGCATTTGGGCGCGGCCGAGGGGCTGACGAAGCAGGTCTGTGGCTAGGCGCGAGTGCCCCCCGGACTGCCTGTTCGGGGGGTGCGAGCAACAACGCCAGAGGCCTGAAGCGGCAGACCTGCGGCCGTGCAGCGCTTTCACCCATGAGGTGAAGATCGTCGTGGGCGCAAGTGTTTGATTCATAAAGTTTTTCCAGCGGAAGCAAGCGGCCAACTGCCGGGTTTAGGTTCAATGCCTTTGGTATGGGTGTAATTTAGCCCAGGGGCTGCAACAGTGCAACGGTCACTGAGATTCTGTCTTGTTGCACCTGATTCGCTCGGGTCCAGCCCCACCCTCACCGCAAAAACGCGTCGTACCCCGTCTTCACAATCAGCGTGCCCACCACCACCACAAACACCCAGCGCACAAAGCCCGCGCCGTGCTTAAGAGCCAGGCGGGTGCCCAGCAGGCTGCCGGCCACGTTGGCCAGCGCCAGCACCAGGGCGTAGTGCCACCAAATGTGGCCCTTCAGGGCAAACAGGCTCAAGGCCGCCAAGTTGCTGCAGCTGTTGAGCAGCTTGGCCGAGGCCGAGGCGTGCAAAAAGTCGTAGCCCAGCAGGCGCACAAACAAAAACACCAGCAAGCTGCCGGTGCCCGGGCCAAAAAAACCGTCGTAAAAGCCCATGAGCAGGCCAATGGCCCCGGCCGTGACGGTTTGGCTCCAGCCTTGCAGGCGGGGCGCGTGGTGGCGGCCCAGCTCTTTTTTGGCCAAGGTGTAGATCAGCACCACCACCAACACCACAGGCAGCAACTTGCGCAAAAACTCAGGCGAGACCACGGTGACCAGCCAGGCCCCGGCCAGGGCGCCGGCCAGGCTCATGGTGGCGGCGGGCAGAAGCACCGGCCAGTCCATGGTCACGCGCCGTGAATACTGCACCGTGGCCACGGCCGTGCCCCACAGCGAAGCGCTTTTGTTCACGCCAAACAGGGTGGCCGGGTGGGTGGTGGGAAAAGCGGCAAAGAGGGCGGGCACCAGCACCAGACCGCCGCCGCCCACGATAGAGTCCACGAAGCCGGCCAGCAGCGAGGCACAGGCCACAAGGAAAAGTTCCATGGCCACGATTGTGGCATCGGGCTGCGCGGGGTTGGTTCAGCTCAGCAGGGCTTGAAAAGCAAAAAAGCGCTGGGGTTGCCAGCGCTTTTTTCGGTTCAGCCTGTTGGGCTTGCTCGGGTGTTGTCTCTGAGACCTGTTGGCTTTTGTTGAAACCAAAACGCCTGCGGACAAATTTTCTTTGCGTCTCCTCGGCTCCTTGACAACAGCCTTCAAGGCCTTGTCATGTTGGTCATGAATGTAACCGGGTCGCCGGCGCTTCTGGCTCGGGACTTACCCCAGCACCTCGTGCCATGCGGGGCCTATTGACCGGCGCGTATCCAGCCTGCCGCCTTCTCGGCCATCATCAGCGTGGGCGAGTTGGTGTTGCCGCTGGTGATGAAGGGCATGGCCCCGGCGTCGACCACGCGCAGGCCGGCCACGCCGCGCACCCGCAGGTGCGAATCGAGCACGGCCATTTCGTCGTCGTCGCGGCCCATGCGGGTGGTGCCCACCGGGTGGAAGATGGTGGTGGCAATGTCGCCTGCCAAGCGGGCCAGGTCCTCGTCGCTGGTGTACTGCACACCGGGCTTGAATTCTTCAGGCTGCCAGCGGGCCAGCGCGCTTTGGCCGACGATGCGGCGCGTCACCCGCAGCGACTGCGCTGCCACCTGCCTGTCCTCAGGCGTGCTCAGGTAGTTGGGCGCAATCTGGGGTGCGTCTTCAAACTTGTTGCTGCGAATGGCCACCGTGCCCCGGCTGGTGGGCTTGAGGTTGCACACGCTGGCGGTGAAAGCGTCAAAGCGGTGCAGCGGCTCGCCAAAGGCGTCCAGCGACAGGGGCTGCACGTGGTACTGGATGTTGGGGCTGGGCTGGTCGGGGTCTGAGCGCGTGAAAGCGCCCAGCTGCGAGGGCGCCATGCTCATGGGGCCGCGGCGCTGCAGCGCAAACTGCAGACCCATTTTCATGCGCCCCCAATTGGAGGCCGCCAAGGTGTTGAGCGTGCTTTGCGCGCCCTTGGGCGGGCGAATCTTGTAGACCGAGCGAATTTGCAGGTGGTCCTGCAAGTTGGCGCCCACGCCAGGCAAGTCGCGCTGCACCGTGATGCCATGGCGGCTCAGCAGCTCGCCCGGGCCAATGCCAGAGAGCTGCAAAATTTGCGGCGAGCCCACGCTGCCCGCGCACAAGCTCAGCTCGCCGCCCGGCTTGAGCATGGCCCGGGTCATCTCGGTGCCCGTCCACACCTCCACGCCCGTGCAGCGCTGGCCCTTGTCTGTGCCCTCCAGCAGCAGCCGGCTGACCTGGGCGCTGGTCCACATTTCAAAGTTGGGCCGGCCATAGCAGGTGGGCCGTAAAAAAGCCTTGGCCGTGTTCCAGCGCCAGCCTTGTCGCTGGTTGACCTCAAAGTAGCTCACGCCCTCGTTGTCGCCGCCATTGAAGTCGTCGGTGGCCGGAATGCCCGCTTGCTGCGCGGCTTTGGCAAAGTCGTCCAAGATGTCCCAGCGCAGGCGTTGCTTTTCCACCCGCCATTCGCCGCCGTTCATGCCGTTGATGCGTTTTTCTTGGGCCGTGGGCGGCACCCGGCTGCCATGCAAGGCGGCAAAGGCCTCGCTCACAGGGGGGGCGCCCGCATCCAGCTTGTAGTGGTCTTCATGGCGCTTGAAGTCGGGCAGCACCTGGTCCCAGCGCCAGGCCGCATCGCCCGTGACCTCGGCCCAGCGCTCGTAGTCTTGGGCTTGGCCGCGCATGTAAATCATGCCGTTGATGCTGGAGCTGCCACCCAGCGTTTTGCCGCGCGGGTAGCGCAGTGTGCGTCCGTTGAGGCCGGCGCTGGGCTCGGTTTGGTACAGCCAGTCGGTGCGTGGGTTGCCTATGCAGTACAGGTAGCCCACCGGGATGTGGATCCAGTGGTAGTCGTCTTTGCGGCCAGCCTCAATGAGCAGCACCCGCTTGCTGCGGTCGGCGCTGAGCCGGTTGGCCAGCAGGCAGCCGGCTGTGCCGGCGCCCACGATGATGTGGTCAAAAACGATGTCGCTCATGGTGTCTCGTGTGGTGGCCGACGGGTCTGGGAGGGCATGTCGGCGTGGGCCATTGTGGCAAATGAAGTGCCTGGGTGTGGAGCCGCACCGACCCTGCATTTTTCACACGAGGCAAGGAGGTGGTCGCGCAGATGGCGCCAGCTTCTGCAAGAATCTGCATGTGGGGGTGCTTTCGGGTGCGAGCCGCCACGCATAAGAACAAACCAGGAGACAGGCCATGCGCCGCATTGACTACTACTTTGCTCCCCAAAGCCCGTGGACCTACCTGGGCCACGACCGCTTGGTGGCCATGGCCCACCAAGCAGGCGCTCAGGTCCACCTGATGCCCGCCGATTTCGGCCATATTTTTGCCGCCTCTGGCGGCTTGCCTTTGGGCAAGCGCGCGCCCCAGCGCCAGGCTTACAGGCTGGTGGAGCTGGCCCGCTTTCGGGACCACCTGGGCCTGCCCTTGAACCTGCAGCCGCGCTTTTTCCCGGTGGCCGTGGACGATGCAGCCCGGCTGCTCATTGCGGCCCAATTGGCCGCCGGCAGCGAAGTTGCGCTCAAGCTCAGTGGCGCGGTGTTTGCCGCCGTTTGGGCGCAGGAGCGCAACATCGCCGATGCGGGTACCTTGGCTGAGCTGCTGGCCGAGCAAGGCCTGCCCGCAGACTGGCTGGACGATGCCCACAGCGCCCAAGTGCAAGAGCTCTACGAGGCCCACACCCGCCAAGCCATAGCCACCGGCGTGTTTGGCGCGCCCAGCTACGTCGTTGACGGTGAGATTTTTTGGGGCCAAGACCGCTTGGACTTGCTCGAACGCCGGCTGGCCCGCGCCGACTGATTTTTGCTTTCCTTTTTCAACCTACTTTCAGGAGTTCTTCATGGGTCAAATGGTCAATCTCACAGGCGCCGACGGCGCATCTTTCCCCGCTTACGTGGCTGAACCCGCAGGCACCCCCCGGGGTGCCGTGGTCGTGCTGCAAGAAATTTTTGGTGTGAATTCGCACATACGCAACGTGGCCGACGGCTACGCCGACCAGGGCTACTTGGCCGTGGCACCCGCCGCGTTTCAGCGCGTCAAGTCCGGTGTGGAGCTGGGCTACACCGCCGAGGACATGGGCGCGGGCATCGCGCTCAAAACTGCGGTGGAAGAACTGCCCGCCCCCGGCGTGATGCAAGACATTGCGGCTGCCGTGGCCTATGCCAGTCGCGCGGGCAAGGTCGGCGTTGTGGGCTACTGCTGGGGCGGCTTGCTGACCTGGCGCTCGGCCTGCATGGTGCCCGGCCTGAGCGCCGCGTCGGCCTACTACGGCGGCGGCGTCACCACCCCGACCGAGGCAGCCCGCCAGCCCCTGTGCCCGACCATGGCCCACTTTGGCGAGCGCGACCACTGGATTCCCATGGACACAGTGCAAGCCTTTGCCGCTGCGCAGCCTGGTGTGCAAGTGCACGCCTACGCCGCCGACCACGGCTTTAACTGTGACCAGCGCGGCTCTTACGACGCCCCTGCCGCCAAGCTGGCGCTCGAGCGAACGCTGGCGTTTTTTGCGCAGCATTTGGGCTGATTGACCAAGCGGCCGGTCTCAGGCAGTGCCTGATGTCCGGCTCAGGCTATCAGCTTCCCTATTTGGCTCAGCGGTGCGCCAAGTAGCGCCTGCGCCAAAACCAGCCCAGCACCAGCACCAGCACGCCAGCCATCAGGCCGACCACCCACCAAAAACCAGTGAGGGTGTGGACCAAGGGCATGAATTCAAAGTTCATGCCGAAAAACCCGGTGATCAGGTTCAGCGGCAGGAACACGGCGGTCAGTGCCGTGAGCGTGCGCATGATCTCGTTGGTGCGGTGGCTTTGTGCAGAAAAGTGCAGTTGTACCGCCACTTCAGTGCTGCGTTCTAAGCGCCGGACGTGGTGCACCACGCGCTCTATGTGTTCGAGCACGTCGCGCGAGCGCACTTTCAGGAGTTCGTGCTCGCGCTGCTCGCCAGGGTTTGCTCCTTCAGGCCAGGTTTCCAGGGCGTCCAGCCAGTCTTGCAGGGCCGAGCGCTGGTCCTCGCACAGCTCGTCGAGCCGGTGCAGCGTGACACGCGCTTCGAGCACCGCGTTCCAGTTTGAAAAGCGCGAGCCAGGATTGAGCAGCTCGCTTTGCCAGTGGTCGAGTTGGCGGTTGAGTTCGCGCCGCAGGTCCAGGTACTGGTCGACCATCTGGTTGACCAGGCGCAGCATCAGGTCGGCGGGGCTGACCGGCAGCTTGGCGCCGTTGACTCGCTCAGCTTGCGCGACCGAGGCCAGCAGGCGGGCGGCAAAGGCTTCGCGCACCGAACAGTCGCTAGGATGCACGGTCAGCAGCAGGCGGTCGAACACCGCAAAGCCAACGGGGCTGGTGTCAATGCGCCGCAAAATGGCCGGCCCGCGCACCTTGCGTGGCACCTCGTCTGCCGGGGCTTCAGCCGGGCGCGCCCGACTGGCCAGGCGGCGAAACACCAGCAGGTCGTAGCGGGAGGTGTCCTCAAAGCGCGAGGGCAGTTGCGCGTTGAGCAGGTCTTGCACATGCAAGTCCACCAGCGCATGGCCTGTGAGTTGCTGCACGCAGGCCTGTACGGCGCTGAGTTCGGCCTCCAAGCACGCACGGCTCAGGGCGATCCAGACAAAGCCCGTCTCTGGCGCTTGGTGGAGCCAGCCGGCGCTCTGTGTGACCTGCCCGCCTTGGAGGTGAAAAATGCGCGCGGGTTGTGGGGTGGGCATGGGGGCCGTGCCCGCCTCAGCCTTTGAGCTTGCGCGCCACGTCCAGCGCAAAGTAAGTCAGCACGCCGTCGGCACCTGCGCGCTTGAAGGCCAAAAGGCTTTCCATCATCACCGCGTCGTGGTCCAGCCAACCGTTGGCGGCGGCGGCTTTCAGCATGGCGTACTCGCCCGAGACTTGGTAGGCAAAGGTGGGTACCTTGAACTCGTCTTTGACGCGGCGCACCACGTCCAGGTAAGGCATGCCGGGCTTGACCATCACCATGTCGGCGCCCTCGGCAATGTCCATGGCCACTTCTTTGAGCGCCTCGTCGCTGTTGCCTGGGTCCATTTGGTAGACTTTTTTGTCGGCCTTGCCCAGGTTGCCCGCCGAGCCCACGGCGTCGCGGAAGGGGCCGTAAAACGCACTGGCGAACTTGGCGCTGTAGGCCATGATGCGGGTGTGAATGTGGCCCTCGGCCTCAAGCGCTTGGCGAATGGCGCCTATGCGGCCGTCCATCATGTCGCTGGGCGCCACAATGTCCACGCCCGCGGCGGCCTGGTTCAGCGCCTGCTGCACCAGCATGGCCACGGTTTCCTCGTTGAGGATGTAGCCGGTCTCGTCGAGCAGGCCGTCTTGGCCGTGGCTGGTGTAGGGGTCCAGCGCCACGTCGGTCATCACGCCCAGCTCGGGGAATTCTTTTTTGAGCGTGCGCACCACGTGCGGCACCAGGCCCTCGGGGTTGGCCGCTTCGCGCCCGTCTGGCGTTTTAAGGCGGCCGTCAATCACCGGGAACAGCGCCATCACTGGGATGCTCAGCTTCTGGCATTCCTCGGCCACCGGCAGCAGCAAGTCCAGCGACAAGCGCTCCACGCCAGGCATGGAAGCCACCGCCTGGCGCTGGCCCGTGCCCTCGGTGACGAAGACCGGGTAAATCAGGTCGTGCGTCGTCACGGCGTGCTCGCGCACCAGGTTGCGGGTGAAGCTGTCGCGGCGAAGGCGGCGCGGACGGCCAGCGGGAAAGGGGGCGTAAGAGGTCATGCCAAACATTGTGCCAAAGGCCCAGGCAAATGCCCCTGTCTCGCCCCGGACTCCTAGGTGATAACACCAAGCTCCGCCATAAACCGCTTTACTTAAAATTTATTCGTGAAGTCGTTTAGGCGGCTGCATCCCGCTTCACCTCCCTGAGCGGGTGCCTCCAGCCCTAGTGCAGGCAGGCTTATTCACCCGGCGGACTTCGTGTCTGGCCGGGTTTTTTTTGGCTGCTGTTTGGCTGTGTTCGGACGAAAAAAAGCCCCCGGCCGACGGCGGGGGCTGGGCCAGGCAGGCTACAGGGTCAGCCGCCCAACACGCGCGCGCCAGGCGCGGCAAACTCCGGCGGCCAGACCACCTGCCATTTGCCGTTGTTGACCTGCTTGACCTTGTAGAGGTCTTTGCCTTTGATGAAGTTGTTCATGCCGTCCCAGCGCATGCGCCCGATGATGCCTAAGCAGGCGCAAGGCCACGGCCTTTTAAGCCACCTGGCAGATTTTGAGCATGTTGGTGCCCCCAGGCGCGCCCATGGGCTCGCCGCAGGTGATGGCGTAGACATCGCCGCTTTGCACAATGGAGCGGCGCAGCAGGTGGCCTTCGGCTTGCTCCAGGGCGGTGTCGCGGTCGACCGAGGTGTCCATCAGCAGCGGCCGCACGTTGCGGTAAAGCGCCATGCGGCGTTGGGTGGCCAGCTTGGGGGTCAGGGCGTAGATGGGCACACTGATGTTGTGCCGGCTCATCCACAGGGCGGTGGAGCCGCTGTCGGTGAGGGCCACAATGGCTTTGGCGCCCAGGTGCTGGGCCGTGAACAAGGCGCCCATGGCGATCGACTGGTCAATGCGCGTGAAGGCCTTGCCCTTGAAGTCGCTTTCCACCTCGCGGTACTCGGCTTTTTCAGCCTCCAGGCAGATCTTGGCCATTTCTTCCACGGTTTCCAGGGGGTAGCGGCCGGCGGCGGTTTCGGCGCTGAGCATCACGGCGTCGGTGCCGTCGAGCACGGCGTTGGCCACGTCGCTCACCTCGGCGCGGGTGGGCACGGGGTTGACGATCATGCTCTCCATCATTTGCGTGGCCGTGATCACCACCTTGTCGGCCGCACGCGCCATTTTGATCATGAGTTTTTGCAGCGCTGGCACGGCGGCATTGCCCACCTCAACGGCCAAGTCGCCGCGCGCGACCATGATGCCGTCGCTCACGCGCAGGATTTCTTCCAGTTTGGGAATGGCCTCGGCGCGCTCAATTTTGGCGATCAGCCCGGGCTTGTGTTTGTAGGGCGCGGCGGCCACGTTGCACAGCTGGCGCGCCATTTCCATGTCGGTGGCGTTTTTCGGAAAACTCACGGCCACGTAGTCGGCCTGAAAAGCCATGGCGGTTTTGATGTCCTCCATGTCTTTGGCCGTGAGCGCGGGCGCGGTCAGGCCGCCGCCTTGCTTGTTGATGCCCTTGTTGTTGGACAGCTCGCCGCCGAGCTTGACGGTGGTGATCACCTCTTCGCCGCGCACCGCGTCGACGGTAAGCACAATCAGCCCGTCGTTGAGCAGCAGCAGATCGCCTGCCTTCACATCGCGCGGCAGCTCTTTGTAGTCCAGGCCCACGCCCTTGATGTCGCCAGGCGCCTCGCGCGAGGCGTCCAAGATGAATTTGGCACCTGGCTCGAGCATCACCTTGCCCTCGGCGAATTTGCCGACGCGGATTTTGGGGCCTTGAAGGTCGGCCATGATGGCCACCTCGCGGCCTGCGCGGGCAGCCGCCTCGCGCACCAGTTGGGCGCGCTGAATATGGTCTTCGGCTTTGCCGTGGCTGAAGTTCAGGCGCACCACGTTCACGCCCGCCATGATCATTTTTTCCAGCAGCGCGGGATCGCTGCTGGCAGGGCCCAAGGTGGCAACAATCTTGGTGGCGCGGCTGGGCATGAAAGAGTCTCCTGAAGGGCTAAAGCCTTCTGATTCTCACACACGGTCTTGCCAGGTGTTACCAGAGTGTTACTGCGAATTTCTGAGTCATGGCCCTCATCCACAGCTGCCGCCGTGGGCTCAAAGCCGTTTGCCCTGAATCACCCTGACCAAGACCACCAAGACCGCGATCACCAAAAGCAGGTGAATCAGGTCGCCCAAGGTGTAGGCCGACACCAGGCCCAAAAGCCGCAGCAAAACCAGGGCGACAGCCAGTGTTTCAAGCATGTTGCTCGCTCACTTTTTGAGCTTGTCGACTTCGTGCCCAATCACACCACCGACGGCCGCACCGCCTAAGGCTCCGGCCGCGCTGCCGCCCGTGAGCACCGAGCCCCCTATGGCGCCCACCCCGGCGCCAATGGCGGTGTTTTTCTCTTGTTGCGTCATGCCGGCGCAAGCGGCCAGGGCGCTGGCGGTCACCGCCAGCGCAGCAGTGCGTGCGAGGCGGGTCAGGGTTAGAGAATGTGACATGGTTTCACTCCTTGTGGGGTCGACGAACACCCAAGTGGTCCCCTCGCCAAGGGGCATCTTCACCGGATGAAAAAAACTTAAGAGCCCAAGCCCTCACAGGAGCAGAGAAAAGTGAATCATTTGCGTCAAGCGTGTCCCGTGAAGCAAGGGCGCGCATGGGCTTGGTATGGCCGCTTCCCGCTGGCGTTTGGGCAAGCCATGCCCATGGATGCGATCATGCGCACAGCCAACAAGCGCTCCAAAAAATGCATCTAGCCGTCCTGCAGTTCTGGTTTCACGACATCACCCCCGCCCAATGGTGGAAGGTGGACCCCGCTTTGGACCGCCTGATCGCCGCGCGCTTTGGCCAGCTGCACCAGCGATCTTGCAAGGCCGAGCTGTACGAATGGCGCACCGACCCGCGCGGGCGCCTGGCCGAAGTCATCGTGCTCGACCAGTTTTCTAGAAACATCTACCGGGGCGATCCCCGCGCCTTCGAAGCCGACCCGCTGGCCCTGGCCTTGGCCCAGACGGCGGTGGCGGCCGGCGACGACCTGGCCTTGAGCGAGGCCGAGCGTGCCTTTTTGTACATTCCTTACATGCACAGCGAATCGCCGCGCATCCATGCGGTGGCCGCTGAGCTGTTCAAGGCGCGCGCCTCTGAAGAAAGCCACCGCTTCGAACTCAGGCACAAAGACATCATCGACCGCTTTGGCCGCTACCCGCACCGCAATCAGATCTTGGGCAGAAGCTCTACGCCCGAAGAATTGGCATTTTTGGCCACGCCGGGGTCGAGTTTTTAAGGACCTGGACGCTGCGCAGCCCGCTCGGGTTTGATGGCTTTGTGGGCGACTGGTCCTGCGCGATGGGCTGCGCAAAGTTAAACATCGTCATTGCCTGGCTAGGCGCGGTGGGCGGGTATGGCTCAGCCATAAACTTATGAGAGGGCAGCCGTGTGGCGATCTACCTGTTCCGTGAGGTGCGTGTGTTTCACCGGCCCCATCCTTTGCCACAGACGGACAAGGGCGCTGTGGTTTCTGTCAGAAGGTGGCTTGAGCAGCACGGAGTAAAACCATGAGTGTCATGACTGTTGGCGGATACATCGCACGGATTGACTATGACCCCGAGACCGACATGTTTCGCGGTGAGATTCTTGGACTCCATGGAGGTGCTGATTTCTATGGCAAAAACCCCAAGGAACTTCGCCAGGAATTCAAGCAATCGCTGGCCGTGTACCTGGCGGTTTGCCACGAGAAAGGCATTGAGCCGCGCCGAAATTACTCGGGTAAGTTCAATTTACGCATCCCGCCCGAGCTTCACGAGCGCCTGGCCATTGCGGCACAGGCCGAGGGCAAGAGCATCAATGCCCTGGCTGCTGAAGCACTTGCGAGTCGCCTTGCGGTATAAATTCTGAACCTTCGCCTTGCAGTCGCCCGCCCATGACCCCTCAAACCGCCGTCCTGATGTCGCAATACAGCCGCTGGATGAATCAGCGCATTTTTGAAGCGGCGGCGCAGCTCGATGCGGCCACGCTGCTGGCTGACAAGGGCGCTTTCTTCGGCTCTATTCTGGGCACGCTCAACCACCTTGCCGTGGGCGATACCGTGTGGCTGCATCGATTTGCGCAGCACCCGCATGGGTTTGAGGCGCTGGCGGCCCTGTCTGAATTCAAGCGGCCTGATTCTTTGCGGCAGTTCCTCTCGTCCGACCTGGCTGGGCTGGCAGACTACCGGCGGCGGCTGGATGAACTCATGGTCCAGTGGGTGGCCGAGATCAGGCCCGAACACCTTGCCGTGGCCCTTCCCTACAGCAGCATGGCGGGCGCCTCTTTTTGCAAAGAATTTGGCCCGCTGCTCCAGCATTTTTTCAACCACCAGACGCACCACCGGGGCCAGGTCACGACGCTGCTGCATCAAGCTGGCGTGGATGTGGGGGTGACCGATTTGCTGGCTCTGATTCCAGAAAGTGCCCTGCCGCCCGGCTTGTGAGGGATGCCGGGCGAGCTTGCCTGCCAGATCAGCCCGCCGCCCGCTTTTGCAAAATCTCAAAGGCCGGCAGGGTTTTGCCTTCCAGCACCTCCAAGAAGGCGCCGCCGCCGGTGGAGATGTAGCCCACCTGTTTTTCAATGCCGTACTTGGCAATGGCGGCCAGGGTGTCGCCGCCGCCTGCGATTGAAAAGGCGGGGCTTGCCGCAATGGCGCGGGCAATGCCTTCTGTGCCTTGGGCAAAGGCATCGAACTCAAACACGCCCACCGGGCCGTTCCAGACGATGGTGCCGGCCGCCATGAGCTGCGCGGCCAGGCGGGCGGTGGTCTCGGGGCCTATGTCCAAAATCAGGTCGTCGCTCTCCACCTCGCTGGCCTTTTTGATGGTGGCTGGTGCGTCGGCCGCGAAGCGCTTGGCCACCACCACGTCGGTGGGAATGGGCACCTCGGCGCCGCGCGCTTTCATGGCCGCGATCACCGCCTGGGCTTGGCCCACCAGGTCGGCCTCGGCCAGGCTTTTGCCAATGGGCAGGCCGGCGGCCAGCATGAAGGTATTGGCAATGCCACCGCCCACAATCAGCTGGTCCACGTTCTTGGCCAGCGCCTCCAAAATGCTGAGCTTGGTGGACACCTTGCTCCCCGCCACGATGGCCACCAGCGGGCGCTTGGGTGCGGCCAGGGCCTGGGCGATGGCGTCCATTTCTGCGGCCAGCAGCGGGCCGGCGCAAGCCACCTTGGCAAACTGCGCAATGCCGTAGGTGGAGGCTTCGGCGCGGTGCGCCGTGCCAAAAGCGTCGTGCACAAAAATGTCGCACAAGCGGGCCATTTTTTGGGCCAACTCGGTGTTGTTTTTCTTCTCGCCCGGGTTGAGCCTGCAGTTCTCCAGCAGCACCATCTGGCCAGGCTGGACCTCCACGCCGTTTAACCAGTGGGACACCAGCGGCACGGGGCGGCCCAAGAGCTCACCAAGACGCGCCGCCACTGGGGCCAGCGAGTCTTCGGGTTTGAACTGCCCTTCTGTGGGCCGGCCCAGGTGCGAGGTGACCATGACGGCAGCGCCCGCGTCCAGCGCCAAGCGGATGCAGGCCAGCGAGGCGCGTATGCGGGTGTCTTCGGTGATCTGCCCGGCATCGTCTTGGGGCACGTTCAGGTCGGCACGAATGAAAACGCGCTGGCCTTGCACACGGCCTTGGGCGCACAGATCGGAAAAGCGGATGAAGTTCATGGAAAGCGGGGCTGAGGGCAAGTCAGCTCGTTTGAAAAGAGGGGCGAGGCCAGCCATGAGCACGGTTCACAAGGCCGTGCAAGGCAAACGGGTTGCGATTGTAGGAGGCGGTGTACTGGTTACAAACTGGCTACGGTGTGCGTTTTCAGAGCGCGCACAGTGTGCAGGCTTGAGGCCGCAGGTCAGGGCCATGAACGATTGGCAGACCCTCACCAGCCCAGACCCACGTGCAACGGCAAGTAAGCCGCCATGCCGCAGACGATGGTGCCAAAGATGCCGCGTTTGAAGTGATACCAAGCCACACCCGCCAACACCGCAAACAGCCGTGCATCTTGCCAAGTGCCTATGAGCTGGCCTTGGCTCATGACCATCTCGGGGATGATCACCGAGGCCAGCGCGGCAATCGGTGCGTAATTCAGCCCGCGCTTGAGCCAGGAGGGCATGGGCCACGGTTTGCTGGAGATGAAGAAAAAACTGCGGGTGACGACCGTGCACGCCACCATCGCGAAGATGGTGATCACGGTCCAAAGGTCGGTGTCTGACTGCATGGCGGCCCTTTTATTCTTGCGCTTTGGCGGTGGGCGCCAGGCTGGCGGTTTTTTCCAGCAGCATGCACACGCAGACAGCGGCTGCAATGCCCACCAGAATGTTGAGCTTGAGCGGCAGGGCAAAAGCGGCCACCGCGGCCGTGCCGGCCACCACTGCCGACAGCGCGCGCAGCTTGGTGCTGACCAGCGAACACAAAATGCCCAGCAGCGCCAAAATGCCTGCAAAGCCCAGGCCCCAGGCTGGCGGGATGGCATGGGCAAACGCAATGCCCACCAAGGACAGTGTGATCCAGCTGACCCAACCCAATGCACAGCTGCCGACCAAATACCTCATTTGCTGTTGGCGATGGTCCGCGTCTTCGCCCGGCTGGGGGTGGCGCTTGACGAACAGCACATACGTCAGGTCGGTGGTGAGGTAGCCGCGCCACAGCCGCTGCGGCAAGCTCAGGTGCATCATGTAGTCGCGCAGGTGGGCGCTGAACACCACAAAGCGCAGGTTCACGCAAAACGCCGTGGCCAGCACTACCCACAAAGGCGCGCCCGCTGCAATCAGCGGCAGGGCGGCCAGTTGCGAGCTGCCGGCATAGACCAGCACGCCCATCAGCAGCACCTCTACCGTGCTCATGCCCGAGTTGGCCATGGCCACGCCCGTCATCAGGCCCCAGGACGCCAAGCCCGGGGCGACGCTGGACATGTCGCGCGCACCGGCGCGAAATTCGGCGTCTCGCCACAAGCGCATGAAGCGCTGCAAGGGCTTCATGCCGCGGCCTTGGGTTCGAACTGCAGGCCCACTTGCAGCGCAAAGCCCCGCAAAAACTCGCCCGCCTCCAGCGGCTTGCCGCCGGCTTTTTGCAGGCGGTGCAGGCGCAGCACACCCTGGCCTGTGGCCACGTCCACGCCCTGAGCGCTGGCGGCCAGCACCGTGCCGGGTGCTGCGTCTTGATGCGGCCACACCGAGGCGCGCCAAATTTTGAGGGCCTGGCCCTGAATCACGGCCGAGGCCCCGGGTGCCGGTTGAAATGCCCGGATGCGCCGCTCCAGCCAGGCCGCAGGCGCCAGCCAGTCCAGTGCGGCCTCGGCCTTGTCGATCTTGGCGGCGTAGCTCACGCCTTCTGCGGGCTGGGGGGTGCGCGGCAAAGCGCCTTGCCCCAAGCGCTGCAAAGCCTCCACCATCAGCGCCCCGCCCAACTCGGCCAGCTTGTCGTGCAAGCTGCCCGTGTGGTCTTGGGCACTGATGGGCAGAGCCTGCACCAGCAGCATGTCACCGGTGTCCAGGCCCGCGTCCATTTGCATGATGGTCACGCCGGTGTCCGTGTCGCCCGCCTCGATGGCGCGGTGTATGGGCGC
Organism: Polaromonas sp. YR568; assembly: GCA_945878995.1. Taxonomy (GTDB): domain Bacteria; phylum Pseudomonadota; class Gammaproteobacteria; order Burkholderiales; family Burkholderiaceae_C; genus Polaromonas. The sequence goes on along the minus strand of CAMCUN010000003.1, from coordinate 64,561 downwards.
CGCCCCCCGCCAGCGCGGCAGCAGTGAAGCGTGGATGTTGATGCAGCCCAGGCGGGGCAGGGCCAGCGTCCAGGCCGGCAGGATCAGGCCGTAGGCGGCCACCACCATGGCGTCGGCCTGCACGGCCCGCAAGGTGTCTTGTGCGGCGGCGGCGTCTTCAGGGTATTTACCGTCGAGTTTGAGGCTGCGCGGCTGCGCCACGGCCATGCCGTGGTCCAGCGCGAACTGCTTGACGGGCGAGGCTTGCAGCTTCATGCCGCGGCCGGCGGGGCGGTCGGGCTGGCTCATCACCAGGGCGATCTCCACGCCTGCGCCATGCAGGCGGGCGAGGGCGACCTTGGCAAATTCGGGGGTACCGGCAAACACAATGCGCATAAAAATTACCTGATCAAGCTCATTCAAATGGCGTGTTGGCCCGCTCAGCGCGCCAGCATCAGCCGCAGGCCCAGGCCTATAAAGACCAGCCCGGCCAGCCGGTCCAGCCACAGCCCGGCCTGCGGGCGCTGGTTCAGCCAGCCGCCCACAGTACCCGCAAAATAGCCCAAGAGGCCAAACAATACGGCCGCCTGCGCGGTGAACACCACACCCAGCACGGCCAGTTGCAGGCCCACCTGGCCTTGGGCGGGCTGCACAAACTGCGGCAAAAAAGCCAAGAAAAACATCACCACCTTGGGGTTGATGGCGTTGGCCAACATGCCGCGCAAAAACAAGGCTCGCAAGCTGTGCTCGGCGCTGGTGTCTGTGCGCGCGCGCGCGCCGCCTTGGCTGCGCAGGCTTTGCACGCCCAGCCACACCAGGTAGAGCCCGCCTGCCCAGCGCAGCACGGTCAAGGCCGTGGGCGAGGCCGCCACCAGCGCGCTCACCCCGGCCACGGCCAGCGCCGTGTGGCTCAAGCAGCCGAGCGCGCAGCCCAGGCCAAAGGCCATGCCCGGCTTGCGCCCTTTGGACATGCCCATGCCCAAGACCATCAGGTTGTCGGGGCCGGGGGAGGCGGTGATGGCCAGCGCCACCAGCAAGAAAGCCAGCAGCTGCTCGGGGCTGAGCATGCCGCTCAGCGCACGGTGGGCTGGTCGGCGTAGCGCTCGTCGTCGCGCTGCTGCTTGACCAGCTTGGTCTTGATGCGGTTGCGCTTGAGCGGGGACAGGTACTCCACAAAGACCTTGCCCATCAGGTGGTCCATCTCGTGCTGGATGCACACGGCCAGCATGCCCTCGGCGGTGTGGGTTTGCAGCTTCCCGTCCAGGTCCAGGGCTTGCACGGTCACCGAGGTCGAGCGTTTGACGCCGTCGTAAATGCCGGGCACCGACAGGCAGCCTTCTTCACCCACGCGCTTGTCCTCGCTGGCCCAGACAATTTCAGGGTTGATCAGCACCAGCGGCTGGTCGTGTTCCTCGCTGGTGTCGATCACGATCAGCCGCTCATGCACATCTACCTGTGTGGCGGCCAAGCCTATGCCCTGGGCCTCGTACATGGTCTGAAGCATCTGGGCCGCCAGCGCGCGTATGCGCTCATCCACGCTCGCCACCGGCTTGGCGACGGTGTGCAGGCGCGGGTCGGGGTAACGAAGAATAGTCAATGGGCTCATGGTGGGGCTGAAATTCAAAAGAGCTATTTTCCTCGCAAAGAGCAGGCTCCGCACGCGGCCCTGGCCAATGTCAAACTTAGTCATGCGCCCGCCCCAAGGCCCTGCCCGGCCAGACTCGCTCCTAAACTGCGAATCCAAGGGGAGGGTGGGACCATGGATGCAGATGAATTGGGCGCTTGGCTGCGTTTGCTGCTGTCGCCGGGCATTGGCCGGCAGCAGGCCAGGCAGCTCTTGCAGGCCTTTGGCTCGCCCCAGGCGGTGTTTGCACAGGGCGCGGCCGACTGGCAGGCCCAGGGCCTGTCGGCCCGGGTGCTGCCGGCCTTGGCCAGCGCGCCGCCCGAGCTCGCCGAGCTGCTGGCGCGCACCCTAGATTGGCTGGCGCAGCCGGACCGCTTTGTCTTCACCCTGGCAGATGACGCTTACCCCGCCGCGCTGCTGAGCACGGACGACCCGCCCCTCATGCTGTTTGCCATGGGCCGCCTGGCGCGGCAGTGGCATGACGGACAGCTGCATGACGCCAGCCAATGCGTGGCCATGGTGGGCAGCCGCAACCCCACAGCCCAAGGCGAGCTCAATGCGCGTGAATTTGCCCACGCGCTGGCCGCCCAGGGTGTGTGCGTGATTTCTGGACTGGCCCTGGGCGTAGACGGCGCGGCTCACGCGGGCGCGCTCGATGGCGGCGGCAGCACCGTGGCCGTGGTGGGCACGGGCCTGGACCGGGTCTATCCCCGTCGGCACCTCGACTTGGCCCACCGCATAGCTGGCCAAGGTGCCATCGTGAGTGAATTTCCCTTGGGCACGCCCCCCTTGAACCACCACTTTCCGCAGCGCAACCGGCTCATTGCCGGGCTGGCCAAAGCCACTTTGGTGGTCGAGGCCACGCTGCAGTCGGGCTCACTCATCACCGCGCGCTTGGCGGCCGAGCAGGGCCGGGACGTGCTGGCCATTCCCGGCTCCATTCACTCTCCCCAATCGCGCGGCTGCCACGCCCTGATTGGCCAAGGCGCGCGCCTGGTGAGCTCGGTGCAAGACGTGCTGGACGAAATCGGCTGGCGCAGCCCAGCCGAGGCCAGCCCAAGTCCTGAGAGGGACGCTGAGACCGAGGGCTCCGAGCACTTGCTGCTGCAAGCCCTGGGTTACGAGCCCATGACCCTGGACGAGCTGCAGCGGCGTTGCGGCTGGCCCACCGACCAGCTGCAGGCCGAGTTGCTGGGGCTGGAACTCGACGGCCACGTGGCGCGCAGGCCAGGCGGCGTTTTTCAGCGCCTTTTTCGCGTTTGAGTGTGCAACATTGTGTCGTCCAACTGCGTTATATTGGGTCCATGTTTGAAGTGCTGGTCTACGTTTACGAAAATTACTGGCAAGGCGCTGCCTGCCCCGAGGCCCCCCAGCTCGGTCGCAAACTCAGCGCCGCCGGTTTTGAGGCCGAGGAAATCGAGGCCGCACTGAGCTGGCTGGACGGCCTGCAACTGGCCGCGCAGCACCTGCGCCCGGCCAGCCAAGCCGGCACGGCCCAAGCAGACCAAGCGGTTCATGCGTCTCACCCTGTCTTGCCCCAGTCGGCGGACAGCCTGCGCGTTTACTCCGTGGCCGAACGCGAACACCTGGGCGCCGATGCCCTGGGTTTTTTGGTTTTTTTGGAAGCCGCTGGCGTGTTGCCCCCCCACATGCGCGAGATCGCCATAGACCGCGCCATGGCCGCTCCCGGCGAGCCCTTGTTGCTCGACGACCTCAAAATCATTGTGCTCATGGTGTACTGGAGCTTTGGCGAGGAGCCCGACGCGCTGGTGCTCGACGAGCTCTGCGACGACAGCACCGACCGCCTGGCGCACTGAGCCCAGGGCTCTTTTTGGCACGAACGTCCTTGCTCCTGCCGGCCTGTCAGTGGCTTGGGCAAAGGTGGGAATTGACTTGTCAGCTGTCGTAAATTGACAAGCCATGAAAAAAGCCCGCATCAGCGGGCTTTTTTCATTCGGCGCAGCAGCTTCAGACCGTCGCCCCCGCGTTCGGGTCTTTGGGGTCGACATCGTCTTTTTTGGTGGGCTTGATCAAGTCCTCGCGCTGCACACCCAGCCACATGGCAATCGCAGCCGCCACAAACACCGAGGAGTAAATGCCGAACAAAATGCCAATGGTCAGGGCCAAGGCAAAGTAGTAAAGCGTGGCGCCGCCAAACAGCAACATGGACAGCACCATGATTTGCGTTGAGCCGTGGGTGATGATGGTGCGGCTGATGGTGGATGTGATGGCGTTGTCTATGACTTCCACCGTGTCCATCTTGCGGTAGCGGCGAAAGTTCTCGCGCACCCGGTCAAAAATCACCACCGACTCGTTCACCGAATAGCCCAGCACGGCCAGCACGGCGGCCAGCACCGCCAGTGAAAATTCCCACTGGAAATAGGCAAAAAATCCCAAGATGATGATGACGTCGTGCAAGTTGGCAATGATGGCGGCCACCGCAAACTTCCACTCGAAGCGAAAGGCCAAGTAGACCATGATGCCGACCACCACCATGGCCAGGGCCTTGAGGCCGTCTATCGCCAACTCCTCGCCCACAGAAGGCCCTACAAACTCGGTGCGTTTGAGGGTCACGCTGGCATCGTCGGCCTTGAGCGCGGCCACCACGCGGTCGTTTTGCTGGGCGCTGCTCACGCCTTTTTGCACGGGCAGGCGGATCATCACGTCGCGCGCGGTACCAAAGTTTTGCACCTGCACGTCGGTGTAACCCAGGCTGGCCACGGTGTCGCGCACTTTTTCCAAGTTGGCGGGTTGGCTGTAGCTCACCTCCATGAGCGTGCCGCCCGTGAACTCCACCGACAGGTGCAGGCCGCGGCTGAACAAAAAGAACACAGCCAGCGCAAAGGTCAAAAAGGAAATCGCGTTGAAAACCTTGGCATACCGCATGAACGGGATGTCACGTTGGATTTTGAATAGTTCCATGGTGCTAAATCCTTAAGCGTTCAACGGGAGACGTCGCGGCCAGCCGGCGCGCTGGGGCGCCACACCGTGCCAATGGACACAGACTTGAGTTTCTTTTGGCGGCCGTACCAGAGGTTGACCAGGCCGCGCGAGAAGAACACGGCCGAGAACATGCTGGTCAAAATGCCTATGCAGTGCACCACCGCAAAGCCGCGCACCGGCCCCGAGCCAAAGGCCAGCAAGGCCGCGCCGGCAATCAAGGTGGTGATGTTGGAATCCAAAATGGTGGCCCAGGCGCGGTCGTAACCCACCTGAATGGCCGTTTGTGGCGCGGCACCATTGCGCAGCTCCTCGCGCACGCGCTCGTTGATCAACACGTTCGAGTCAATCGCCATGCCCAGGGCCAGCGCCATGGCGGCCATGCCTGGCAGGGTGAGGGTGGCTTGCAGCATGCTCAGCACGGCCACCAGCAGCAGCAAATTCACGGCCAGCGCCAGGCCTGAAAACAGGCCAAAGAGCATGTAATAAATGCCCATGAAGATCACGATGACGATGAAGCCCCAAGTCACGCTGTTAAAGCCCTTGGCAATGTTCTCGGCGCCCAGGCTGGGGCCTATGGTGCGCTCTTCAATGATCTCCATGGGCGCAGCCAAAGAGCCTGCGCGCAGCAAGAGCGCCAAGTCATTGGCTTCCACCGTGCTCATGGAGCCTGAAATTTGGAAGCGGTTGCCCAACTCGCCTTGAATCACGGGTGCGGTGAGCACCTCGCCCTTGCCCTTTTCAAAGAGCACCAAGGCCATGCGCTTTTTCAGGTTCTCGCGGCTGACGTCGCGCATGATGCGCCCGCCCTTGGCGTCCACCGTCAAGTCGACTTTGGGCTGCTGGGTTTGCGCGTCAAAGCCGGGTTGGGCGTCGGTCAGGCTGTCGCCCGTGAGCACCACCTGCTTTTTAAGAATCACGGGGCGGCCGTCGCGCTCCAGGAATTTCTCGGAGCCAAAAGGCACCAGGCCGCCACTCAACTCGGCGACGCGGGCTTCAGCACTTTCGTCCACCAAGCGCATTTCCAGCGTGGCGGTGCGGCCCAAAATGTCTTTGGCCTTGGCCGTGTCTTGCACGCCGGGCAGCTGCACCACGATGCGGTCCAGGCCCTGCTGCTGGATCACCGGCTCGGCCACGCCCAGCTCGTTGATGCGGTTGTGCAGCGTCAAGATGTTTTGCTTGAGCGCCTGGTCTTGCACGCGGCGGACGGCCTCGGGCTTGATGCTGGCCACCAGCTTGAACTCGCTGCCCTCGGGCTCTACGCGGGTTTGCAGGTCGGGAAATTGGTCGCGAATGAGGTTGTTGACGGCCTCGACACTGGCCTGGTCACGCAGGCGCAGCTCAGCCGTTTGGCCATTGCGGCTGATGCCGCCGTGGCGCAAGCCTTTTTCGCGCAGGGCCAGCCGCAAGTCACCCGCCAGCGATTCCACGCGCTTGGTGAGCGCCGCTTGCATGTCGACCTGCAGCATGAAGTGCACGCCGCCGCGCAGGTCCAGGCCCAGGTACATGGGCCCGGCGTGGATGGCGCGCAGCCACTCGGGTGAGCGCGACAGCAAGTTCAGCGCGACGATGTAGGTGGGGTCTGCCGCATCGGTGATGAGGGCGCGCTGAATGGCGTCTTTGGCCTTGAGCTGGTTGTCGGTGTTGGTAAAGCGCGCCCGCACCGAGCTGCCATCCAAGCTGACTTGCTCGGCCTGCAGGCCGGCGGCCTTGAGGGCCTCTTCCACGCGGGTGACGGTGGCGCTGTCGACCTTGGTCGTGGTCTTGAGACTGGAGACCTGCACGGCCGGCGCCTCGCCAAAAAAATTGGGCAGCGTGTAAAGCGCGGCAATCACCAAAGTGATGACCATCACCAGGTATTTCCAGACCGGATAGCGATTCATGGGCAGTTCCGAAAGCTAAAAAAAGGCCTCGCAAAGCCGGGCCGAAAAAACAAGCGGCGGCCCACAGGCCGCCGACGACAGGGGCAGGCACATGTGCCGCCCCCGGGCTTTACTTCATGGTGCCTTTGGGCAAGACCTGCACCACAGACGAGCGCTGCATTTGCACTTCCACGCCAGCAGACAGCTCCACGTTCATATAGCCTTCGCCGATTTTGCTGACACGGCCGACCAGCCCGCCGGCGGTGACCACTTCGTCGCCTTTGGCCAGCGCGTCGATCATGGCGCGGTGTTCCTTTTGCTTTTTCATCTGCGGGCGGATCATCACGAAATACAGCACCGCAAACATCAGCACCAGCGGCAGCATGCTGGTGAGTGAGGACATCATGTCGCCGCCGCCGGCAGCGGCCGGTGCGGTTTGGGCAAACGCAGAAGAAATAAACACAGGTAAAACTCCAAAAAGGTGCCCGACATCAGGCGCTGTCAATGTGGCGCCCCTTTGTAAAAAGGGAAGCGCTTTTAATCAACTTTGCATTGTATGCGGGGGGCTGCAGGCGCCCGAGGGCGGGAAAGCCCCTGGTTTTTCAGGGCGTTTGCGAATGAAAGTTCTCAAAGCGAAGTGGGCGGACTCATCGCGGCCAGAGCACCCACAGGCGCAGCGGCTGGTTGACGCGGCTGGCCAGCCGTCCGGCTTCGTCACCGGTGCCCGCAAAGTAGTCGGCGCGCACCGGCCCCACGATGGCGCTGCCCGTGTCTTGCGCCACCACCAGGCGCTGGAGTTGGGCGGCCGGACCTGAAGACGCCAGCCACACCGGCGTGCCATAAGGAATGCTTTGCCTGTCTACTGCAATGGAGCGGCCCGCGCTCAGCGCCACGCCCTGGGCGCCGCGCGGCCCGCCTTGGGGGTCGGTGATGACCTCCTCGCGAAAGAACACATAGCGCGGGTTGCTCCACAGCAGCTGGTTGACGCGCTGTGGGTTGAGCGCGGCCCAGTCCTTGGTGGCCTCGGGCCAGGGGTTGATGCGCTTGACGCCTTGGTCCAGCAGCCATTGGTTGATGCTGCGGTAAGGCTGCTCGTTAGAACCGGCAAAGGCCACGCGCACCAGGCGTTGCGAGCCATCAGCTTCGCTGATCAGCAGGCGGCCCGAGCCTTGTATATGCAGCAGCATGGCGTCTATGGGGTCGCTCAGCCAGGCAATTTCGCGGCCCCGCAGCGCGGCCTGGGCCTGAGGAGCGCTGTCAATTTCTTGCCGTGTGAACCAGGGCTTGCGTTGGCTCAGGTCGGCTGGCGGGCGATAGAGCGGCACAGAGTGGCTTGCCGAGCGCTGGCGCCTGGCGTTCATCACGGGTTCAAAGTAGCTGGTCAGCAGGCCTTGGGCCTCGCCCTGGTGCGACTCCACCCGGTAAGGCTGCATCCGGCTTATGAGCCACTGGCGCTGCTCGGCCTCGCTGGCGTTGGCCAAGCGCCGGATGTCCGGGCACAGTGCCGCCAAGGCTGGCGCGGGCCGCTCGCAGCTGCGCAGCTTGGCGCCCCAGGCTTGGCCCAGCCTGTCCTCGGCAAAGCCGGGCAGATCGGACCAGGCCACCGGCACCCAGCGGCTTTTGGCCTGCATCAGGGACTGATCCGGCTTGGGCTGCTCGGGCTCGGCCGGGGCGGTGCCGGCCTGCGGTGAGGGCGACATGGGCACAGGCAAGGGCGCGGGCAAGGATTCAGGCAGGGGGCGATAAACCGCACAAGAGGCCAGGGCAGCCGTGCTGGCGATAATTGCCCAGGCTTTCACCACCCCGAACTGAGTTGTCATGACCTTGCTTTTGCTGGAATCTTTGCTGGCGCTCTTGCTGTTCGTGTTCATTGTGTGGTGGACCATGTTTTCTGGCCGGCCCAAAGGGGAGTTGCCACCCGACGAGCCTGGTAAGAAGCCGCCGCCCGACGAGCCTCACCCCTGACTAGTGGACGTCCAAACCGCGCAGCAGGTTGGCCAGCTCGACGGCAGATTTCACACTCATTTTGTCAAACACCCGGGCGCGGTGGACCTCCACGGTGCGCACGCTGATGTCAAGCTGGTCGGCCACCAACTTGTTGGGCAGCCCCTCCACCACCAAGCGCATGACATCGCGTTCGCGCTCTGTCAGGGCCTGCAAGCGCGCTTGCAAACCGGTGGTTTTGCTGCGCGCCTGCAGCCCCGTGGCCGACAGGGCCAGCGCCTGCTCGATGCGGTCCACCAGGGCATTGTCGGAAAAAGGCTTTTCGCAAAAATCAAAAGCCCCGCGCTTGACCGTGTCCACTGCGGTGGGCACATCGGCATGGCCGGTTAAAAAAATCACGGGCAGCAGGGGCAGCAGGCCGTAGGCAATGAGTTTTTCAAACATCACCAGCCCGCTCATGCCGCCCATGCGCATGTCCAGCAGCACGCACGAGGGCTCGCGGATCACAAAATCTGGGCTGCTGACCACCTCGTCAAAGGACTCGGCCGAGTCAAACAACTCGCTCATCAGGCGGCGCGAGCGCAGCAGCCAGGCCAGCGCATCGCGCACGCTGGCGTCGTCGTCAACCACATAGACTGTTGCGGGGGTCATGACTGTGAAGCGCTTAAAAGGCCGGCAGCTGCGACAAGTCTGCCTCGTCCGTGCCTGGGTATGGGTATGGGGCCGCTGCGGGCAGGGTGAAAGAAAAGACTGTACCGCGCGGCAGCTGGGGCTTGAAGGACAAGATACTGCCGTGCTGCTCCACCACCGTGCGGCACAGGCTCAGGCCCAGCCCCATGCCCTCTTCTTTGGTGGTGAAAAAAGGCGTGAAAAGCTGGCTGGCCACCTCGTCGGCAATGCCCTCGCCCACATCGGCCACTGAAAACTCAACCCTGTCTTTGCCTGATCGCTGCACGCGCAAATTCAGCACGCGGTCGCTGGCCTGCGCGGGCCCGGGTTGCATGGCTTGCATGCCGTTGCGCGCCAAATTGAGCAGCACCTGCTCGACCATGGTGGGGTCGCACTGCACATCGGGGCAGCCGGGCTCGGCCGAGATCACCACACGCACGCCCAGCTTGCGCGCTTGCAAGCCCACCAGCGGCATGATGGCGTCGATCAGGTCCATGGGCCTGACCGCCTCGCGTTTTTGCTCGCGCCGGCGCACAAAGTCGTGCACGCTTTTGATCACCGTGCCGGCCCGCCCGGCCTGCTCGGCAATGCGGCGCAAGGCCATGTCCAAGTCGCTGTTCAGACGGCGCTGCTCAGGACTGCTTGGCAGCATCTCGCCTTGGGCGTCGCGCAGCACGTTGAGCGAGCCATTGGCATAGCTGGAGATGGCGGCCAGCGGCTGGTTGAGCTCGTGGCTGAGCAAGGACGCCATCTCGCCGACCATGGCAAGACGGGCCGTCGCTTGCAGCCTGTCTTGGCTGGCGCGCGAGACTTCTTCAGCGCGCTTTTGCTCGCTCAAGTCGAGCACGGCGCTCATCCAGCCGGTGTGCTTGCCCAGGGCGTTGATGAGCGGCGCCTCGATGATGAGCACCGGAAAGCGGGTGCCGTCGCTGCGCATAAAGACAGATTCGTGGCCACCACGCGGCAAGGCCTTGTTGGCCAGCCTGAAGGCCTGGCGGTCTTGGTACACATTGGCCAGCTCTGGCGGCCAGTAGGGCGCGGGGCTGGCGCTGTGCTGGAGCAGCTCCTCGGCGCGCACGCCCACCATTTGGCAAAAAGCCGGGTTCACATAGGTGATGCGGCCGTCCAGGTCGCGCGCGCGCAGGCCGGTGTTCAGGGAGTTTTCCATGGCCTTGCGAAAAGCCAAGGCCTCGGCCAGGTCGCGCTCAACCTTGAGCCGCCGCCGCATGTCGCGCACCAACATCAGCAGCACCACCAAAAGCGCCAGCGTCATGGCCGTAACGAGGGCGGTCAACAGGTTGGGAAAGAAATCGGCCGTGCCTTGGCGGCTTTCCAGGCGCAAGACCAAGGTGTTACCGGACAGGTCCACCAGCTGCTGGGCCGCAAACAACTGCCGACCGCTGCCTGCGCTGCCATACATGGCCAGCCGGGTGCCGTCGGCCTCGGTGAACGCCACGGCATGTCCGCGCGTGAGTAGGGAGCCCAGCAACTCGGCCAGCACATCGTTGAGCGCATAAGTGGCCACCGTGTAACCCATCAGCTGGCCAGCGGCCATCAGCGGCAAACACAGGTCCATCAGCTCCAGGCCCGTGCCGTCGCTTTGCGGCACAAAGTAGCTGTTGGCGTAGGCCGGGGCATTAAAGCGCTGGGCGGCTCGGCAAGCCAGGCCCACATCGGCCGCACTGAGGCTGCGCTGAAAAATCTCAAAAGCCGGGGGCCTGTACGGCGAGTCGCTGGCCAGCTGCACCCGCAGTTCGGTGTCGAGCCATTCCAGACGGATCAGCTCGCGCCGCTTTTGCAAGAGCTCTTGGGCATGCGCCAGCCAGGGCTCTGCGCGGTCGGGTTGCATGGCTTGCAGGCTGCGCAAGTTGCGGCTCATGCCTTGGCGCATTTGGGTGGCCAAATCGGCCGTGTAGGCTTCCAAGCGCTCTTGGGTGGCGCTGCTCTCGTAGCGGCCGGCCAGCCAGATCAGCAGCACCAAAGAGCTGCCCACCAGCAGCACCAGCAACGCCCAAAGAAAGCTGCGGCTTTTGCGCCTAGGGGCCAGCCCGCCCAACCGCCACCAGGCAAGCCCAGTGGGGGCGGTTGGCGCCCTGCTGTTCACGGCAACACCCGGTGCGTCAACGCAGGCAGCTGTGTCCGCACCGCCACCAAGCGTTCGTGGGCCAGCTCGGCCAGTACCAGGCCTGGTCCTTCGCGGTGTTGGCCCAGCAGTTCACCCCAGGGGTCAATCAGCATGCTGTGTCCCCAAGTGCGCCTGCCGTTGTCGTGCACACCACCCTGGGCGGCTGCGGCCACAAAGGCCAGGTTTTCAATGGCGCGGGCGCGCAGCAGCACCTCCCAATGGGCCTGGCCTGTGGTGTGTGTGAATGCGCTTGGCACCAGCAGCAAGTCGGCTTGCAGCTGGCGATAGAGCTCGGGAAAGCGCAGGTCGTAGCACACGCTCAGGCCCACCCGCCAGGTGTGGCCGTCGCACGAGGGCAAGTCAAAGCCCGCCACCTCGTGGCCGCGCTCCAAGGTGCGGGACTCGTCGTAGCTCTCGCCGCCTTGGCTAAATCGAAACAAGTGAATTTTGTCGTAGCGCGCCACCTGCTCGCCGGCCGGGTTGAAGACCAGTGAACTGTTGCGCACCTGCTCTGGGTTGGCCGTGGCCAGTGGCAAGGTGCCGCCCACAATCCACAGGCCCAACCGCTGGGCCAGGCGACTCAGGCTGTCTTGGATGGGCCCCTGCCCCGGCTGCTCGGCCACGGCCAATTTGTCTCGGTCACTGCGGCCTAGCAGGCAAAAATATTCGGGCAGCAGCGCCAGCTCTGCCCCTTGATCTGCGGCCTCGGACAGCGCCCGCTCGGCCGCTTGCACGTTGGCGCTCACGTCTTGCCCAGACACCATTTGAACGGCGGCGACTTTCATGGTTTATCTGCTGTGTTGTTGGGTTCGGTGGCGGGCCGCTGGCGCGGCACGCGGCGAATCTGCGGCTCGCTCCAGGGGCCGCTGACTTGAAACTCTTGGGTGTTGGCGTCATTGATCGGTTGCCTGAGCAACCACTGCGCCAAGAAGGTGCCCACGGCCATGGCCGGGTTGGCCGCATAAGCGAGCAAAGAGGCGGTGCCGGCGTTGATCTCGGGCACCACCACCACGCGCAGGTCCTGGGTTTCGCGGGCGATGTCGGCCGAGCCTTGCATCAGCACGGCGGCATTCACGCCTTTCATGCGCAGGTCGCGGGTGGTGGCCACGCCTTGGCTGATGGCCACGTCGCCGCGCAGCCAGTCAAAGGCAAAGCCTTCGGAGAACACATCGCGAAAATCCAGCGCCAGGCGCCTGGGCAGCGCCTGCAAATTGAGCACGCCCAGCAGCTTGGCCACGCCCGCATCGGCCTTGAGAAACTGGCCCGAGGCGACGTCCACCACCATCTGGCCCTGCAAGCTGGGGTGGTGCAAGGCCAGCGGCGAGCCTGTCCAGCTGAGCTGCCCCTCCAGCCGCCCCTTGCCTTGGCGGATGGCGCCGTCCATGCCCAGGCGCTTGAGCAACTCGCCCGAGTCCGCCACCTCCAGCTTGAAAGCCAGCTGGGTGCCGCGCCGTGCGGCTGTGCCCTTGTCCTCGGGCAGTGCCGCCCAGCTGCCCGTGGCTGAAAGCTGGGCCTCGGGCGCGCTCAGTCTGAGTCGGCTGATCTGCCACTCGCGCTGGCTTTGGCCCTGACTGAGTTGGCGGTTGATGGCTTGGACCTCCAGGCGACCGAGCTTTTTGCCGCGCAGTTCAAGCTCGTCCACCACCAAGTCCAGGTTTGGCAAACTGGCGGGCTGGCGGTCCAGCAAGGCCTCGACGGGGCTGACTGCGCTGGCGGTGTCGCTCGCACTGCTGGTGCTTTGACCCAGGCGCAGGCGCGACAACCGGGCCAGCAGCCGCCCGGGCGAGCCGTCGCTGCTTTGGCGGTATTCCATCTGGCCCTGGAGTTCGGCGGCACTGAACCTGGCCTGCCACAGCCCGCTCTCGCGCTGGCCGGTCAGGCTCAAGGCCTGCACGCTGTGACCTTGGGCTTTGAACTCGTCAGCGCGCAGCGCGTAGCGGGTGGGCAGGTAGCCCGCCCATGAGCTTGGCGAGGCCGTCTTGTCGGCCGCCCACTCGCCCAGCCAGGACTCCCAGGCGTCGAGGTTCAGGCGCCCGAGCTGGGCCTGCACGCTGACCCCGCGCTCGGCAGCGTCAAGGCTGGGTGCCCGGGTGCTGGCCGCATCGGGCTGGGCCCCGCGCTCGTCGCCCACGCTGATGCGCCCACTGAGCACTTGCGCTTGGGGCCCTGAAATGTCACGCAAGTAGCTGACCGACAGCGCAGTGGCCAAGCCGGCCCCTGGGCCTGCGCGCAGGCTGATGCTGTCTTGCAGGCGCTGGCCTGGGGTCAGGGTCTCGCGCAGCACGGTTTTGTCTATGCGCAGCGGCAGCTGTGCGTTGGCCGGTTTGTTCAGGGGCTCGGGCAAATTCAGGGCCAGGCCCTCGAGCTGGCTGGTGATGCTCAGCTCCAGAGCGCCCTGGCGCCAACCCAGTGCGGCGATGTAGTTGGTGCTGCCACTGCTTTGCTTGAGCAAGGGCTGCAGCGCCTGCAGCTCGCGCCACTGCTGCAAGCCTTCGGCGCTGGCCGTGCCCTGGCCGCGGAAAAAAAGCTCGGGCTCGTCACTGCGCCTGAGCGCCGAGCGCAGGCCGCCGTCAAAGCGCAGCTCTCCGCCCAGCACACGGGTTTGCGCGTTCACTGTTTGAAAGCCTGTCTCGCTAAAGACCAGGCTGCCGCGCAAGCGGCTCAGGGCTGGGGACTCGGGCGTGAATTGCACGTCGTTGCCAGGCAGCGTCAGCCGGCCTTGCACCTTGGAGCTGCCAAGCGCGTCCAGTGGCAAGCTCAGCTTGAGCTGCAGCTCGGCCTGGCCGCTGGCGGTGGTGCGGGCCAAGGCCTGTTGCAGCAGCTCAGAGACCGGCGAGGTGTTGACCCACTCCAGGCCTTGGGGGAGCGGGCCCTGAATGTCACCTGACACCTCGACCACAGGCCGGCGCCTGAGGTCGGCGATGCGCGCCTCGACCTGGCTGAGCTGCAAGCCTGGCAGGCCCGCCACACGTGTCTGGGCCTGGTTGACCTCCAGGCTGGCCCCATAAAAGCGCAGGTCGGCATCCACCTGCGTCAAGCTGGGCCAGGGTTTGGTGCTGCCCGTGCTGGCGGGCTGTGGGGGCACATAGGCGTAGCTGCCGTTGCGCACCTTGGCCAAGACCTCAAACTCACCGCTGTCCGGAGACTCAAATGGAAAGGCCGCCAGCGGCCCTTTGAGTTTGAAACGCACTTCGCTGAGCGGCGCGTGCTTCACCGACTCGCGCACATACTGCCGCACCTTGATCGGCAGGTTCTCGGGCAGGTAGCGCCACAGGCGGGCACCGTCGGCTCGGCTGAGCTGGCCCTGCAGTTCCAAGCTGCCCAAAGGCTCGCCACCTGTGGCCCGTGTCCAGCTGGCCTTGAACTGGCCTTGCGCGTCGCTGGCCACCAGCTGGCCTTGGCGCCACTCGATGTCAGTGCCACGGGCGTTGCGCTTGAGGCGCAACTCGCCCGAGAGTTTGTCCAGCGCCACGCGAGGCTCTTGCCAAAGACCTGGGAATTCAAGCCAGCCTTTGTTCAGGCTGAAGCTGGCCTGGCCCGTGTCCTCGCCGCCTTCACGCTGCAGGCGAAAGTCCAGGTTCACACCCGCCATGCCGGGCTGGCCGGTCTCGCTGTTGGCCGCCAGCGCCAGCCCGCTCAAGCGCCCACCCAGCTTCCACGCCTGGGGCTGGGCCATTGGGCCTTGCCATTGGGCCTCCAGTGCGTTGAGCAGGCCCTGGGGCGCTTGCGTGCGCAGTTGCTGGCGCCAGTGCTCGTCCAGCGGCAGGTGCTGCGCCAGCTGGGCCAGCACCTGCAGGTCCAGTTGCTCGGTCTTGATCTGGCCCCTTGACCAGGGACCAGGGGCGCTGCGCTCGAGCTTGAGCGCAATATCGCCGTCCGTCCAACTCAGACCACTGGCCAGCTTGAAGCTGAGCGCTTCGGTCTTCATGTCCAGGCCTTGACCGGTGCGGCTGCTGCGTTCTTGCCAGCCCAGGCGAGTGCTTAGCCGCTCCAAGCTCAGGGGCGTCAGCGGTGACTCGCCATCCCGTGTAGATGGCAGGGTCATTGACACCTGATTCAATGACACATCGGCCAGCCCGCCCACGATGCGCCCTTCTCGCACGTCCACCCAAGCGCGCAGCGCGCCCACGCCGCGCTGGAGATGTAAGCCAGCCAGCCGGGCGTAGGTCTCTAGGGGGGCCGCATCCACGCGGCTGAATTGGCCGTAAAACTCACCCGACCACTGGCGCCAGTCGCTGGGCGAGCGCGACAACAGCGGCTGCTTGAAGCTGCCTTGCAGGCTAAAGCGCTCGCCCCACTGGAGCGGCGGCGTAGCGTCCAAGCGCAGCAGGTGTTTTTGGCCGGTGTGGCGCATGACCGCGTCCACCGCCGTGAGGGTCAGCGCCACGCCGTGCTGCTCGTCGCTCCAGCGCACCCGACCGCCTTGCAAGGCCCATTCCCGCTGGGACATCAGCCAATCGGTCAGGGTTTTGTTTTGGGCAGCGTCCAGCGACAAGGCCATGCCTGCCAGCATCAGCTGGCCTTCGGCCGTGCGCCGCATGTCCAGTTCGGCCCCGCGGATGACCAATTGCTCCAAGCTGGCGGTCATCACCGAGCGGGGAGACAAAGAGATCAACACCTGCGGCAGCAGCAGGGCCGTCCGGCCGCTGGCATCGAGCAGGCGCACCTGGTTCAATTCAAAGCGAGGGAAAACCCCCTCAAAGCGGGCACTGAGCTCGCCAATGTCCACCTGAAGACCAGTGGCTTGAGAGGCCAGGGTTTGAAGCTGCAGGCGAAAATCACCGGCACGCGGCACAATCCACACGTGAAGCACGGTCCAGCCCAGTGCCAGCAGCAACCAGCCAGCCGTGAGCACCACCAGCAGCACATGTGCTGCAGTGGCCCAAAGGGCCAGCAATGGGCGTGAGGTGGATGAAGCAGGCTGCATGGGGTGCCGGAATTATGACGGGCTATGCCGCCCGCCCCCTGTCCCCTTTGCCTGGTTTTTGATGACCCGATGACCCCGCTGCCCGCTGCCACCGCCGACCACTCCCGCTACGTTCAACGCATTCGCCGGCGCTACACCGGCCACATGGCCTGCTTGTCTGCGGGCGCGCCCGACCGCCCGGTCATGGAGGCCGCTTATGCGCACTTGCGGGCTCAGGGCCTGGAGGTGGGCGCGGCGCTGCGCATCTTGCGCCAGCTGGTGATGGAGCGCCTGGTGGTGCTCGATTGCGAGTCCAGTCCGCCCGCGTCACTCAAAGTGGTCACGCAGGCCATGACCGATTTGGCCGAGTTGGCGCTGGACGTGGCCATGCGCCACAGCGGCGAGGAGCTCGATGCGCGCTTTGGCCCGCCGCAGTGCCCTGGCCGCCAGGGCCAGCCGCTAGAGCGGGCCCGCATGTGGGTGGTGGGCATGGGCAAGCTGGGCGCGCGCGAGCTCAATGTCTCTAGCGACATCGATTTGATTTATGTCTACGACCAAGACGGCCAAACCGCAGGCCGTGCTGACGGCCGGGGCGTGATCTCCAACCACGAGTATTTTTCGCACCAGGTCAAGGCGGTTTACGGCCTGATTGGCGAGGTCACCGAACACGGCTTTGTGTTCCGCGTGGACCTGGCGCTGCGGCCCAATGGCAACTCCGGACCGACGGCGGTCTCGCTCAGTGCCCTGGAAGATTATTTTCAGGTGCAAGGCCGCGAGTGGGAGCGCTTTGCCTGGCTCAAAAGCCGCGTGGTGGCCCCGCGGGCCGACGTCAAAGACGGCTCGGCCTTGGCCTTGCGCCAGCAGGTGCTGCCTTTTGTGTTCAGACGCTACTTGGACTACAGCGTGTTTGAGTCGCTGCGCTCGCTGCACCGACAAATCCGCGAGCAGGCCGCCCGCCGCGCCGCCGGCCACCCGGAGCGGGCCAACGACGTCAAGCTCTCGCGCGGCGGCATTCGCGAGATCGAGTTCACCGTGCAGCTCTTGCAGGTGGTGCGTGGTGGGCAGTTCCCCGAGCTGCGCACCCGCCCTACCGTCGATGCCCTGGCCCGCGTGGCCAAGGCCGGCCTCATGCCCCAGGCCACGGCCGAGGCCTTGGTGCAGGCCTATGAATTTTTGCGCCGCGTGGAGCACCGCATCCAGTACCTGGACGACCAGCAAACCCACATGCTGCCCACGCAAGACACCGACCTCGCCTGGATGGCGGGCACCCTGGGCTTTGCCCACACCGGCGCCTTTTTGGCCGAGTTGGACCTGCACCGCGAGCTGGTGGCTGGTGAATTTGACAAGCTGCTGGGCGGGCACACCGAGTGCGTGGGCTGCGATAAATTGGGTCAGGCCACGCCGCAAGAAATTCAAGAGCTGGTGGCAGGCCAGGGCCGTGATTGGCCAGCCCTGTTTCGCGAACGCGTGAGCGCCTGGAGCGGCCATGCGCGCATCGTGGCGCTGCGCGATGAGTCACGCGCCCGCTTGATCCGCCTGCTGCAACGCACCGCCGCCTGGCTAGAAGATGGCCGCGTCACCGAGGTCGCTGCGCTGCGCCTGCTGGACTGGATAGAGCCCCTGCTGCGCCGTGAAAGCTACCTGGCGCTCATGCTGGAGCGCCCCCAGGTGCATGAGCGGCTGATGCGCCTGCTGGGCGCGGCCCGTTGGCCCGCGCGTTACCTGCTGCAGCACCCGGGCGTCATTGACGAGCTGGCCAACCGCGACATGCTGCTGCAGCGCTTTGAGGCCGCCAGCTTTGTGCAAGAGTTGCAGCAGCGGCGCGCAGCCTTGCAGCGCACCGGCGAGGACGACGAAGAAACCTGCCTGAACTTGCTGCGCCGCGCCCACCACGCCGAGACTTTTCGCACCCTGGCGCGCGACGTCGAGTGCGTGCTCAGTGTCGAGCAGGTGGCCGACGAGCTCAGCGCCCTGGCCGAGGCCGTGCTGGGCCTGACGGTGCAGTGGTGCTGGGAGCGTCTGAAAAACCGCCATCGCGAGCAGCCGCAGTTTGCCGTCATCGCCTATGGCAAGCTGGGTGGCAAAGAGCTGGGCTATGGCAGCGACCTGGACATTGTGTTTGTCTACGAGGACGAGCATGAACAGGCCGGCGAGGTCTATGCCAGTTTTGTGCGCAAACTCATCCAATGGCTGACCGTCAAGACCAGCGAGGGCGATTTGTTTGAAATTGACACCGCGCTGCGCCCCAACGGCAGCTCGGGCCTGCTGGTCACCAGCTTTGAGGCTTATGCCAACTATCAGCAGCAGCGCGGCAGCAACACCGCCTGGACCTGGGAGCACCAGGCCATGACGCGGGCGCGCTGTGTGCTGGGGCCTGAGCCCTTGCGCCAGCGCTTTGACCAGGTGCGTCAGGCCGTCATCACCTCGCCGCGCGAGCCGCAGGCCCTGCGCCAGGAGATTGTGGGCATGCGCGACAAAGTCAGCGCCGCCCACCCGCTGCGCCAGCCGACCGAGGGCGGGCCGCTCTTTGACATCAAGCACAGCCCAGGCGGCATGGTCGACGCCGAATTTGCCGTGCAGTTCTTGGTGCTCTCCCAAGCCTCAGCCCACCCCGAGTTGGCCGACAACGTGGGCAACATTGCGCTGCTTGAGCGCGCTGAACACGCGGGCTTGTTACCGGCCGGCGTCGGCGAGGCGGCCGCGCGGGCTTACCGCGAGCTCAGGCGGGTGCAGCACCGCGCCCGCCTCGACGAGCAGCCCACCAAGGTGCCTGCGCATGAGCTGACTGCCGAGCGAGAAACGGTGATGCGTTTGTGGGCTTCGGTGTTTGATACGCCTTCAGGGTCTTGACCTCATCGGTCAAAATCATGGGCTGTCATGTCGATCAGCTTATTTTTAAAAGGTGTGATGCATGGCTGACTCCACTGCCTCGCCGCAGCGCCTCTTTGGCTCCGGCTTGGGCTGGGCCCTGATGTCGGCGGTGGCACTGCTCAGCGCGTGTGCCCTCACGCCTTTGCCTCCCGAGGCGCCGCCCCAAGCCGCTCCGCTTCGCTGGCACACGCCCAGCGCTGCTGGGGTGAGTTCGCAGGCCGCCGCCGGCTTGCCCCACCAGGGCAGCCTGGACGAGCTTTTAAATTGGTGGCGCCAGCAGGGTGACCCGCTGCTGGTGGAACTGATCATCGCCAGCCAGCAGGTCAGCCCCAGCGTGGCCAGCGCGCGTGCGCGCCTGGCCCAGGCCTGGGCGGCTCGGGTGGGTGCCGGCGCCGATCTCTTGCCTTCTGTGGATGCGGCCGCCAGCCTCACCCGCAGCCGCAGCTTGCAAGACCCGGCAGCGCCTGTCTCCAGCGTCATCACCGCGCGCCTGGGCCTGCAAACCGCCTGGGAAATTGACGTGTTCGGTGGCGGCCGTGCCAGCCGCGACGCGGCCACCCAGCGCCTGCTGGGCGCCCAGGCCGACTGGCACGAGGCCCGCGTGAGCATGGCCGCCGAGGTGGCTGTGCAGTACGACTTGTTGCGCCAGTGCCGGCGCCTTGTGGACATCAGCGAGCGCGACGCCGCCTCCCGCGCCGAGACCGCGCGCCTGAGCGAGCGCGCACGCCAAGCCGGCTTCACTGCGCCTGCGCTGGCGGGCTTGGCCCGCGCCAGCGCGGCCGATGCCGCCAGCCGCGTGCAGCAGCAGCGCGCCCAGTGCGAGCTGGACACCCAGGCGCTGGTGGCCCTGACGGCCCTGCCCGAGCCTGAACTGCGCCAGCGCTTGGCCCTCATGCCCGCGGCCGATGCGCTTGCGCTGCCGCCTTTGAGCCTGAACCCCGTGCCCGCCCAGGCCTTGGCGCAGCGCCCCGATGTGTACAGCGCCGAGCGCGCGCTGCAAGCGGCCCGCGCCGACATCGCCAGCACCGACGCCCAGCGCTTCCCGCGCTTGGCACTCACGGGTTTTGTGGGCGGCACGGCCTTGCGGGCAGGCCAGGCCTCGCCCGAGTCCGCCACCTGGTCTTTGGGGCCGCTGTCGCTCACGCTGCCCTTGCTCGACGGGGGGCGCCGCGCCGCTCAGCTCACTGTGGCCCAAGCGCGCTACGAGGAGGCCGCCGCCCAGTACACCGCCCGCGTGCGGCAAGCCGTGCGCGAGGTCGAGTCTGCCTTGGTCAACTTGCAGAGCACGGCCGAGCGCGGCCCTCAGGTGCGAGAGGCCGTGGCCGGTTACCGCGCTTTCTTGGAAGGCACCCAAGCGCGCCACCGTGCTGGGTTGGCCAGTTTGCTGGAGCTCGAAGAGGCGCGCCGCCAGATGCTGGCCGCCGAGATCAGCCAGGCCGAGTGGCAGACCCAGGTGCGTGCGGCCCATGTGTCTTTGTACCGGGCCGTCGGCGGCGGATGGTCGCCCGCTTTGCTGGCCCAGGCCCCGGCTGCGCTGAAGGCGCAGCCATGACGTCAAGCGCCACGCAGCTGCGCGATCCCACAGGCGTGACCCATGCCTTGTGAACTTTTTGGCGTGAATGCGCCGTGTGATTTTTTCAAGACCGATTGAGCTCTCCATGGCCATGAACAAGCTGTCCCCTAAAAATGTTTTAGTGCTGGTCGCTGGCCTGGCTTTGTTGGCCGCGCTGGCGCTGTGGGCCACCCGCCAGCGCGCTGCCAGTCAGCCTGCAGCTTCTGCCAAGCCGACTTCAGCTGCACCATCCGCACCATCCGTACCTGCAGCCAGCCGGCCCGTCCTCACGGTGGCGGTGGGCCAGCCCGAGGCCCTGCGCCTGCCTGTCACACTGGCGGCCAACGGCAACATTGCCGCTTGGCAAGAGGCCATCATCAGTGCCGAGACCCAAGGCCTGCGCCTGCAAGACTTGCGCGCTGGGGTGGGCGACGTGGTGCGCGCCGGTCAGGTGCTGGCCGTGTTTGCCAGCGAGAGTGTGCAGGCCGATGTGGCCCAGGCCCAAGCGGTGCTGCTCGAAGCCCAGGCCAACGCCACCGACGCGCTGGCCAACGCCGAGCGCGCCCGCAGCCTGCAAGATTCAGGCGCGCTGAGCAGCCAGCAAATCAGCCAGTACCTCACCGCCGCGCAGACCGCGCAAGCCCGTCAAGAGGCGGCCCAGGCCATGCTGTCTGCCCAGCAGCTGCGGGCCAGGCAAGCCCAGGTGCTGGCGCCTGCGGCGGGCGTGATTTCTGCCCGCCTGGCCACGGTGGGCGCGGTGGCCGGCCCTGGCACCGAGTTGTTTCGCTTGATCCGTGAGGGCCGGCTGGAGTGGCGCGCCGAGGTCACGGCCACGGAGCTGGCCCGCCTCAAGCCGGGCACACCTGTGCTCCTGACCACGGCCACTGGGAGCCAAGTGCAAGGGCGGGTGCGCATGCTCGCGCCCACGGTGGACCCGCAAACCCGCTCGGCGCTGGTGTATGTGGACCTGCCGCCGCTGCAGTCCACCCCGGGTGCGGCCCGGCCTGGCATGTTTGCGCGTGGCGAGTTCAAGCTGGGTGACTCGCAGGCTCTCACGGTGCCGCAGCGTGCCTTGGTGGTGCGCGATGGTTTTGAATTCGTCTTTGTGCTCCAGCCCGACCAGCGTGTCAGCGAGGTCAAGGTGGTCACCGGCAGGCGCCTGGGCGAGCGGGTTGAGCTTGTCTCTGGCCTTGCGCCCGCAGCCCGTGTGGTGACGCAAGGCGCGGGCTTTTTGAACGACGGTGATTTGGTGCAGGTGGCCGAGGGCACGCCTTCTGGCGCACCTGCTGTCTCTGCGCCTGCTGCGCGCTGACCCTGGACCTGAACCGAGACCCCGCCCATGAACGTTTCAGCCTGGTCCATTCGCAACCCCATTCCGGCCTTGATGGTCTTTGTCCTGCTCAGCTTTGCGGGCATGGTGGGCTTTGGCGCCATGAAGGTGCAAAACTTTCCCGACATCGACCTGCCCACGGTCAGCGTGAGCACCTCGCTGCCGGGTGCGGCGCCCGCGCAGCTTGAAACCGAGGTCGCCAGGCGCTTGGAAAACGCCATTGCCACGGTGCAAGGCCTCAAGCACATCACCACCAAGGTGCAAGACGGCGGCGTCACCCTCAATGCCGAGTTCCGCCTTGAAAAGCCGGTGCAAGAGGCCGTCGATGAAGTGCGCTCGGCGGTGGCCCGCGTGCGCTCTGAGCTGCCTGGCGATGTGCGCGACCCCATCATCTCCAAGGTCGATTTGGCCGGCCAGCCGGTGCTGGCTTTCACCGTGGCGTCCAATCGTCGGGACGAGCAGGCGCTGTCTTGGCTGGTGGACAACGAACTCTCGCGCAAGCTGCTGTCGGTGCGCGGTGTGGGTGCAGTCACCCGCGTGGGCGGCGTCACCCGCGAGGTGCGCGTGGCCCTGGACCCGGCTCGCCTGCAGGCCCTGGGCGCCACCGCCGCCGAGATTTCACGCCAGTTGCGCCTGGTGCAATCCGAAAGCGCGGGCGGCCGCACCGACCTGGGCGGCAGCGAGCAGCCGGTGCGCACGCTGGCCACCGTCAAGTCGGCGGCCGAGCTGGCCAAGTTGGAGCTCAGCCTGAACGACGGCAGGCGCATCCGCCTGGATCAGGTGGCCACCGTCAGCGACACCGTGGCCGAGCCGCGTTCAGCCGCCTTGATGAACGGCCAGCCGGTGGTGGGTTTTGAGGTCTCGCGCAGCCGTGGCGAGAGCGAGGTGGTGGTGGGCGCTGCGGTGGTCAAGGCGCTGGGCGACTTCAAGGCCCAGCACCCGGACCTGGTGCTGACCGAGGCCTTTAACTTTGTGCAGCCGGTGCAAGAAGAGTACGACGGCTCGCTCAAGCTGCTCTATGAAGGCGCCATCTTGGCGGTGGTGGTGGTGTGGTTGTTTTTGCGCGACTGGCGCGCCACGCTGGTCTCGGCCGTGGCGTTGCCGCTGTCGGTGATCCCGGCCTTCATGGGCATGTATTTGCTGGGCTTTTCCATCAACGTGGTGACGCTGCTGGCCTTGTCCCTGGTCATAGGTGTTTTGGTGGACGACGCCATCGTTGAGGTTGAAAACATCGTGCGCCACCTGCGCATGGGCAAAAGCCCTTACCAGGCGGCCATGGAGGCCTCAGACGAAATTGGCCTGGCGGTGGTGGCCACCACGTTCACGCTCGTGGCCGTGTTTTTGCCCACGGCCTTCATGAGCGGCATTGCCGGCAAGTTTTTCAAGCAGTTTGGCTGGACAGCGGCACTGGCCGTGGTGGCCTCGCTCCTGGTGGCACGCATTCTCACGCCCATGATGGCCGCATACATGCTCAAGCCCTTGGTAGGCGCTGAAAAAGAGCCGCGCTGGATGCAGCGCTACATGCGCGTGGCCGGCTGGTGCCTCAAGCACCGCCTGGCCACCATGGTGGGGGCCACCTTGTTTTTTGTGGGCTCGGTGGCACTCATCCCGCTGCTCTCCAAAGGCTTTATCCCGCCGGACGACAACTCGCAAACCCAGGTGTATTTGGAGCTGCCGCCAGGTTCAATCTTGCTGCAAACCAAACCGGCCGCTGAGCAGGCGCGCCTGCTGATCGCCCAAGTGGACGAGGTGCGCAGCGTCTACACCACCATAGGTGCGGGCAGCGCAGGCAGCGACCCCTTTGCCATGGCAGGCGCGCAAGAGGCGCGCAAGGCCACGCTCACGGTGCTGCTGGCGCCCCGCCAAGAGCGCGTGCGCAAGCAGGCCGTGGAGCAGCGCATGCGGCTGGCCTTGCAGCAGGTGCCCGGCGTGCGCAGCAAGGTGGGCCTGGGCGGCTCGGGTGAAAAATACATTTTGGTGCTCACCGGCGAGGACCCGGTGGCCCTGCAAACGGCTGCGCGTGCCGTGGAAAAGGACTTGCGCACCATCCCTGGCTTGGGCAGCGTGGCATCCAGCGCCAGCCTGGTCCGTCCCGAGATCGCCATCCGTCCTGACTTTGCCCGCGCCGCCGACCTGGGCGTCACCAGCAGCGCCATGGCTGAGACCTTGCGCATTGCCACCTTGGGCGACTATGACACCGCCCTGCCCAAGCTCAACCTGCCAGAGCGACAGGTGCCCATTGTGGTCAAGCTGGCCGACGCCGCCCGCCAAGACCTGGCCGTGCTTGAACGCTTGACCGTGCCCAGCAGCAAGCCGGGCGCCGGCCCCGTGATGCTGGGCCAGGTCGCCCGGCTGGAGATGAGCGCCGGGCCGGCGGTGATCGACCGCTACGACCGCTCGCGCAACGTCACCATGGAGGTCGAACTCTCGGGCCTGCCGCTGGGCGAAGTCACCGCTGCCGTGGCCGAATTGCCTTCGGTCAAGAGCTTGCCGCCTGGGGTCAAGGTGGTTGAAGTCGGTGATGCCGAGGTCATGGGCGAGTTGTTTGCCAGCTTTGGCTTGGCCATGCTGACCGGGGTGCTGTGCATTTACGTGGTGTTGGTGCTGCTGTTCAAGGACTTTTTGCACCCCGTCACCATTTTGGCGGCGCTTCCGCTGTCCCTGGGCGGCGCGTTTGTGGGGCTGTTGATCGCTCAAAAAAGCTTTTCCATGCCCTCGCTCATTGGCCTGATCATGCTCATGGGCATCGCCACCAAAAATTCCATCTTGCTGGTGGAATACGCCATTGTGGCCAGGCGCGACTTGGGCATGAGCCGCTTGGACGCGCTGATGGACGCCTGCCACAAGCGGGTGCGGCCCATCGTGATGACCTCGATCGCCATGGGCGCAGGCATGCTGCCCATTGCCATCGGTTGGGGCGCGGCCGACCCCAGCTTTCGCTCGCCCATGGCGATTGCCGTCATAGGCGGGCTGATCACCTCCACCGTGCTCAGTTTGTTGGTGGTGCCTGCGGTGTTTTTGTACATCGACGACGCCGAGCAGTGGTTGCGCCGCTTGTTCAAGCGCGCGTGATGTTGCTTCATGCCCTGGCGCGCCACACTTCGCTCTTTCCTTTGTAGGAGCCAGCCTGCTGGCGAATCGCCGCATGAGGCAATGTCCGTTGACCGGCACGCTTCGCTTGCAGGCTTGTTTCCTACAAAGGCAGGCAGGCACGAAAGGGGTCGGGGAAATGTGCATCTGACCCCCGTTGGCTGAGCAACTGCTCCCCTGTAGGAGCTTGCCTGCAAGCGATTCCCCGCCCCCGCATTTCAGCTTTGGCGGATTTTCTTGACCAGCGCGGTGGTGGAGTACCCGTCTACAAAGGGAATCGCCAGCGCCCGACCGCCATGGCTTTTCACCACTGCGGTTTCGGCCAGGCGGTCCATGTCGTAGTCGCCGCCCTTGACCAGCAGGTCAGGGCGCAACTCGGTGATGAGCGCCAGCGGTGTGTCCTCGTCAAACCAGGTCACCAGGCTCACGGAGGCGAGGGCGGCCATCATCACGGCGCGGTCTTCCTCGTTGTTTAGCGGCCGCTCGGGCCCCTTGCCCAGGCGGCGGGCCGAGGCGTCGGTGTTCAGCGCCACCACCAAAGTGGCGCCCATTGCGCGGGCGCAGGCCAGGTAAGTCACATGCCCGCGGTGCAGCACATCAAACACGCCATTTGTGAACACCACGGGCCGAGGCAGGGCGGCCACGCGGCTTGCTGCGTCTTCGCGGCTGCAGATCTTGGCCAGGAAGTCCGGCTCGCTCATGCAGGCTGCACACCGCCGGCTGGGGCGAGCTTGCGCATGAGTTCCTTGCGAAAACGGTTGAGTTCTTGCACGGTGTGAAAGCTCTGGTTCATCAACAAGCTCATGTTGTGCAAGATGCGCTCCACCACTTTGGACTCCCATTCGCTGTCGAACTTGATCTGCTCGCTCAGCCAGTGCTCCAGCCACACGGGGTTGGGCAGCCGGGACTGGATGGTGTCGCGCGGAAAAAGCGCTTTGTTCACATGCAAGTTGGTGGGGTGCAAGGCCTGGGCCGTGCGCTTGGCGCTGGCCATGAGCACGCCCACTTTGCTGAATGCGGCGCGCGCCTCGTCGCCGCACTGCAAGATGGCGCGCTTCATGTAGCGCAGGTAAGCGCCGCCGTGGCGCGCCTCGTCTTGGCTGAGTTGGGTGTAAATGTGCTTGATGACGGGCTCGGTGTGCCACTCGGCGGCCCGGCGGTACCAGTGATTGAGCCGGATTTCGCCGCAAAAGTGCAGCATCAAGGTCTCCAGGGCCGGGGCTGGCTCAAACTCAAAGCGCACTTCGTGCAACTCTTGTTCGCTGGGGGCGAACTCGGGCATGAAGCGGCGCAGGTACTCCATCAGCACCAGGGAGTGCTTTTGCTCTTCAAAAAACCAAATCGACATGAAGGCCGAAAAATCGCTGTCGCCGCGGTTGTCGCGCAGGAACATTTCGGTGGCTGGCAGTGCCGCCCACTCGGTGATGGCGTTCATTTTGATGGTCTGGGCCTGCTCCTGGGTGAGCAGTTGGCTGTCAAAGCATGCCCAGGGAATGTCCTTGTCCATGTCCCAACGGACGGATTCGAGTTGTTTGAACAATTCGGGATAAAGCATGTGGTTCCTCGTGCGCCCAGCAGGGGTTGGCGTCTAATGACATTTTAGGTGAGGCTTCGCTGAATCAGAGGGGCTGCGGTACAGTGCCCCGCATGTACAGTTTCCTTCTTGGAGTTGGCCCCATGCGCTTGTATTTTTTGCCTCGCCCCGCTGCCCTCCTTGCTTGGGCTTTAAGTTGCCAATTTGGCACCGCGTGGGCCCAGGCCCCTGCGGCCCAGTCAGAGCCCTCAGCGGCGGCTTGTCCGGCGCTGTTGCAGCACACCGTGCCCCGCCTGCAGGACGAAAAACCACAGGCGCTGTGCCAGTACGCTGGCAAGGTGCTGGTGGTGGTGAATACCGCTAGTTTTTGTGGGTTTACCCCCCAGTATGCCGGGCTGGAGGCGCTGCACGCCAAGTACAAGGACAAAGGCCTGGTGGTGCTGGGATTTCCTTCCAACGACTTTTCCCAAGAAGGCGGCAGCAACAAAGAAATAGCCGCTTTTTGCGAAAACACCTTCGGCGTGAAGTTCCCTATGTTCACCAAAACCACGGTGACGGGCAAAAATGCCCATCCGCTTTACAAGCAGTTGGCCAGCCAAAGTGGCGCGGTTCCGCGCTGGAACTTTTTCAAGTACGTGGTGGGCCGCGACGGTCAGGTGGCGGCCAACTTTGGCTCGACCACCGGGCCCTTGGACGCGCGAATGACTCGACAAATTGAACAACTGCTGGCAAAATAAATACCAAATGGTAATATTTCGACCAATTAGTTTTATTTTTATACAAATCAAGCTGTTTTGGCTCTCAAAACAGGTTCCGCGTCATGAGTACCACCACCCTGTTTGACGCCTGCGCCCCCTTTTGCGGAATCCGCAGCGACTGTCTCGCACATTTCACAACCCCCTTGCCTTTGGGCTGCTGACATGGTCGCTGTATTTGCTTCCCGCACCCTCGAACCCGTGACAGGCCAGGACAACAGCAGGCTCTTGCCGCGCGTGGCCATTGTGGGCTCTGGCATTGCGGGCCTGGCTGCGGCCCACCAGCTGCGCGGCCAAGCGCAGATCACGCTGTTGGAGGCGGGCGATTATTTTGGCGGCCACACCCACACGGTCGACGTGACGATGCCCGGCCCCCAGGGAGAAGTTACGCACGGCGTGGACACCGGTTTTTTGGTCTTCAACGAGCGCACCTACCCGCAGCTGATTGGCCTGTTCTCGGAACTTGATGTGCCGACGGCCAAGTCGGACATGTCGTTTTCGGTGCAGTCACCGGCCACCGCGCAGCGCTCGGCGCTGGAGTGGAGCGGCTCCAGCCTGAATGCGGTGTTTGCCCAGCGCGCCAACCTGTTGCGGCCCAGCTTTTGGCGCATGCTCAAAGACATCATGCGCTTTAACCGCCTGAGCACCAGCTTGGCCCAATCGCTGGAAACTGGCGGCGATGATGAGGCGCTGATGCAGCCGCTGGGCGCTTTTTTGAGCGAGCAAGGCTTTTCTTCCGAGTTCCGCGACGGCTATTTTTTACCCATGCTGGGCTGCATTTGGTCTTGCCCTACCGACCAAATGCTGCAGTTTCCGGTGGCCACCATGGTGCGCTTTTGCCACAACCACGGCCTCTTGCAGGTGGCCGACCGGCCGCAGTGGTGGACGGTGGCCGGCGGCGCCCGCGACTATGTGCGCAAAATCACGGCGAACATTGCCGACAAGCGCTTGAATTGCCCGGTGCTGGCCGTCGAGCGCCAAAGCGATGGCGTGCGCCTGACCAGCCAGCAATCGGGCCAGTTGCACACCGAGCACTTTGACAAAGTCATCTTGGCGGGCCACTCCGACCAGTCGCTGGCCTTGCTCAGCCAGCCCAGCGCCGCTGAGCTTGCGGTGCTGGGCGCCATTGCTTACCAGCCCAACCGCGCCGTGCTGCACACCGATGAGTCGGTGCTGCCCCGCCGCCGGCTGGCATGGGCGGCCTGGAACTACGAGCGTGCGGCCGATGCGGGCCGCGAATCGGCCCAGGTGTGCCTGCACTATTTGCTCAACATGCTGCAGCCCCTGCCGTTCAAGCAGTCGGTCATCGTCTCGCTCAACCCGCTGAGCCCCATTGATGAACGACACATTTTGGGCGAGTACGACTACGCCCACCCGGTGTTTGATGCCGCCGCCATCCACGCCCAAGAGCAGCTGCCGCATCTGCAAGGCCAGCTGCACAGCTATTTTTGTGGCGCTTGGGCAGGTTACGGATTTCATGAAGACGGCCTCAAAGCCGGCTTGCAGGCCGCTCGCCTCTTGCTCGATGACTGGGCCCGGCAAACACAGCAAGCGCCTGTGCAGGTGCCAGTGCAGGCCCAGGGTTGAGGTCGGTCGGATGACGCACGCGCCGCAGCCCCTCATTGGTTTTGGCCAGGTGCGCCACCAGCGCCTGCGCCCGGCGGCCAACACCTTCGCCTACCCCACGCACTTTCTCATGCTGCCACTGCGCAGCATGCGCCAGCAAGGCGCGGGCGCGCTGGCGCGCAACTGCTGGGCACCCTTGAGTTTTTATGACCGCGACCACGGCGACGGCCGCCCCGATTGCCTGGCCTGGCTCGATGAGCTGCTGGCCACTGAAGGCCTGGCGGCGACCGGCGAGGTCTGGCTGCACACCTACCCGCGCGTTTGGGGCCACACCTTCAAACCGGTGAGCTTTTGGTATGCCCACGATGCAGCAGGCGCGTTGAGCGCCATCGTGGTCGAGGTCAACAATACGTTTGGCGAGCGCCACTGCTATTTGCTTGACGACGCACCCCGCTACGGCCAGGAAATGCGTGCGCGCAAGGTCTTTCACGTCTCGCCTTTTTGCCGGATTGAGGGCGGCTACCGCTTTCGCTTCATGCGCACCTTGCACCACAGCACGCAAGAGCGCACCGTGGCGCGCATTGATGTGGACGACGACAGCGGTCCGCTCTTGGTCACCAGCGTGTCCGGCACTTTGGAGCCTGTGACGGCTGCCAGCCTCAAGCGTGCGCTGTGGGCTTACCCGGCCATGACCCTGGGCGTGGTGGCCCGCATCCACTGGCAAGCTTTTAAGTTGTGGCGCAAGCGTGTGCCCTTTGTCTCTAAACCCCCGCCCCCTGAACAGTTTGTGACCCGATGAACCCAGCCACCCCAAGCCGCCCCAGCGCGGCCACCCCCTTGCCCACCGGCGCACCCGCGGCCGCGCGCACCGTGCTCAAGTTGCTGCAGCTCCTCAAGCACGGCACGCTGACTGTGCAGCTGCCCGACGGCTCGGTGCAGCGCTTTGGCCACGGCGATGGCCCTGCCGCCAGCTTGCACTTGCACAACTGGAATGTGTGCAGCGCCGCGCTCAAGTCCGGGGACATTGGCTTTGCCGAGGGCTTTATTGCTGGCGACTGGAGCACGCCTGCGCTGACGGACTTGCTGCGCCTGTTCATTGCCAACCGCCGCGAGGTGGACAGTGTGATTTATGGCAGCTGGCTGGGGCGCCTGGTCTACCGCCTCAAGCACCTGCTCAACCGCAACACCAAAGGCGGCAGCCAAAAAAATATTCATGCCCATTACGACCTGGGCAATGCGTTTTACGAGCTGTGGTTGGACGACACCATGAACTACTCCTCGGCGGTGTTTGAGTCGCCAGGCCAGTCCATGCGGCTGGCCCAGCAGGCCAAGGTGCGCCGCGCTTTGCGCATGGTGGACGTGCAGCCCGGCCAGCGGTTGCTGGAAATCGGTTGTGGCTGGGGGGCTTTGGCCGAGATGGCTACCACCGAGTTTGGCGCGTCTTTGGTGGGCGTGACCTTGTCCACCGAGCAGCTGGCCTGGGCCCAGCAGCGCATGGCACGGCTGGGCATGCAGGACCGTGCCGAACTGCGGCTGCAGGACTACCGCGACATTGCCCGCACCGAGGCGCCGTTTGATGTGGTGTGCTCCATTGAGATGATTGAGGCCGTGGGCCGTGAGTTTTGGCCCACTTACTTTCAAACGGTGGCCAGCTTGCTCAAGCCAGGTGGGCGCGCCTGCATTCAAAGCATTGTGATTGCCGACGAGTTTTTTGAGCGCTACCTGGATTCGACCGACTTTATCCAGCAATACATTTTTCCTGGCGGCTGCCTGCCCAGCCCCCAAGCTTTCCGCGAGCAAGCCCGCTTGGCTGGGTTAACAGTGGTTGATGAATTTTGTTTTGGGCAAGACTATGCCCAGACCTTGCGCCTGTGGCGCGACGACTTCTTGCGCCAGGAGTCTGAAGTGCTCAAGCTGGGCTTTGACCGCAAGTTCATGCGCATCTGGGAGTTTTACCTGGCTTACTGCGAGGCCGCTTTTGCAGAGCGCAGCACCGATGTGGTGCAGTTCACCTTGCAAAAGGCTTGATCCATGACCCCTGACCGCGCTCCGATGACACGCCGCATGTTGTTGGCTTCTGGCCTTGTACTCTTGAGCTGCGGTGGGGCGTGGGCGCAGCCTGCCCCTGCCGAGCTGGCCCAGGCCCTGCCAGGCGCCAGTTTGGCGGGGCAGACGCGTTTTCGCGTGTGGGGCTTTGAGGTGTACGACGCGGGTTTGTGGGTGAGGCCGGGATTCAGCGCCACTGGTTTTGACGCCCACCCGCTGGCGCTGGAGTTGCGCTACCTGCGCGACTTTGCGGCAGTCGACATTGCCGAGCGCTCGCTCAAAGAAATGCGCCGGCTCAGCCCCGTGTCCGGCGAGCAAGAAAAACTCTGGCTCGACGAGATGCGCCGCGTGTTTCCCAATGTGAAAAAAGGCGACCGCTTGCTCGGCGTGCAGCAGCCCGGGCAGGGCGCGGCTTTTTGGTTCAACGGCCAATTGCGCGGCGACATCCGCGATGCTGAATTTGCCCGTGCCTTTTTTGGCATTTGGCTGTCGCCCCGCAGCTCCGAGCCGGCGATGCGCCAAGCCTTGCTGGGCACGCCGTGAACCCTGTTTTTGCTTGGCGCAATGTCTTGGCCTATGGCTTGCTGGGCTTGCCGCTGGCCTTTGCGGCGCTGCCCTTGTATGTGATTTTGCCCAACCACTACGCGCGTGAATTTGGCGTGCCGCTGGCGGCCCTGGGTGCCGTGCTTTTGGGTGCCCGCCTGGCCGACGCGCTGGTGGACCCCTTGCTGGGCCGCTGGAGCGACAAGCTGCTGGCCCGCTCGCCGCAGGCCGTGTTGGGTGTGGCGGCGCTGGCGGCGGTGTGCTTGGCCGCCGGCTTGGTCTTGCTGTTTTCCCCGGACCGCTTTTTGACCGCGCCCGATGCCCAGGCCCTGCTGCTCTGGGCGGCTGGCATGCTCTTGCTCACTTACTTGGGCTACAGCCTGCTGAGCATCATGCACCAGGCCTGGGGCGCGCTGCTGGGCGGCACGCAGGCGGAGCGCAGCCGCATCACGGGGGGGCGCGAAGCGCTGGGTTTGGTGGGGGTGCTCACGGCCTCGGTATTGCCTTCGCTGCTGGGCATGCCGCTGGCCTTGGCGGTGTTTGTGGCCCTGCTGGCCTTGGGCTGGCTGGCTTGGCGCGGCAGCCTGGCGCCTGATGTGTCGCACACCCGCACCGAGAACGTGCCGCTGTGGGCGCCGCTGCGCCAACCGGCCTTTCAAAAGCTTTTGGCTGTGTTCATGCTCAACGGCGTGGCCAGTGCGGTGCCGGCCACCTTGGTGCTTTTTTTCGTGCAAGACAGGCTCCAAGCCCCGCCCGCCATGGAGCCGCTGTTTTTGGGCAGCTATTTTTTGTGCGCCGCCTTGTCCATCCCGCTGTGGCTGGCGCTGGTCAAACGCCTGGGGCTGGCGCGCAGCTGGCTGATCGGCATGCTGCTGGCCGTGGCTGTGTTTGTGTGGGCCAGCCAGTTGGGTGCGGGCGATGCCTATGCATTCATGGCCGTGTGCGCCTTGTCGGGCCTGGCCCTGGGGGCCGATCTCGCCCTGCCTGGCGCCATGCTGGCCGGGCTGATTCAGGCCCAGCCCGGCGAGCGCCATGCGGGCACCTACTTTGGCTGGTGGAATTTCGCCACCAAGCTCAATTTGGCGCTGGCCGCCGGTTTGGCCTTGCCGCTGCTGGAGCTTTTTGGCTACGCGCCTGGCGTGCGCGATGCGCAAGGCTTGGATGCGCTGGTGGTGGCGTATTGCCTTTTGCCCTGCGCGCTCAAGCTCGCTGCCGCCGCCGCCTTGTACGCCTGGATCATTCGACACCCTCGGGGCTTGGCCCCACTTACGCAGGACACACGCACATGAAATTTCTTTTTCAAACACTGTTTGCAAGTCGCGCACGCACCGGCTTGGCCGCCTTGCTGCTGTCAGTCGGCCTGGCCGTGGGCTTGAGCGGATGTGCCGGGCCCCAGGCCAGCGACTACGCCCGTGAACAGCCCAAGCTGGACATGCGCCAGTATTTCAACGGCACTTTGGATGCTTACGGCGTGTTCACCGACCGTTCGGGCAAGGTGGTCAAGCGCTTCACGGTGGTCATGACCTGCAGCTGGAGCGGTTCGGCGGGCCAGGAAATCGGCGTGCTGGACGAAGAATTCACCTACTCCGACGGCACCCGCGACAGGCGCGTGTGGACGCTCAAGCGCACCGGCGAAGGCCGTTACGTAGGCACCGCTGCCGACGTGGAAGGCCAGGCCCTGGGCGAAGAAAGCGGCAACGCCTTTCGCTTTGGCTACACGCTGCGCTTGCCGGTGGATGGCCGCACCTTTGAAGTGCAATTCGACGACTGGATGTACCTCATGGACCAGCGCGTGATGCTCAACAAAGCCGTCATGAGCAAGTTTGGCGTGCGCTTGGGCGAGGTCACCCTGTCATTCGTCAAGCGCTGAGGCCCGACCTTTTCATGTCACACAACCCCACCCTTCGCGACTGGACTGGCAAAACGGTCTGGCTGATAGGCGCTTCCAGCGGCATTGGCTTGGCCACCGCCCGAGCCCTGCATGCCCGGGGCGCGCGGGTTGCGGTGTCGGCCCGCAATGCCTCGGCCTTGGCCTCTTTTGTGCACGCCCACCCGGGCGCCGTGGCCCTGCCGTTGGACGCCACCGACCCCCAGGCCCTGCGCGAGGCGGCCGGCCAGCTCATGGCCAGTGGCGGCCTGGACCTGGTGGCTTACTGCGCCGGCCACTACAAGGCTCAGCGGGCTTACGAGTTTGACTTGGCTGAAATGCTCAAGCACCAGAACATCAACTACCTGGGCGCGCTGTATGTGCTCGATGCGGTGCTGCCGCATTTCTTGCAGCAGCGCCGTGGCCACATCAGCCTGATCTCCAGTGTGGCCGGCTTTCGCGGCTTGCCCAACAGCCTCGCTTATGGCCCCACCAAGGCGGCCCTGATCAACCTGGCCGAAACCCTGTACGCCGACTTGAGCCCGCGCGGCTTGGGCGTTAGCCTGATCAACCCCGGTTTTGTGAAAACCGGCCTGACCGCGCAAAACCAATTTGCCATGCCCGCACTCATCACAGCCGAGCAGGCCGCTGATGAAATCGTGCAGGGCTGGGCGCGCGGCCGCTTTGAAATTCATTTTCCGCGCCGCTTTACCTTCGCGATGAAGGTGTTGCAGTGGCTGCCGTATGGGCTTTATTTGCCGCTGGTCAAGCGCATGGTCAAGGAGCACCCATGAGCGCGATTGAGCCCCAGATGGCCTTGGCGGTGGATGAATTGGTGATCTTTTATGAAAAGCTCCAGCCCGCCGATGTGGCCAGGCTCAAAGACTTGTATGCGGCCGATACCTTTTTCAAAGACCCCTTCAACGAGGTCAAAGGCGTGGCCGAGATGGAGCGCATCTTCTCGCACATGTTCGAGGCGCTGGATCAGCCGCATTTCATCGTCACCGGGCGCGTGGCGCAGGGCAGCGAATGCTTTTTGGTGTGGGATTTTCGCTTTCGCTTCAAGCGCTTTGACCGCGTGACTTGGCAGACCGTGCGCGGCACCTCTCACCTGCGCTTTGACGACGCCGGCAAAGTGGTGTTTCACCGCGACTATTGGGACGCGGCCGAAGAGCTCTATGAAAAGTTGCCTGGCTTGGGCGCCTTGATGCGCTGGCTCAAGCGCCAAGCCAATCGCTGAATCAGCGCGGTAGCGATTCCACAAAACTGGACCTGGCCATCAGCTTGTCTTGCAGCTTGGCCAAATTGGCGTGCGAGGCACGCCAGTCGATGTGCGCAAAGCGCAGGTCCAAGTAGCCCAAGGCGCAGCCCACCGCCACGTCAGACAGGCTGAAATGCACACCGCTGCAAAAGGGCTTGTCGGCCAAGCCCGTGGACATGGCCTTGAGCACCAGATGCACCTTGGACATTTGCCGGTCTATCCAGGCCTGGCTGCGCTCGCTGTCGGCGCGGCCCGACCAGGTGGCCTCCATGCGGGCCAGCACGCAGGCGTCAAGCAGGCCGTCGGACAAGGCCTCCCAGGTTTTGACCTCGGCACGCTCACGGCCGGAACTCGGGATCAACTTGCCCACCGGCGACAGCGTGTCCAGGTACTCCACGATCACCCGCGAATCGAAGACGGCCTCGCCGCCTTCCATCACCAAGCAGGGCACCTTGCCCAGAGGGTTGGCCTGGGCCATGGTGGTGTCGGCGGACCAGACGTCTTCCAGCACGAATTGGTAATCCAGCTTTTTCTCGGCCATCACGATGCGCACTTTGCGCACATAGGGGCTGGTTTCGGATCCAATGAGTTTCATGGTTCAGGTCATCAAGGCGTTGAAAGAATTGTGTGATGATTCTATCGACTCGCCTGCCAGACCCCTGCCTTGCGCCAGAACCCCGCCATAAGCCCAGACTTACAATAGGGGCATGAGTTTGTCCACAGTAAATGCCCTGTCGCCGCTGGATGGCCGTTATGCCTCCAAGCTTGAAGATCTGCGCCCGCTCATGTCTGAGCAGGGCTATATGCACCGCCGGGTGCAGGTGGAAGTGGCCTGGTTTGTGGCTTTGTCCGACGCTGGCTTTGCCGAGTTCAAGCCCTTGTCAAGCGGTGCCCGCAGTTACCTGCAGGGCCTGGTCCAACACTTTGGCGAGGCCGATGCCCTGGCCATTAAGGCCATTGAAAAAACCACCAACCACGACGTCAAGGCGGTGGAGTATTGGATCAAGTCCAAGTTCGAGGCCAGGCCCGAATTGCTGGCCGCCGCCGAGTTCGTGCACTTTGCCTGCACCAGCGAGGACATCAACAACACCAGCCATGCGCTGCAGCTCAAAAGCAGCCGCGAGCAGGTGATCTTGCCCACGCTGGACAAAGTGATTGCCATGCTGCGCAGCATGGCGCATGAGTATGCGGCCGTGGCCATGCTCAGCCGCACGCACGGCCAAACCGCCAGCCCCACCACCGTGGGCAAAGAAATGGCCAACGTGGTCATGCGCTTGGCCCAGGCTAGGCAAAAAATCGCTGACGTTCAGCTCCTGGGCAAAATGAATGGCGCGGTAGGCAATTACAACGCCCACCTCTCGGCCTGGCCTGAGTTCGACTGGGAGGCCTTCAGTCGCCGTGTGATTGAGGCCCCCGAGCCGCAGGGCCTGGGCCTGAGCTTTCAGCCCTACAGCATCCAAATTGAGCCGCACGACTACATGGCCGAGCTCTTTGATGCGGTGGCCCGCAGCAACACCATCTTGATTGATTTGTCGCGCGACATTTGGGCTTATGTGAGCCTGGGTTACTTCAAGCAGCGTTTGAAGGACGGCGAAATCGGCTCTTCCACCATGCCGCACAAGGTCAACCCCATTGATTTTGAAAATGCCGAGGGTAATTTGGGCCTGGCCAACGCCTTGCTCAAACACCTGAGCGAAAAGCTGCCCATCAGCCGTTGGCAGCGCGACCTCACCGACTCCACCGTGCTGCGCAACATCGGCGTGGCCTTTGGCTACACGGTGCTCGCTTGGCGCTCGCTCAGCGTGGGCCTAGGCAAGCTCGAGCTCAACCAAGAGGCCTTGGACGAGGACCTGAACGCCGCCTGGGAAGTGCTGGCCGAGCCCATACAGACCGTGATGCGCCGCTACGGCGTGCAAGGCGCTTATGAGCAGCTCAAAGAAGTCACGCGCGGCAAAACCGTCACCGCCCAGGCCTTGCACGGGCTGATACTAAGCTTGGACATCCCTGAGGCCGAAAAAACGCGCTTGCTGGCCCTGACGCCGGCCAGCTATGTGGGCCTGGCGGCAGAGTTGGCCCGCCGCGTCTGAGCCCGGCTGTCTGGCCTGTCCCCAGGGGGCTGGGCCGGGGAAGGTTGCGCTTTAGGCCTTCAAAGATGGGCGGTTTTCCACCGCCCGGTCCGCATAGCGGCCAAAACGCCAGGACGTGCTTTCAAGGGTGATGCGCCGCCAAGTGGTGCGCTTGGCCCCCGGGCTCATCTCGGGCCAGCGCTGCACTTCTTCAAAGCTGCGCCCGCAGCCCTTGCAGTGGTCGTCGCCCTGGCTGGTGGAGCAAATGGCAATGCAAGGCGTGTCGGGCGTGGTGTCGTACCAGCCGCGCCAGGCCGCCAAGGCCTGGGCCGGAAAGCTCGCTTCGTCCGCTTCTTCCTCGTGGTAGTACACCAGCAAGGCGTACACCTCGGCCAGCGCTCGCAACTCGGGCGCCAGCGTGATGCCGTCGGGTGAGGGCTTTTTCGCGCGCCAATGGTTGATGGCGGCTTCAATGTCGGTGATGTGAATGCGGGACACGGTGTCCAAGGGGAGGGTGAGCGCAGGTTGGCGGGAGGCAGATTATGGGGCTGGCCGATGGGACAAGCTTGTTCGGTTTGCACATGGCCTGGTTTTGTTGTCAAATAGTCATCTTTGAAGGGGAGTAACTCCCACGTCTGAGCCAGCGCTGCGCTTTTCGCGCACGGCAGCCAGACCGATCAGCAAGTCGTCATTACGGAGCTTTCGCTTCCGGCTTGTTGGGCCGCCTGTCCTCTGTCAGGCGGTCGAGCCAGACCTTCGATTAAAACCTGCACAGGTTTGGTCGAAGCGCGCTCTTTTCTGACGCTCCGATCTCGCTTGTGCAGGCCTGAGGGCGCTTTTTAGCGCTGCGGATCCACAACACATCGAATCGGAGAACGATCATGGAAGTTTTTTCATCTGCCTGGTTTTCGGCCCTGCTGGCCATTATTTTGATCGACCTGGTGCTGGCCGGCGACAACGCCATCGTCATTGCCCTGGCTGCCCGCAATCTGCCGCCTGACCTGCAAAAGAAAGCCATCATCTGGGGCACGGTGGGCGCCATCGTGGTGCGCACCATCATGACCGTGGGTGTGGTGTGGCTGCTCAAAGTCCCAGGCTTGATGCTGGTGGGGGGGCTGGGCTTGGTCTGGATTGCCTACAAACTCCTGGCCGACCAAGGCGGTGAGGAGCATGACGGGCCTGTGGTCACCACCTTTTGGGGTGCTATGAAAACCATTGTGATTGCCGACGCCCTGATGGGTGTGGACAACGTGCTGGGTGTGGCCGGTGCTGCCCATGGCGCTTTTGACCTGGTGGTCATTGGCCTGCTGATCAGCGTGCCGATTGTGGTGTTTGGCAGCTCCGTGGTGCTCAAGCTGGTGGAGCGTTTCCCCATCATCATCCAGCTGGGTGCAGCCGTGCTGGCCTTCACCGCCGCCAAAATGATTGTCAGCGAGCCTCTCTTGGTGGACTTTTACGGCGGCAAAAACGCCTGGGCTGAAGGCCAGACCATGAAAGTGGCGGCCCAGTGGGCCACCTACGTGGTGGCCGTGGCGGTTGTGCTCGGTGGCGGCTGGCTGGCCACCCGCCGTTCGGCCACTGCCGAGCAGGACACGCAGGCCCACTGAAGCGCCTTGGACCCGGACAGTGCCTGTGAGTGCTTGCGCAAGCACTGTCTGTGAGGTGGTTTTCCCTTTGTTTTTAAAGGTGTTCGATGAGCCGGCTGATTGCGTATGTGGATGACGCCGCCCATGCCTTGGGTGTGCTTGAAGCCCTGAGAAACACGCCGGACGCATCTGTGCCCAGGCAATGGATCGTGGGGGCATGCACGCCGCGCGTGACCCAGCATGTGAGAAATGGGTGACCCACCGCGCCCGGGAAAGCTGGCGAGGCAAGTGGACAGACAAACTGTTTGCCCAGCTGCTTCCCCAGATTGAAGGCGATGGCCATGAGGTGCTGGCTTGCGTGGCCAAAAACAATTTGGCCCTGCAAACCGAGGACTTGATCCGTGTGCATGGCCCGGCCCAGGTGATTGATGCGCGCCGCCCCAAGCAGTCTGCCGCGCCATGGGCGACGGGCGCTGCAAACCCCAAGCCAAACGGCTTGTTTGGCATGTGGCTGGGTTTGGCGGGCTCGGGGCTGTGCTTGTCTGAGTAAGGTTTTTTTCGATTTCTCAAAGCCAGGGTGACGCCAGCTGGCGGGCTATTTCAGCCAGCCGCGCCGGCGGAAATACCACATGGGCAACACTGCGCTGGCCGCCATCAGCGTCAGGGCATAGGGGTAGCCCCAGGTTTGCGCGAGCTCCGGCATGTACTGAAAATTCATTCCGTACAAGCTGGCAATCAAGGTGGGCGGCAGCAGGGCCACGCTGGCCACCGAGAAGATCTTGATGATCTTGTTTTGGTTGATGTTGATGAAACCCACGGTGGCGTCCATCAAAAAGTTG
This sequence comes from Polaromonas sp. YR568, assembly GCA_945878995.1. Lineage (GTDB taxonomy): Bacteria > Pseudomonadota > Gammaproteobacteria > Burkholderiales > Burkholderiaceae_C > Polaromonas. Next base: position 25,606 of record CAMCUN010000003.1, on the reverse strand, counting down.
ATCTTTTCAAACAAAAACGCCGTGTGCGAGTCCAGCGAGTCGATGTCTCGCATAATTTGCCTGGCGTCCTCGAACTGATCGGCATGCAGCATTTTGCTGCGCATCATGAAAGACAAGGCCCGGCGGGTGTCCATCATGTTGCGCCGGATCCGGCCTGACAAATCTTCATGGCGCGCAATGGCCGCCAGCACCTCACCGGCTTTGGCGTCGGTCACATCGGCCGACAGCACCTTGGTGCTGACTTTTTCGAGGTCCACATAAATGCCCTCGATGGTGTCGGCCGAGTACTCGGCATCGGCATCAAACAGCTTGAGCAAGACGTCCTTGGCATCGTCAATCAGCCCCACTGCGCGCCTGGCGCGCATGCGCACCAAGCGAAAGACGGGCACGTCCTCGTCGTGGATGGAAAACAACACCCCTTTGCTCTTGAGGTCCTCGTTGAGCATGTTCAAGATGAAGGCCACCCGCACCGTGTGGGGCTCGTCGGCGTCGGCGATCAAAAAGTCCGAGCGAATGTGCAATTCGCCGTTGTCTTCTTCGTAAAAACGGGCCGACTCTTCGATGTCCTCGTCCATCGCATCATCAGGAATCAACAGGCCAAAGTATTGTTTTACCCAGCGCTTTTCTTCCAGCGTGGGCGATTCGAGGTCCACCCAGATGGGCTGGAATTTGGAGAGCTCTTCCAGGGATTCAATTTCTTCCTGGAAAAGCCGTCCGTTGACGAGCGTGAAAACATTGAGCATGGCGGCTGGGCTCCCTGGGTCCAATGGGGGTGATCAAGAGCGGCCTGTGCCTGGCAGCCCTTGGGCGGGGGTGGGTTGTCGCTTCCAACCCCCGCAGCCTGTGCCGGCGTTGAAAGCTAGCGACTCGGGCTGCTTTCCATGGATTTCTCCGTCATTAAAACGATTGTGATTATGGCATTGCCCATGGGGGTCCCAGGCCTTGCCAAGCGGCCAGAAAGAACAAGGCAGGCTTCCAAACCGGGCTCAGACCCAGCGCAACCCCGGCTCTTAAAGGGGTGCTGCTTGCCAAGGCTTGCAGAGTGGCGCATCATGGGTTTAAGCGTGTTCCGGCGGTTGTCACGGTTGGCCCCGTTGACAGCCATTTTCGTTCTCGTCCTGACAAGGAGCTCCCTATGAACCTGACGATCAGCGGCCATCACCTGGAAGTCACACCCGCCTTGCGCGGCTACGTGACCAGCAAGCTCGATCGAATCACCCGTCATTTCGACCAAGTGGTCGATGTCAAGGTCCTGCTGACCATTGACAACATGAAGGAAAAAGAGCTCAGACAGCGAGCTGAATGCAATATCCACGTCAAAGGCCGCGATCTGTTTGCTGAAAGTTCACACGCCGACCTGTATGCTGCCGTTGACGAATTGGCCGACAAACTGGACCGGCAGGTGAGCCGCTATAAAACGCGCACGCAGGACCATCATCACGAAACCCACCGCAGGCACACAGGCAGCACCGCCCTGGACAGCTGAGCCCAGCCCCCCTTGGCGCCAGCCCAGACCCGCTGGGCTGGCCAGGCTTGACATCTGGTCAGGGCATTGACGCAGCGCCTAGCGCGCCACGCTGACACGGCCACTTGCGTGCGGCTTTTTTGTGCTTACTCGGCCTGAGCGTGGTCTGGCGCCGTGCATAATCCGCCCCACTCGACCGTCATGAACCGTCTTTCTCAGATTTTGCCCCCTGCCCAAGTCTTGGTCAGCGTGGACGCCACCAGCAAAAAGCGCGCTTTTGAAGAGGCGGGTTTGTTGTTTGAAAACGCGCATGGCCTCAACCGCGCACTGATCACCGACAGCCTTTTTGCCCGTGAGCGACTGGGCTCCACAGGGCTGGGTCACGGTGTGGCCATTCCGCACGGCCGCATCAAGGGCCTGAAGGCGCCCATGGCCGCTGTGTTTCAGCTCAGCTCACCCATTGGCTTTGACGCCCCGGACGAGCAGGCCGTGAATTTGCTCATTTTTTTGCTGGTGCCCGAAGCGGCCACCCAAAAGCACCTTGAAATCCTCTCCGAAATTGCCGAGCTCTTGAGCGATGCGGCACTTCGCGAGCAGATCAGGGCCAGTGTGGATGCGGGCGCGCTGCACCAGTTGATCGCCTCATGGCAGTCCACCCACGTGAGCTCGTGAGCCTGCTGAGCCAGCGCCATTTCGCATGAAACCCACGGTGGTCAGCGCAGATGTCCTGTTTGAGGACCACAGGCTTGCCTTGAAGTGGCAGTGGGTCGCGGGCCTGGGTGCGTCTGAGCGGCGATTTGACGAGGTGGCTGTGCGCGCGGCCCGCTCAGGCGCCGACTTGGTCGGCTACCTCAACTACATTCACCCTTACCGAGTGCAAATATTGGGCGAGCGCGAGGTCGCCTACCTGTCCACGGGCAGCGTGGAAGATTGCAGCCGGCGCATCAACCGCATCATCACCTTGGAGCCTCCGGCGCTGGTGGTGGCCGACGGTCAGGTGGTGCCCGACATGCTGGTGTCCATGTGCGAGCGCGGCAACCTGCCCATGTTTGCCACGCCCGATTCGGCCGCCTTTGTGATCGATGTGTTGCGGGCTTACCTGTCCAAGCACTTTGCCGACCGCACCTCCATGCACGGCGTGTTCATGGACATTTTGGGCATGGGCGTGATGATCACAGGCGAGTCCGGCTTGGGCAAAAGCGAGCTGGGGCTGGAACTCATCTCTCGCGGCCACGGCCTGGTGGCCGACGATGCGGTGGATCTGTACCGCATCAACCAAACCACCATTGAGGGCCGCTGCCCGGATTTGCTGCAAAACCTCTTGGAGGTGCGCGGCATTGGCCTGTTGGACATCAAGGCCATTTTTGGCGAGACGGCCGTGCGTCGGAAAATGCGCCTCAAGCTGATCGTCCACCTGGTGCGGCGCGAAACCCTGGAGCGCGATTACGAGCGCATTCCCTACGAGCCGTTGATGCAAGACATTTTGGGCATTCCGGTGCGCAAAGTCATCATCCAGGTGGAAGCGGGCCGCAACATTGCGGTGTTGGTGGAAGCTGCCGTGCGCAATGCCATTTTGCAGCTGCGCGGCATCAACACCTATGAAGACTTTGTAGAGCGCCACCGCCGGGCCATGCAGTAAGGCGACTGAGTGCACTGCTGCGTGCTGCGGTCAGGGGCGGGCGTGGCCTGTCAGCCTCGTATGGCGGCTGTCTTCTGAGCGGTGCGGACAAGCCGTCCGGCTGCAGTGGGCGTAAATTGACAGGGCGTGGTCGGCGATTTCAAAACCTTTGGACTTGGCGACTTGGTGCTGGCGCTGTTCAATCTCGGCGTCGTAAAACTCTTCCACCCGGCCGCAGTCCAGGCACACCAGGTGGTCATGGTGCTGGCCTTCGTTGATTTCGTAGACCGCCTTGCCCGACTCAAAGTTGCTGCGAATCAGCAGGCCCGCTTGCTCAAACTGCATGAGCACGCGGTACACCGTGGCCAGGCCAATGTCAGAGCGGTCTTCCAGCAGCACGCGAAACACGTCCTCGGCCGTCATGTGGCGCTGCTTGCCTTTTTGGAAAATCTCAAGAATCTTCAGGCGGGGCAAGGTGGCCTTCAGGCCTGTGCTTTTCAGCTCGTCGATGTTGCTCATGGTGGTATTGAACGTCGTGTACGTGCCGGGCAGGGGGAGCTACTTAGCGCATGGCCGGCGTTGAGCCTCGGGCCAGTGCAAGGGCGTGCAGACAGGTCGCGGCCCTTACAATTAAACCATCATATCGTCTTGGCCCCTGACCATGTTCGCACGCTCTCGTCTTGTGCTCGTCACTGTTTTTGCTGTGGGCCTGTCGGTCTTGCTGGGCGCCTGCGGCTCCAGCAAAACGCTGTCGCAGCCTGCCTCCTGGCTCACGCCGTACCGGCCGGATGTGGTGCAGGGCAACTTCATCTCCAGTGAGCAGGTGGCTTTGCTCAGCCCAGGCTTGTCGCGCCTGCAGGTTCGCAACCTCCTGGGCACGCCCTTGGTGTCCAGCTTGTTCCACGCCGACCGCTGGGACTATGTGTTCAGCATGCAGCGCCGCGTTGGCGAGTCGCGCATTTACCGCTATGCGGTGTTTTTCAAAGGCGATGAGCTGGCCCGTTTTGAAGGCGACCGCATGCCCAGCGAGTCCGAATTCATCGCCCAGCTTGATGTGCGCCGCGAGTTGGGCAAAGTGCCGCCCTTGGAAGCCACCGCCGAGCAACTGAAGGCCGCCGAAGCCAAGGCGCCGCCCAGGACGACCGAGGCGGCGGCACCTGCGGCAGCTTCGGCGCCCGCTGCAACCACCACTTACCCTCCCCTTGAAGGACGCCGCCCGTGAGCGCTGCCAACAACCCCGTGACTGAGCCACGCCTGAAGATTGCGGTGGCTGGCGCCAGCGGCCGCATGGGTCAAATGCTGGTGCAGGCCGTGCTGACCTCGGCCGATTTGTGCTTGAGTGGCGCCCTCGACATTCCCGCCAGCCCGCAGCTGGGCCAGGACGCGGCAGCCCTGCTGGGCCAGCAGTCCGGCGCCCTGATTACCGCCGATCTGCGGCAGGGCCTGGCGGGTGCCGATGTGCTGATCGACTTCACCCGACCCGAAGGCACCCTGGCCCACTTGGCCGTTTGTCGCGAGCTGGGCGTCAAACTGGTGATCGGCACCACGGGCTTTAGCGAGGCGCAAAAAGAAGAAATCGCCTTGGCGGGCCAAGACATCGCCATTGTGATGGCGCCCAACATGAGCGTGGGCGTGAACGTCACGCTCAAACTGCTCGAGATGGCCGCCAAGGCCCTGGCCACCGGCTACGACATTGAGATCATTGAGGCCCACCACCGCCACAAGGTGGACGCGCCCTCGGGCACCGCCCTCAAAATGGGCGAGGTGATTGCCAGCGCCACAGGGCGCGATTTGAATGAGTGTGCGGTGTATGAGCGCTTTGGCCACACCGGTGAGCGCGACCCCTCGACCATTGGCTTTTCCACCATACGCGGCGGCGACATCGTGGGCGACCACACGGTGCTGTTTGCCGGCACGGGTGAGCGCATTGAGGTCACCCATAAGTCGTCCAGCCGCGCCACCTACGCCCAAGGCAGCTTGCGTGCGGCCCGCTTCCTGGCCGGCCGAGCCGCTGGTTTGTACGACATGTTCGACGTGCTCGAACTCCGTTAAAGCGCCATGATGTCGCTGCTGACCGAGGGCGATGGCATCACCCGTGTGGTGGCGCTCGCGCTGCTGATTATGTCGGTGGCCTCCTGGGTCCTCATTCTTTGGAAAACCAGCTTGCTGTGGCGGGCCAGCCGCAGCCTGCCGCGCAGCTTGGCAGCCTTTTGGCAAGCGGCCGACTTGGACGAAGCCGAGCAACGCTTGAGCGTTTTTGACTCCGCCCGCCTGTTGCTGCCGCTGGTGCGCGCTGCGCGCCTGGGCGATCACCATTTCGAGCATCAGCCGCCGGCCTCGCTGGGCGGCCAAGGCGACGCGGCCGCACGCTGCACCCGCTTGCTTCGCGAGGCCTTGCAAAGCGTGTTGAGCCGTTTGCAACACGGCCAAATGGTCTTGGCCAGTGTGGGGGCGGTCGCGCCTTTTGTGGGTTTGCTAGGCACGGTCTGGGCCATTTACCTGGCCCTGGTCGGTCTGGGTGACCAGGGCGGTGCGGCTCAAGTCGGCATTGAGCAAATCTCCGGGCCGGTGGGCGAGGCCTTGGTCATCACGGCAGCGGGTTTGGCCGTGGCCATTCCGGCCGTGCTGGCCTACAACGCCTTGGGCAGGCGCATTGAGCACATTGAAGCCGAGCTCGAAGGCTTTGCCCACGACCTGCGCGAGCTGGTGCTGCAGCACGCGGGCGCCACCCAGGGCCGGCCATGAGCTTTGGCCGCCTCTCGCGCCCCCGGCCCCCAAGCGCCGCCATGGGGCCCATGAAAGCGCCCATGAGCCAAATCAACGTCACGCCCTTGGTGGACGTGATGCTGGTGTTGTTGGTCATCTTCATGCTCACGGCCCCTTTGCTCACCAGCGCGCTCAAGCTGGAGCTGCCCCGCGCCACGGCCGCCCCTGCCGCCGCCCCTGCGGCCAGCCTCAGGCTGGAGATAGACAAAAGCGGCCAGGCCTTTTTGCAGGGCCAAGCGCTGGATTCGGCCCAGTTGGCCCAGCGCCTGGCCCAGGCTGCGGCCGCTCAGCCGGACACCGAATTGCAGCTGCATGCCGACCAGGCCGTGCCTTATGGCCGGGTGGTCGAATTGATAGGCCTGGCCCAGCAAGCGGGCTTGTCGCGAATTGGCTTTGTGGCCGAGGCCGCCCCATCCCCTTCTTTTTCTTCACGCACCAAACCTTAGTGTGGGGGGCCTTCCGGTGGCCCCCAGGGCTGCCGCCTAAAATCTTGTCTTCGGTCTTTTGTGGCCACCTCACCCCTTTGAACGATGGCCTCAGGTCCAGGCCCTGAGCCCGCCCCCATGCAAGACACTACCTACGACCACCAGAAGATAGAAGGCGCCGCCCAGGCGCATTGGCAAGCCTCGAACGCCTACCGCGTTGGCGAGCGCAGCGACAAGCCCTTGGGCAAGTACTACGCCTGCTCCATGCTGCCCTACCCCAGCGGCAAGCTGCACATGGGCCATGTGCGCAACTACACCATCAACGACATGCTCACGCGGCAGCTGCGCATGAAGGGGTTTAACGTGTTAATGCCCATGGGCTGGGACGCTTTTGGTTTGCCCGCCGAAAACGCTGCACTCAAAAACAATGTGCCGCCCGCCAAGTGGACCTTTGACAACATCGCTTACATGAAAAAGCAGATGCAGGCCATGGGCCTGGCCATAGACTGGTCGCGCGAGGTCGCCACCTGCGAGCCCAGCTACTACAAGTGGAACCAGTGGCTGTTTTTGAAGATGCTGGACAAAGGCATGGCTTACCGCAAGACCCAGGTGGTCAACTGGGACCCGGTGGACCAAACCGTGCTGGCCAACGAGCAGGTGATAGATGGCAAAGGCTGGCGCACCGGGGCCGTGGTGGAAAAGCGCGAAATCCCAGGCTACTACCTCAAGATCACCGACTACGCGCAAGAGCTGCTGGACCATGTGCAAATGGGCAACGACAAGGCCACGCTCAAGGGCTGGCCAGACCGCGTGCGCCTGATGCAGGAAAACTGGATAGGCAAAAGCGAGGGCGTGCGCTTTGCCTTCACGCACGCCATCCAGGGTGCGGACGGCCTGCCCATTGCAGAAGGCAAGATGCATGTGTTCACCACGCGCGCCGACACCATCATGGGCGTGACCTTTTGCGCAGTGGCCCCCGAGCACCCCCTGGCCATGCATGCCGCCCAATCCAGCCCGGCATTGGCTGCCTTTATTGAGGAGTGCAAAGCCGGCGGCACCACCGAGGCCGAATTGGCTGTCAAAGACAAGCTGGGCATGGCCACGGGGCTGCAGGTGCAACACCCGATCACGAACCGCCTGATTGATGTGTGGGTGGGCAACTATGTGCTCATGGGCTATGGCGATGGCGCGGTGATGGGCGTGCCTGCTCACGACGAGCGCGACTTTGCCTTTGCCAAGAAATACGGCATCCCCATTCAAGACGTGGTGCACATCCAAGGCCTGACTTACGACCACCACCATTGGCAGGAGTGGTACGCAGACAAGCAGCGCGGGGTGACCGTCAACTCGGGCGCGTTCAGTGGCCTGTCCTGTAAAGAGGCGGCGGACGCGGTGGCCCTTGCCTTGCAAGCCCAAGGCCTGGGCGAAAAGAAAACCACTTGGCGTTTGCGCGACTGGGGGGTAAGCCGCCAGCGCTATTGGGGCACGCCCATTCCCATCATCCATTGCGATGAACACGGGGCAGTGCCTGTGCCTGAGAAAGACCTGCCCGTGGTGCTGCCGCAAGATTGCGTGCCCGATGGTTCGGGCAACCCCTTGCTCAAGCACGAAGGTTTTCACGCCGGGGTGGTGTGCCCGGTGTGCGGCAAAGCCGCACGCCGCGAAACCGACACCATGGACACCTTTGTGGACAGCTCCTGGTATTTCATGCGCTATTGCGATCCGCGCCACACCGAGCAGATGGTGGCCGAGGGCACCCACTACTGGATGGCCGACCCCACCAAGGCGACCGGTGGCAGCGGCATGGACCAGTACATTGGCGGCATTGAGCATGCCATCTTGCACCTGCTGTATGCGCGCTTTTGGACCAAGGTCATGCGTGACCTGGGGCTGGTGAAGGTGGACGAGCCGTTCACCAAGTTGCTCACCCAGGGCATGGTGCTCAACCACATTTATTCGCGCCGCACGGCCAAGGGCGGCAAAGACTATTTTTGGCCGCACGACGTGGAGCATGTGCTTGACGCTGCCGGCAAAGTGGTGGGCGCCAAGCTCAAGAACGAAGCTGAGAGCGCCGATGGCCGGCTGCCCGTGGGCACCGCCATTGACTACGAGGGCGTGGGCACCATGTCCAAGTCCAAGAACAACGGCGTGGACCCGCAGGACCTGATTGAAAAATACGGCGCCGACACCGCGCGCCTGTACACCATGTTCACCGCGCCGCCCGAGGCCACACTGGAGTGGAACGATGCGGCGGTGGAAGGAAGCCACCGCTTTCTCAAGCGCGTCTGGGGTTTTGCGCACAAGCACGCAAGCGCCCTGCGCGCGGCCACGGCGCGCGACTTGAGCCAAGCCAGCTTGCGCGACGAAAGCAAAAAGCTGCGTCGTGAACTGCACCTGGTGCTCAAGCAGGTCGCCTACGACTACGAGCGCATGCAATACAACACGGTGGTGTCGGGCTGCATGAAGCTGCTCAACGCGCTGGACGACTTTGCTTTTGATGGCAGCGACGGCGACGCGGCCTTGCGCTGTGAAGGCGTCTCGCTGCTGTTGCGCACGCTCTACCCCGCTTGCCCGCACATCGCCCAAGCACTGTGGTCCGAACTGGGCTACGCCCAGGCGGTGGGCGACTTGCTGGACGCGCCCTGGCCGCAAGTCGATGCACAGGCCCTGCTGCAAGACGAGATCGAGCTGGTGCTGCAAATCAACGGCAAGCTGCGCGGCGCCATCACGGTGCCTGCAGGCGCTGACAAAGCCGCCATTGAGGCGGCAGCGCTGGCCAGCGAGCTCGTGATCAAGCAGGCGCAAGGCGCGCCGGCCAAAAAAATCATTGTGGTGCCCGGCCGCTTGGTCAACGTGGTGCTTTGAAGCGCCCATTCACCCCCCCTGGCATGCTGGCTCACACCCTTCAACGCCGCTCGGTTCTGGCCCTGCTTTGTGCAGGTTCTGCCGGCCTGGGGGCGTGCGGCTTTGCACTGCGCCAGCCGCCCAACTACGCTTTTCGCACGGTTTACCTGTCCTTGCCTACCGGCTCCAGTTTGAGAGCGCCGCTCACGCGCTCGCTCGAGTTCAGCTCCATGGTGCGCGTACTGGCCGAGGCTGGCGATCGGCAGTTGGCCGATGTGGTGCTGGAAATCCCGTCCGAGATGCGCGAAAAAGTGGTGGCCGGCTTGAACGCGGCAGGCCAGGTGCGAGAGTTTCAGCTCAGGCTGCGCATGCGCTTTCGGCTGCGCACACCGCGTGGCGCAGAGCTCATCCCCATGACCGAGCTGCTGCTTGAGCGCGAGATCGGTTATGCCGAGTCGGCGGCCCTGGCCAAGGAAGAAGAAGAGCTCTTCCTCTACCGCGAAATGCGCCAAGACATGCTCCAGCAAATCCTGCGCCGCTTGGCGGCCGTCAAGGACTTGTCCACCCCACAGTCGCCCTCGGCGCGCTGAGCCTGTCTGCTTGCCCATGCAATTGAGCTTGCCCCAACTCAGCGCCCACCTGCAGCGCGGCCTGCGCAACCTGTATGTGCTGCACGGCGACGAGCCCTTGCTGGTGCAAGAGGCGGCCGACGCCTTGCGGGCCGCCGCCCGCGCCCAGGGCTTTAGCGAGCGCAGCGTGCACACCGTGCAAGGCGCGCACTTTGACTGGAGCGCCGTGCTGGCCGCCGCCAGCGCCTTGAGCTTGTTTGCCGACAAGCAAATCCTGGAGCTGCGCATTCCCACTGGCAAACCGGGCAAAGAAGGCAGCGCCGCCCTGCAGCAGTTGGTGGACAGCTTGCAGGGCAACGCCGACATCTTGGTGCTGGTGATGCTGCCCAAGCTGGACAAGGCCACCCGCACCGGCGCCTGGTTCACGGCCCTGGAGGGTGCTGGTGTCAGTTTGGCGGTGGAGCCAGTCGACAGGCGCGCCCTGCCCGACTGGATCGCCCAGCGCCTGGCGCTGCAGGGCCAGCGCGTGGTCCAGGGGCCAGAGGGGCCTCACACCTTGGCTTTTTTTGCCGACCTGGTGGAGGGCAATTTGTTGGCCGCGCACCAAGAGATTCAAAAGCTGGGCCTGCTCTACCCGGCCGGCGAGCTGAGCCTGGCGCAGGTCGAGTCTGCCGTGCTCAATGTGGCGCGCTACGACGTCTTCAAGCTGTCCGAAGCCGTGCTGGGCGGCCAGGTGTTGCGGGTGCAGCGCATGCTTGACGGCCTCAAGGCCGAGGGCGAGTCCGAGGTGCTGGTGCACTGGGCCTTGGCCGAAGACATCCGGGGCTTGAAACGCGTCAAAGACGCGGTGGCCGAGGGCCGGCCCCTGCCCATGGCCTTGCGTGAACATCGCGTGTGGGGCCTCAAAGAGCAGCTTTATGAGCGGGTGCTGCCGCACCTGACGCTGCCCGCCCTGGCCAAGCTGCTGGAGGCCGCGCACCAGGTCGACGGCATTGTCAAGGGCCTCAAGCAGCCGGGCTGGCCCACCGACGGCTGGCAAGCCCTGCAGCGCCTGGCCATGCAGCTGTGCGAGCCCTGCGCCCGGGTGTCTGGCGCGCGGACCAGCCGCGCTGTGCGCGTTTAAACCGGGATGGGCCATGTCTTGCTCCCTCGCCCCTTTGGGGAGAGGGCTGGGGAGAGGGGCACGCGTGAGGAAACATTTGTGCCACGCGATGCCCCCACCCCGGCCCTCCCCCAGAGGGGGAGGGAGGAAATCGGGGAGGCCATGTTTTCTCTCTCACCCCTCTGGGGAGAGGGGCACGCGTGAGCTAAGGCTTGAATAGGCGCTTGTGCCCGCTCCTGTCCACTTCGTGAGCTGGGGCTCGCATGCGAAAATCCAGTCATGAACGCTGCTGTCCCCGCCTCCTCTTTGACCGCCCTCGGCGTGACCGAGCTCATGAACCTCTTGGGCGCCCAGGCCAAGTCGGCCTCGGTGGGCATGGCGCGAGCGCCAGCTTCTGCCAAGAACTTGGCCCTGCGCAGCTTGGCGGCTGCCTTGCGCGCCCAGGTGCCTGAGCTGCTGGCGGCCAATGCCCGCGACTTGGAGCGCGCGGCGGCGGGCGGGCTGACCGGCCCTATGCTGGACAGGCTCAAGCTCAGCCCAGAGATCATTGACACCGTGGCCTTGGGCTGCGAGCAGCTGGCCGCCATGGCCGATGTGATTGGCGAGGTCATTGGCATGAAGCAGCAGCCCAGCGGCATCCGCGTGGGCCAAATGCGCGTGCCCCTTGGCGTGTTCGGCATGATTTACGAGAGCCGGCCCAATGTCACCATAGAAGCGGCGTCGCTGGCCATCAAAAGCGGCAACGCCTGCATCTTGCGCGGCGGCTCCGAGGCCATTGAATCGAACACCGCTTTGGCGGGCCTGGTCAGCCAAGCCCTCTTGGCGGCCGGCCTGCCCGAGCACGCGGTGCAACTGGTGCCCACCACTGACCGCGAGGCCGTGGGCCGATTGATCGCCATGCCCGAGTACGTGGACGTGGTCATCCCGCGCGGCGGTAAGGGCCTGATTGAGCGCATCAGCGCGGGCGCCAAGGTGCCTGTCATCAAGCATCTGGATGGCAACTGCCATGTGTATGTGGACGACCCCTGCGATTTGGCCATGGCCGTGACCGTGGCCGACAACGCCAAAACCCAAAAATACAGCCCCTGCAACACCGCTGAAGGCCTGTTGGTGGCGCGCGGCGTGGCCGCAGAATTTTTGCCCCGCATAGGCGCTGTGTACGCGGCCAAAGGCGTTGAGATGCGCTGCGATCCCGAGGCCAAGGCCTTGTTGGCGCAGGTGCCAGGCGCCCAACTGGCCGATGCCACCGAGCAAGACTGGTTCGAGGAGTATTTGGCGCCCGTCATCAGCATCAAGGTGGTGGACGGGGTGGACGAGGCCATTGCCCACATCAACCGCTGCTCCAGCCACCACACCGACGCCATCCTCACCGCGGACCACGGCCATGCCCAGCGGTTTTTGCGCGAGGTCGATTCGGCCAGCGTGATGGTCAACACCAGCACGCGTTTTGCCGATGGTTTTGAGTTTGGTTTGGGCGCCGAGATCGGCATTTCCACCGACAAGTTCCACGCCCGAGGCCCGGTGGGCATTGAGGGGCTGACCTCGCTGAAGTTTGTGGTGCTGGGCGAAGGCGAAATTCGCACCTGAGGCGGGGTCTAAGGCAAGGGCTGAGGTGGCAAGCGCGCCTTGGGTGGTTCTGATTTAATGCTTATTTACATCAAGGAAGTTGTTGAATGGTTCCTCACTTGATCACCGCGCTGAACGGTCCCATCAACGAATTAGAGCAGCGCGTGCTGGACTCCACCCCGGCCATTGAGCGCTGGTTTCGCCTGGAGTGGATGGAGCACACCCCGCCGTTTTACGGCGCGGTGGACATCCGCAACGCCGGCTTCAAGCTCGCTCCGGTGGACACCAACTTGTTCCCCGGCGGCTGGAACAACCTCACGCCTGAGATGTTGCCGCTGGCGGTGCAGGCTGCCATGGCCGCCATCGAGAAAATTTGCCCTGAGGCGCGCAACCTGCTGGTGGTGCCCGAGGGGCACACCCGCAACACTTTTTACCTGGCCAATGTGCTGCAACTCAAGCGCATATTTCACCAAGCCGGCCTGAATGTGCGCTTTGGCTCGCTGAGCCCCGACATCAAGGAGCCGACCACCCTGGCGCTGCCCACGGGCGAGCAAATCACCATCGAGCCCTTGATCCGCAACGATAAACGCCTGGGTTTGAAGGACTTTGACCCCTGCACCATTTTGTTGAACAACGGCTTGTCTGCCGGCGTTCCAGGCATCTTGGAAGACCTGCACGAGCAGTTTTTGCTGCCGCCGCTGCATGCCAGCGGGTCGGTGCGGCGCAAGTCGCAGCACTTTCAGGCCTATGAAGAGGTGGCCAAGCGCTTTGCCAAGCTGCTGGGGGTGGACCCCTGGCTGATCAACCCCATGTACAGCACCTGCGGCGAGCCCAACATGGAGGAGCGCGGCTTGGAAGACGTGCGCGCCCAGGTGGACGCCTTGTTGACCAAAATCCGCCGCAAGTACAAAGAGTACGGCATCAATGAAAAGCCTTTTGTGGTGCTCAAGTCCGACGACGGCAGCCCCGGCATGGGCATCATGACGGTGCGCGATCTCAAGGACTTGGACCAGCTCACACACAAAATGTCGGCCCTGGCCTACAACGCCCAAGAAGGGCAGGCTGCGCCCGAGCTCATCATCCAAGAAGGCGTGCTCACCCATGAGCGTGTCAACGATGCCGTGGCCGAACCCGTGGTTTACATGATGGACCGCTACGTGGTGGGCGGCTTTTACCGGGTGCATGCCGAGCGCGGCGTGGACGAAAATCTCAACGCCCCTGGGGCGAGTTATGTGCCACTGGCCTTTGCCGACAGCGGGCGCCTGCCCCAGCCTGGCGAAAAACCGGGCTCCAGCAGCCCGAACCGCTTTTATATGTACGGCGTGATTGGGCGCCTGGCCTTGTTGGCCGCCAGCTACGAGCTCGAAGCCACGGACCCGCTGGCCGAGGTGTACGACTGAGCTTCTGTGGATTTCGTCAGTTGCTGCGCTGCAACAAAGTAGGCTTAAAGGTCAGCTGACGCATCTCCAAGCTTGCCAAGTTCAAGGGCTGGCGCACAATGCACTTCCCTGCTTTTGCTGTCCTGCCCAGCTTGTCTTAGCTGTTTTGCCCAGGACCGACTGCCCTTGTCGCAAACTAAATCTTCTCTGACCGCGCTCACTTTGGGCGCCATTGGTGTTGTCTACGGCGACATCGGAACCAGTGTTTTGTATGCCGTCAAAGAGGTTTTTGGTTCTGGCCATGTGGACTTCACACCGGCCAATGTCTACGGCATCTTGTCCATCTTTTTTTGGACGCTGACGCTGATTGTCTCGCTCAAGTACGTGGTGCTGGTGCTGCGGGCCGACAACCATGGCGAGGGCGGTTTGGTCGCCATGCTGGCGCTGGCCTCCCAGGCGGTCAAAGACCAGCCCCGGCTGCGCACGGTGCTGCTGCTTTTTGGCATTTTTGGCACGGCCCTTTTTTATGGCGACGGCGTCATCACGCCAGCCATCTCGGTGCTGTCGGCCGTCGAGGGCTTGGAGGTCATAGAGCCCGCCTTTAAAAAGGCCGTGATCCCCATCACCTTGGTGATTTTGTTTGCGCTTTTTTGGGTGCAAAAGCGGGGCACCAGCGGCATAGGCAAGTTTTTTGGCCCCATCACTTTGGTGTGGTTTGCGGTGCTGGCGCTGCTGGGCGTCAGCCAAATCATCAGCAACCCGGTCATCCTCAAGGCGCTGAGCCCGCACTACGCCTTGTTTTTCATGTGGGAGAACCCGGGCACCACCTTCATCATCTTGGGCGCTGTGGTGCTGTGTGTCACTGGGGCCGAGGCGCTGTATGCCGACCTGGGTCACTTTGGCAAAAAACCCATACGCATGGCCTGGTTTGCCGTGGTCATGCCCGCGCTCACGCTCAATTATTTTGGCCAGGGCGCCTTGCTGCTGAGCCAGCCTGAGGCGGTGAAAAATCCCTTCTACCTCATGGCGCCCGACTGGGCTTTGATTCCCCTGGTGCTGCTGGCCACCATGGCCACGGTGATTGCCTCGCAGGCGCTGATCACCGGCGCTTTCAGCGTCACCAAACAGGTGATTCAATTGGGCTACCTGCCGCGCCTGAACATCTTGCACACCAGCGTGCGCGAAACCGGGCAGATCTACATTCCCATGGTGAACTGGGGCTTGTTTGTGGCCATTGTGCTGGCCGTGGTGCTGTTCCGGACCTCGAGCAACCTGGCCACCGCTTACGGCATTGCGGTGACGCTGGACATGCTGATCACCACTGTGCTGACCTTTTTTGTGATTCGTTTCAGCTGGAAATACCCGCTGTGGTTGTGCTTGGCGGCCACGGGGGTGTTTTTTGCGGTGGACCTGGCTTTCTTTTTGTCCAACCTCATGAAGTTTTTCAACGGCGGCTGGTTCCCGCTGTTGATTGGCGGGTTGATTTTCACGCTCATGATCACTTGGAAAGAGGGCCGCGCCTTGCTCAACCAAAAGTTGCGCGCCGACGCCCTTGATCTGCCGGCCTTTTTGGAGTCGGTGTTTGTCAGCCCGCCCGCGCGCGGGGAGGGCACGGCGGTGTTTTTGACCGCTGAAAAAGGCACGGTGCCCAATGCCTTGCTGCACAACCTCAAGCACAACAAGGTGCTGCACGAACAAAACCTGTTTGTGACCGTGGAAAACCACGAAGTGCCTTGGGTCAAGCTCGACAAACGGCTGGAGGTCGAGCCGCTGGGACGCCACTGCTGGCAAGTGGTCATTCACTACGGCTTCATGAACGACCCCAACGTTCCCAAGGCGCTGCAAAGCCTGGTGCAGCAAGGCTGCCAGCTCGAGCCCATGAGCACCAGCTACTTTCTCTCGCGCGACACCGTGATCCCCACCATAGGCGGCGGCATGGCCCCGTGGCGTGAAAAGATGTTTGCGCAGATGCACCACAACGCCAGCGGCGCGGCCGACTTCTTGAAACTGCCCAACAACTCGGTGGTCGAGCTGGGCTCCAAAATTGAAATTTGAGCCTTCCCATGAAACTCTTGTTTGTGGCCGACCCGCTGGAGTCGTTCAAGATTGTCAAAGACTCGACTTTTGTCATGATGCGCGAGGCGCAAAAGCGCGGCCACACCTTGGCCGTGTGCGAGCCCAAGGACTTGATGTGGCAGCAAGGTGCGCCCGTGACCGCCTTTGTGCGCGACGTTGAACTCACGGGCGACCCCACGCATTGGTTTCGGGCTGAGCAAGAGGCGCCCCATGAAAGGCCAGCGGCGCTCAAAGATTTTGGCGCGGTGCTCATGCGCAAAGACCCGCCTTTTGACACCGAGTTTTTCTACGCCACCCACTTGCTGGAGCAGGCCGAGCGCGAAGGCGCGCGCGTCTTCAACAAGCCCCGGGCGCTGCGCGACCACTCGGAAAAGCTGGCCGTCATGGAGTTCCAGCAGTTCATTGCGCCCACCTTGGTCACGCGCGACGGCGCCGATGTGCGGCGCTTTCACGCCGAGCACCAAGACATCATTTTGAAGCCACTCGACGGCATGGGCGGCATGGGCATATTCCGCGTCAAGGCCGACGGCCTGAACCTGGGCAGTGTCATTGAAACGCTGAATAACCACGGCGCGACCACCTTCATGGCCCAGCGCTTTTTGCCCGAGATCACGGCCGGCGACAAGCGCGTGCTGGTGATAGGCGGCAAGCCCGTGCCTTACTGCCTGGCGCGCATCCCGCAAAACGGCGAGGTGCGGGGCAACCTGGCCGCAGGCGGCCTGGGCGTGGCCCAGCCTTTGTCATCCCGTGACCGCGAGATTGCCGAGGCCATAGGCCCGGTGCTGGCAGCGCGCGGCTTGCTGCTGGTGGGCCTGGACGTGATCGGCCACCATGTCACCGAGATCAATGTGACCAGCCCGACCTGCTTTCAGGAAATCACCGACCAAATGGGCTTTGATGTGGCGGCCATGTACATAGACGCCTTGGAAGCTTCGCTCGCCTCTTCGTAGGGGATTGACTCTCTGCGATTTTTTGCGCTCAAGGGCTCTGGCTGCAGAGATTGGTGTGCGGCCCCCGGCCTCATACTGGGCATACCAGAAATCGGCCGGGGGCCGCACCCCAATCTCTGTTCGGGTGGCGGGTGGCGTGGCACGAATGGAGTCCGCTCTCAACTAAAGGGCAGACGTCACCCGCCTAAGCTGCCCCGACGGATGCTTTAGCCCGCCGCCATCCCGTCCACAAACATCTTGAGCTCGCCTGCCTTGAATGGCGTCCAGATCTCATTGAGCGTCAGCGGCGCCGTCACCACCACCGCCACCCGGTCGGTCGGCTGGGTGTGTTGGGCAAAGTCAATGGACAGGTCTTGGTCGCTCAGCTGAGCATGCGCAAAGGGGTGTTTGCGCTCAACGTAATGCAGGCGCGTGGACGCATGCGCCCACAAGGCCTGGCCGTTGCTCAGCATGAAGTTGAAGGTGCCGTGGGCTGCGATGCGCGGCGCCAGTTCGCGCAGCGTCAGCGTCAGCTCGGCGATGTCGGGCACGCCCGCGTGGGACTTGGCGATTTCCTGCATCAGCCAGCAAAAAGCGCGCTCGCTGTCGGTGTTGCCCACTGGGGCAAAGGCCGCGTGCAAGCGCGGGTGAAAGTTTTCCAGGTTGCCGTTGTGGGCAAACACCCAGTAGCGGCCCCAGAGCTCGCGCACAAAGGGGTGGCAGTTCTCCAACGCCACCCGGCCTTGCGTGGCTTTGCGGATGTGGGCAATCACATGGCGGCTTTTGATCGGGTAGCGCCTGATCAACTCGGCCACGGGCGAGTCAAAGGCGGGCTGGTGATCGACAAAATGACGCAAGCCCTTGTTGTCGCCGCCCTCAAAAAACGCAATGCCCCAGCCGTCGGCGTGCTCGTCGGTGCGCCCGCCCCGCTGGGCAAAGCCGGTGAAGCTAAAGCGCACGTCGGTGGGCGTGTTGCAGTTCATGCCCAAGAGTTGGCACACGACGCGGGCCTTTGACAATCAGCCGCGCGGCTCAGACCACAGCTTGCCGCCCGTGGCCCAGTTGGCGCGCTGGATGTCGGTGATGATGATGTCCACCGACTCCGGCGAGCCGCCCAGCACCTCGACGGTGACGCGGGTGATTTCCTCGACCAGTTTTTTCTTCTGCTCGGGGGTGCGGCCTTCAAACATTTCAATGTGGTAAGTGGGCATGAGGTGCTCTTTGGTGATGAGGTGGTACATCATAAAAGCCCAGTCATGGTCATTGTGCTGGCGATTTTGTTGCCCATCATGGAGCTCAATCAGCTGGTGCGCTGAGCCGTGAGCGCCATTTTTGCGCTCTGTTTTCACGTTTCAGGCGGGCGCCTGAAAGCCTGCAGCCCGGTAGGTGAGCACCAGCGTGTCGCGGTGGCCCAAGTCGCTGCCTTGGGGCTGGATGGGGGTGGTCTCGTGGACCACGCGGGCGTCGTCCAGCAGCACCGTGGTCAGCGGCTCGTTCATCTCAAAGCGCAGGCCGTGGGGACCGTCGGCCTCAAACACGCGGGATTCGCCGCCTTTGACGCCTTGGCGGCCCAGCAGCATGACGACCACAAAGTCCACGCCATCGCGGTGCGCGCCCTCGGGCGTGGGCCGGCCCACGCCGCCTGCGGTGTCTATGCGAAAAGCATGGGCCTCAATGAACCATTGGGGCGCGGGCCGCACCTTTGCAAACAGCCGCCCCAGGCTTTGCATGAGCGCCAGCCAAGCGGGGGCTTGCGCCATGTCGGCCTCTATGGGCTCAAACCAGCGCTCAAAGCCACCGTGCAGCGCGTTGTAGTCCGTGGGTTGCCAGTGGGCGCGGTGCGGCTGCAGCGCCATGGCGTCGGAGCTCAGCGTGTGCACATAGCAGCTGTGGCGGCGCCGGCGGTAGCGCCCGCCGTCGCGCAAGTGGGCATCGGGTGGCAAGCGCTCCCAGGCGGGCAGCAGCTGGCCAAAGTCCAGCGGCCAATCGGCGGGCAGTTGCAGCTGAGCGGCCAGGCTCTGGGCGGGCAGCACGGCCAGGCCTTGGGCGATCAGGGCTTGGGCTGGTAAGGAATGCGGGTCAAGGTGCAGCATGGCGGTGGGTGGTCAACAAGAGCCCATTGTCGGCCAAGCCCCACGGCTGGCTTGCCGATGACCGCTGACAGGCGGCGCGCTTGGCGCTGCTGATAATGGCCGGGTCCTCTTTCTTCACCCTCAGCCCAGGAGCCCTCGATGCTGTACCGTTTCAAGTCCAAAAACAGGGCAGACCTGGTGATGCTCGAGCCCCATGGCCGGCGCGTGCTGGAGATCATTGGCAAGGACCCGGGGCCCCAGGGCATCATCTTGCCCGAGCAGATGCCGCAGGCCTTGGCTGCCTTGCGGGAGGCGGTGGAGCAAGAGGCGCGCGAGGTGGCCGAGGCCCGAGCCGCTTTTGAGCTGGCCCATGGCCGCCAGCCGGGGCCCCGCGAGGAGCCCGGCCCGCGTGACGGGGTGCAGCTGCGCCAGCGGGTGCACCCATTCGTCCAATTGCTGGTGTTTTGCCACCAGCAGGGTGACACCGTGGTCTGGGGCGTGTAGCCGACCCTTTTCAGCTGAGGCTTTAATCGACCTTGGCGCCCGAGGCCTTGACCACCTGTGCCCACTTGGTGTGCTCGGCATCAATCAGCCGGGTGAATTCCTGCGGCGTGTTGCCGCTGGGAATGGCACCCTGGGCTTGCAGCTTTTCCTTGATGCCCGCATCGTTGAGTGCGCGAGCCACTTCTTTTTGAACTCGGTTGACGATGTCGGTCGGCGTGCCCGCAGGCGCGAGCAGGCCAAACCAGCTGCTGGCCTCGTAGCCCTTGAGCTGGCCGGCTTCTTCGATGGTGGGCACCTCGGGCAGGGCACTCGAGCGCTGGTTGCTGGTCACGGCCAGGGCCTTGAGCTTGCCCGAGCGGATGTGCGGCATGGACGAGGGCAGGTTGTCGAACATCACGTCCATGTTGCCGGCCAGCATGTCCAGCAAGGCGGGGCTGGAGCCGCGGTAGGGAAAGTGCAGCATGAAGGTGCCTGTCATGCTTTTGAACAGCTCGCCGGCCAGGTGGATGGAGGTGCCGTTGCCGCTGGAGGCCATGTTGAGCTTGCCTGGCTGGGACTTGGCCAAGCGGATGAAGTCCTGAACGTTGTTGATGCCGGCGGCCCTGGCCTTGTCGGCATTGACAATCATCACGTTGGGCACGGCCGCCACCAGGGTGATGGGCACAAAGTCTTTGATGGGGTCGTAGGGCAGTTTGTCGTAGAGCGCGCGGTTGATGCCGTGCGTGCCCACCGTGCCCATGAGCAAGGTGTAGCCGTCGCCCGCCGACTTGGCGACTTGGTCGGCGCCCAAATTGCCGCCCGCGCCCGCCCGGTTTTCCACCACGAAAGGCTGGCCAAAGGTCTTGGACAGCTCAGGCGCGATGGCGCGGGCCAAGATGTCGGTGGTCCCGCCTGGGGCAAAGGGCACCACCAGGCGCACGGCTTTGTTGGGCCAGCCGGCCTGGGCCAGGGCCGCAGGCGCAGCCAGACTGGCCAGGCTCAGGCCGGCCGCTTGCAGCAGCTGGCGGCGGGTGTGGGCGGTGGTGTCTTGTGGGGCGTCTTGACGGACGTCTTTAGGGGCGTGGTTGGGATGCGTCATGTCAGTGTCTCCGGGACGGTGTGTCTATGGCTTGTTTGTAAGGCCAAGTGGCGTGATTGTGTGGCGGGACTAACCCGACACAAGCCCCTGGCCGATGGGGGCGCAAAGACGAAAAAAAACCGCCTGCAGGGGCAGGCGGTGGGTGCTGCCCGGCCGGGGCCGGGGAGCGTGCTGGATTCAGTCGGCAAACTTGCCAGCCGCTTCGATCACAGGCTTGAGCTTGGCGGTTTCGGCGGCCACAAAGGCTTTGTGGTTGGCGGGCTCCACGCGCTTGTCGGTGACCACGATGGCGCCCAGGCCTTCTTGCTTTTTGATGAACTCGGGGTCTTTCAAGGCTTTCTTGAGCGCTTCGTTGAGCTGGGCCAGCACGGGGGCGGGCGTGCCCTTGGGCGCGTACATGCCGTGCCAGATGGTCAGGTCAAAGCCCCTCATGCCCATTTCCTGCAGGGTGGGGTAGTCCTTGAGCAGCTTGTGGTTGGACAGGGGCTTGGCGGTGGTCACGGCAAAGGCCTTGACGCGGCCAGCCTCAATTTGGCCGGTGGTGTTGGTGGTTTGGTCGCACATCACGTCGACCTGGCCGCCCACCAAGGCGTTCATGGCCGGGGCCGTGCCGCCGAAGGGAATGGTGACCATGGCGTCGGCGGCACCCAGGCGCGATTGCCATAGCAGGCCGCACAGGTGCGAGGCTGAACCCAGGCCCGCATGGGCAATGTTGAGCTTGCCAGCATTGGCGCGGATGTAGTTTTCAAAGTCGCGGTAGGTGTTGGCAGGCAGCTGGGGCTTGCCAATCAATGTCATGGGCACTTCGTTGATCATGCCCAAAAATTCAAAATCGTCCTGCACTTTATAGGACAGCTTGCGGTAGAGCGCAGGCGCGGCCGCCATGCCGATGTGGTGCACCAGCAAGGTGTGGCCGTCGGGCGAGGCCTTGGCCACGCGTGCCACACCAATGGTGCCGCCGGCGCCGTTGACGTTTTCCACCACAAAGTTGGCTTGGCCACCCATGGCCTTGCGCATGGCTTCACCCAAGTCGCGTGCGACCCGGTCGGTGGGGCCGCCTGCGGCAAAAGGAACCACAAAAGTGACTGGCTTGCTGCCTGGAAAGCCTTGGGCGTGGGCCAGGGCGGCTGTGGCCGCCAGGGCGAGGACAACGAGTTTTTTCATGCGGTGCTCCGTGCAGTAAACAAATTTAATGGGTTGATTGTAGGAATGCTGTCCTGCTTGCCAAGGGGGTAATGACCTAAGAACGACGCCAAACAAGGGCAATACCTTGCGGCGCATGGTTGGGCGCTGATTTATTTGTAACTGCGTGCGTCCTCAATCACCCGGCCGTCATTGGGCAAGCTGCCGGGCGCCACCGCCTCAATCTCGCTGCGCAGCTTGGTGACCTCGCGCACCGACTCGGCCAAGCGCTCGGCCAAGCCAGGCGGCAGGTGGGCGACTTCGACCTTGAGCGTCATGTGGTCTTTGGCCATCTCGCCACTGACCACCAGACGCGCGCGCAGCACCTCGGGAAAACGCTTGGCCACCTCGGCCACCTGGGCCGGGTGCACAAACATGCCTTTGACCTTGGTGGTCTGGTCGGCGCGGCCCATCCAGCCCTTGATGCGGCTGTTTGTTCGACCGGTGGGGCAGGTCCCGGGCAGCACGGCCGAGAGGTCGCCAGTGCCAAAGCGGATCAGTGGGTAATGCGGGTTGAGCGTGGTCACCACCAGCTCGCCCACCTCGCCGTCGGGCAACACGTCGCCCGTGCCTGGGCGCACGATCTCGACAATCACGCCCTCGTCCAGCACCAGGCCCTCGCGGGAGGCGGTCTCATAGGCAATCAGCCCCAAGTCGGCCGTGGCATAGCACTGGTAAACGTCCACGCCCTGGGCAATGAACAAGTCGCGCAGGCTGGGCGGGCAGGCTTCGCCGCTGACCAGGCCTTTTTTGAGCGATGAGACGTCAATGGCGTTTTCTTTGGCTTTTTCCAGCAAGATGCGCAAAAAGCTGGGCGTGCCGCAGTAGCCTTGAGGCTGTAGGTCCACGATGGCGGCGAGTTGCTGCTCAGTCTGGCCGGTGCCCGCGGGGAACACGGTGCAACCCATGGCGTGGGCGCCCGACTCCATCATGAACGCGCCTGGCGTCATGTGGTAGCTGAACGCGTTGTGCATCAAATCGCCCTGGCGAAAGCCGGCCGCAAACAGGGCGCGGCCTGCGCGCCAGTAGTCGCGGGCTGCCACGTCGGGCTCGTAAATTGGGCCGGGCGAGGCAAAAATGCGCGGCATGTTCGGGCCACGCACCACGGCTGCAAAGCCGCCAAAGGTGTCTTGCGGGCGGCCCGCTTGTTGCAAGGCCAGCAGCTCGTGCTTGCGCGTCACGGGCACGCCCGCCAGCGCCTGGCGGGACGTGATGCGCTCGGCCTCCACGCCTTCCAGCCGGCTGGCCATGGCTGGGCTGTGCTGTTGGGCCTGGCGAATTTGCGCAGGGAGTGCCGCCATGAGCGCGGCTTCACGATGCTCGGCGGGGCGGGTTTCCAGGGTGTCGTAATGGGTGGACATGATTTTTGCTTTTAAGCCAGCCAGCGTTTGCGACGTTTGTAGCTTTTGACGTCTTTGAAACTCTTGCGCTCGCTGCCGCCCATGCCCAAGTAAAACTCTTTGACGTCTTCGTTGTTGGCAAGGTCGCTGGCGGCACCATCCATCACCACGCGCCCACTTTCCATGATGTAGCCATAGTTGGCGTATTTGAGGGCCATGTTGGTGTTTTGCTCGGCCAACAAAAAGGTGACTTTTTCTTTTTGGTTGAGGTCCTTGACGATCTCAAACACCTCTTGCACGATCTGCGGCGCCAGGCCCATGGAGGGCTCGTCGAGCAGCACCATGCTGGGGTTGGCCATCAGGGCGCGGCCAATGGCACACATTTGCTGCTCGCCGCCCGAGGTGTATGCCGCCTGGGAGGTGCGGCGGGTTTTCAGTCGCGGAAAGTAGGTGTAGACCTTCTCCAGGTTGGCGGCCACCTCGCCTTTGTTTTTGCGGGTGTAGCTGCCGGTCATCAGGTTGTCTTCGATGCTCAGGTGGGCAAAGCAGTGCCGCCCCTCCATCACCTGGACCACACCGCGCTGCACCAGGTCGGCGGGCGAGAGGTTCTCTATGCGCTCGCCGCGCAGCTCAATGTTGCCCTTGGTCACCTCGCCGCGCTCGCCCTTGAGCAGGTTGGAAACTGCCCGCAAGGTGGTGGTTTTGCCCGCACCATTGCCGCCCAAGATGGCCACGATACCGCCTTCAGGCACCTGCAGCGACACGCCCTTGAGAACCAAGATCACATGGTTGTAAATGACCTCGATGCCATTGACGTTCAGCACAATTTTTTTGTCGCTCATGGACCTTGCCTTTTCAAATGCTGGGGGTTCAAGCCAAATGAAACCGCTGCACGCAAAGGTTTCATGTGGCAGCTGCGCACGACACACGTGCACAGCTGTTGCCTCCACCTTCGCCATGGGCCATGGCGAAGGCAGAGGGTCTCAAATCAAGACTGGCAATCCGCAGGGGTGCGGCGGGCGATCTTCTTTTCGGCGGCGTACTTGTCGGCAGCAGCCCTCACCATGGGCTTGATGATTTGCTCATCGGCCTGGTACCAGTCGCTGGAGAATTCCCACTTGCTGCCATTCCATGTGTGGATGCGCGCCCAGTTGGCGCCCATGTGGTCGGCGCAAGAGGTGGACACCGGACGCAACACACCTTTGAAACCCAATGCATCGAGTTTGGCTTGGGTCAGGTTCAGGTTTTCATAACCCCAGCGGGCTTGCTCACCGGTCATGACTTTCCCCTTGCCGTACCGCTCTTGCGCTTGGCGCACGCCTTCGATCGCAAACATGGCGCTGAACAAACCGCGCATGTACAGCACTTCACCCACTTCGTCTTTGGGGCCAGTGCCTAGGTTTTTGGCATGCAATTTCTCCAACACCTCTTTGACCACCGCAGAGCCTTTTTCAGCACCGTGCTGCATGGTGATGGCGTTGTAACCTTTGGCACCCATGCCCACGTCTTTGACGTCAGGCTCGGCACCGGCCCACCACACCCCGTAGATTTTTTCGCGGGGGTAACCGGTGGCTTGCGCTTCTTTGAGCAAGGTGGAGTTCATCACCCCCCAGCCCCAGTTGACAACGTAGTCAGGACGGTCACGGCGAATTTGCAGCCAAGTGGACTTTTGCTCCACACCCGGGTGCGTCACAGGCAACAAGCTCAGCTTGAAGCCGTGCATGGCCGCACGTTCTTGCAAAATGGGGATGGCTTCTTTGCCAAAAGGGCTGTCGTGGTAGACCAAGGCAATGTGTTGGCCTTTGAGCTTGTCAGCCCCACCAGCTTTTTTGGCAATGTCCTGGATGATGACGTCACCGGCCACCCAGTAAGTGCCTGCCAAGGGAAAGTTCCACTTGAACACGCCGCCGTCAGCCGATTCGCTGCGGCCATAGCCAGCCGTGACCAGGGGGATCTTGTCGCCGGGGGCTTTTTCAGTCAAAGCAAAGGTGATGCCCGTGGACAGCGGCTGAAATACAGTAGCGCCGCCGTTTTTGCCTTTCAGACGCTCGTAGCATTCCACGCCACGGTCGGTGGCATAGCCTGTTTCGCATTCTTCAAAGCTGACTTTGACGCCGTTGATGCCGCCGCGCGCATTCACCAACTTGAGGTAGTCGACATAGCCGTTGGCAAAGGGCACGCCATTGGGGGCGTAAGCGCCGGTGCGGTACACCAGCACGGGGAAAAACTGCTCTTTGGTTTGGGCTGTGGCCACAGTACTGACCAGCGCACTGGCAAGACTGGCAGCCGCCACCGTGGTGGCCAAAACGAGTTGTCGAAGTTTCATGGTTTGTCTCCTGTTTAAAAAGGTGGAAGCACTCGAAAAAAACACGTTAAAAAATCAATGCGGAAAGGGCCACAGGCGCAGCTTTTGCTTGGCCACTGACCACAGCTTGGCCAAGCCATGCGGCTCGACAATCAGGAACCACACAATCAAGGCACCAAAGATCATGAATTCAGTGTGGGCCACGGCCGCGGTGGAGATGCTGACCCCGAACAGGCCGCCCACCGCAGGCAAAAACTGGTTCAAGAAAATGGGCAAGATCACAATGAAGGCCGCCCCAAAAAAGCTGCCCATGATGGACCCCATGCCGCCGATGATGACCATGAACAGCAGTTGGAACGAACGGTCTATGGAGAAGGCCGCAGGCT
>CAMCUN010000002.1 GCA_945878995.1 Polaromonas sp. YR568 | reverse complement strand
GTTGACGGTGCTGGCAAAGGTGTTGCCCACGCCAGTGAGGGTGGTGGCGGCGCCCAGGGTGACGGCGTCGTTGTAGGTTTGCGCACCGGTGGTGGTGACCGCGCCGCCGTTGAGGGCGGTGACACCGCCCGCGTTGGTGGTCAAGCTGGTCAGTGCGGTGGTGCCGCCCACGGCACCGCCGAAGGTGGTGGTGCCGCTGCTGTTGACAGCCAGGCTCTCCCCGCCACTCGTACTGCCATTGACCGTGCTACTGAGCGTGATGTCACCCGCCGAAGCTGAGCCGCTGCTGGCCAGCGTGGTGTTGGCCAGCAAGGTCACTGCATTGGTGTAGGTTTGGGTTCCAGTGGTGCTGATGTTGCCTGTGAGGGTGGTGACGCCGCTGCCGTTGCTGGTCAGGTTTTTGATGCCTGTGAGCGTCGCGCCGTCAAGCGCGGTCGTGCCTGAGAACGTGAGGGTCAAGTCCTTGCCCGCACCAATGATCGTGCCACCGAATGTGCTCAGGGTTCCGGTCAGTACCGTGTTCGCACCTAAGGTGACGCTTTCTCCGTAACTCTGAGTGCCGCTGGTGGTGACGCTGGCGCCGTTGATTTGAACACCGCCATCTGCGCCAGCGTCGGTCGTTAAACTGGAC
This sequence comes from Polaromonas sp. YR568, assembly GCA_945878995.1. Taxonomy (GTDB): domain Bacteria; phylum Pseudomonadota; class Gammaproteobacteria; order Burkholderiales; family Burkholderiaceae_C; genus Polaromonas. The sequence goes on along the minus strand of CAMCUN010000002.1, from coordinate 113,408 downwards.
AGTCGTTTGCTGGCGTCACCGACAGCACCGTTGAAAGTGGTGGTTCCCGACGTGTTGACTGTCAGCGATTGCGCACTGTCGGCTGATGCTCTGACTGGCCCCGAAAAGCTGACATTGCCCTTGCCCAGGCTGGTCATCGTTGTGTTGGCCCCTAGGATGGCCAGCTCCCCGTAGCTCTGACTGCCATAGGTGATGACTGTTCCCTGATTGAACGTAACGGTGTTGCTAAGAACAGTGGCGAGTCCGTCAGTTGTCAGACTTTGCAGCGGTCGGTAGGCGCCGATCGCACCGCCAAACACTGTTGCACCCTGGGTCGCGACGGTCATGTCGGCCACCGTACAGATATTGGCGTCTATGGAGCCACCAAAGGTGATGGCTCCCGCGCCTGTGCTTGTCAATGTGGTTGCCGCACCCAGGGTCACCGCGTCGCCGTAGCTTTGCAAGCCAGTGGTGACTATCGTTGCGCAGTTGATCGCGGTGGCACCGCCAGCGTTGGTGGTCAAGCTGGTCAGCGCGGTGGTGCCGCCCACGGCACCGCCGAAGGTGGTGGTGCCGCTGTCGATGACCGACAGTGTCTGCCCGCCATTGACAGTGCTGGCAAAGGTGTTGTTCACGCCTTTGATGGCGGTGGCGGCACCCAGGGTGACTGCGTCGTTGTAGGTTTGCGCACCGGTGGTGGTGACCGCGCCGCCGTTGAGGGCGGTGGTACCGCCTGCGTCGGTGGTCAAGCTGGTCAAGGGCACCGTACCGCCGACGATGCCGCCGAAAGTTGTGGCTCCTGCCGTATTGACGCTCAAAGCAAAGCCACCATTGACTGCACCGGTCAGGTTGATCGCTCCGGAAGAAGAGCTGGTGAGCGTGCTGTCAGCCAGCAGGGTGACCGCATCGTTGTACGTTTGCGCATTCACCGTGGTCACGTTGCCATTCAAGCGGGTGCCCCCGCCTGTGTCAGTGGTCAGGCTGAGGCTGCTGAAATTTGGCAGGCTGGTGTTGGCCGTGGAATTGAGCAAGACATTGCCCAAAGGCTTGCTGCCGCCGACTGCAGCGCCAAAGCTGACCGCCCCAACCCCAGCGGACAGGGTGAGTGTGGTGGCATCGCTCGACACATTGCTGTCCAGCGTGCTGCCAAAACTGATGTTGCCCCCACCGCTGTTCAGCGTCATTGCGCCATTGACGGCCACGGGCGTGGCGAAGCTGATGGCGTTGTTGGTGGTGATGATGTCGCCCGCCAGAGTGTTGCTGCCGCTGCCGGTCTGGCTGAAGCCGCCAGATGCTGTCATGTCGCCAGCTGCAGCCGTGGTGAAGGCGCCGGAGTTGGCAATCGTCACCGATGCCGCGGTCAAGGCCTGGTTGAGCGTCAAACTGCGCCCAGTAAAGGCAAAGGCGCCCAAGGGCGCTGTGCCCCCCACCACACCCGACAGCAACAAATCGCCTGCTGTGCCGGTGCGGACATCGAGCGAGCGCGTCGTGCCGTCGGAATTGAGTGTGTCCAGGAACTGCACAGAAGCGCCAGCGGGCGCAGCACCCCCATTGGTGGTGTCCAGCGTCACATTGGCGCCCAGAGTGCTTGCCGAGCGCAAGATGATCCCTTGCCCCGCCGTGGTGAGCGACGCCGAACTCAGCGTGATGCCACCCGCTGCCCCTAGGTCTATCGTGCCAGACGCATTGAATGCGGATGTGTTCACCAAGGTCAGGCTGCCCGTGTTGCTGAGCAACTTGATGTTGCCACCGCCCGTGGTGGCCAGGGTGCCGCCGCTGATGGTGTTGACGTTGTTGGTGACGTTGATGCCGTTGCTGCCGCTCGTTTGCATGGCCCCCGCAAAAGTCGTGGTGCCTTCGCCTGAGCTTTGCAAGAAAGTGGCTGCCTGAAAGGCGCCGACGTTGACATTTTTGGCCGAATAGATACCGACATCTCTCAAAGCGGATGTGGCTCCCACCACGCCATTGAACGCCACATCCCCTTCGCTTCCGGCGTAGATCCTCAGCGACTGTGCACCGTTGCTGCCGCCGTTGACCGTGCTATTGAAAGTGACATTCGCGCCCTTGATGTCGCTTGTGAAGAGGAGGTTGATGTCCGACGCAGTGCTTGCTGCACCGCCCAATCGGGCCAGCAGCACCGGGTCGTTGAAGGTCAGGCTCGCAGATGCGCCCTGATCGGCATCGGTTGCGCCTCGCCCCCCATACACCTGGAAAATCGCTCGATCCCGAGTGACTGTGCCACCCGCTCCAGTTGCATCTATTGACAATGAGCCTGCATTGCCGCCCGCAGCTGCGGTGTTGATTGAGCCATAGGTGGAGGTGATACTTCCGCTGATTTCGACGCTGCTGCCTTTGAGCGTGATGTTTCCGCCTGAGTGGGTCGCCGCATTGTTTTGCGCCCAGCCGGTGGAATCTAGCCTGTCCTGAACGCTGAGCAGGCCCGCCGCCTCCAAAGCGATGGCACCGCCCGCGCCGCCCGCCGTTTGCACGCTAGATTGCACCCTTGTTTGAATGCCAGACCCAGCTGAGGGCAGCATGATCGAGCCGCCGGTCGAAGTGACACTGACCGCCTGCCCGGATGTCGAGACTCGGTTGATGTTCACGTCGCCCGCAGTCTTCAGCGTCACGGCGCCCTGCGTCCTGGCGTCAAAATTAGACACATTGTTGGCTGTGTCATTGAGCAAGATGCCACCGGTCATGCCCATCTCACCCGCACCTGTATACGTAGACGTGTAGGTATCGAGCGTGCCCACCGTGATGCCTGCCCCAGCGCTCTGGGTGACGATGTTGCTGGCCGGTGTACCCACGCCACGGGTGACCAGGCGCAGCGTCGATGCACGGCTGCTCAAGTTGGTCGCGCCTGCAAATGCAATGGCCGATTGACTGTAGTCATAACCACTGTCGTCATAGCCGATCTGCAAGGTGCCTGCGTTGAGTTTGGTGAGTTCTGTGGCCGTGAGCGACATGCCCGCGCCTTCAGAGGCACCGCCAAGTTGAATGCTGCGCGTTTGGGTGGTGGGTGCAAAGGTCAGCTTGTTGCCCGTGAGTGCGGCCCCTGCGGTGATGGAGCCTGTACCCAACACCATGTTGTCGGCGCGAATGAGGATGTCGCTGGCCGTTGTAGAGATATTGCCGGTGTTGGTGGAGAAGACGCTGCTCGCCCCCCAACTCCTGATGGTCACGCCACCGGTAGCGCTCAGCGTTGAGCTGCCTGCAAAAGTGATATTGCCGTAAGCGTTGAGCGAGGCAGCCGCGCTCAGAATGTCCACGCCATCGGCTATCGTGATTGAATTGCTGCCGCCGGCCGCCGTGACAGCGAAGTTGCCACCGAGGGTATTGCTGTCGGCATTGACGGTGACGGGGGCATTGCCTGAGAAAGCGAAGTTCACCGGGCTGCCGGGCACGTTGCTGTTCGCGGAGATGTTGTAGGCACTGCCGGTGCCGGTGGCGCTGTAGGTGAAGGCGGTGCCGGCAGAGACGTTGTATGTTCTGTTCGCACCACCCGAATTGGAGGTGAGGGCGAGGTTGGTCAGATTGATGACAGTGCCGTCAAGTTTTTTTGCGGTGACATTGATTTGTGCACTAGACGCCACGGTGATGCTGTTGGCACCGCGGGTGATGATGGGCGCGCCTCCATCGCCGCCCACACCGGCTGCGTTCAGAGTGACGCTGCCAACATCTCCTGCTGCCGGCAAAGAAAGGTAAAAACCGCCTGCATTGGACAGCGCTGTAGAGCTTTGCAGCGTCAAGCCTGTCAGTATGTTGGTGAAGGCAGAGTCAGCAGTGATGTCGATGGCACCGCCGGTGGTCAAGGACAAATTTCTGGCGTAGATTTGATCCAAGAACGAGGGCAGCAAAGATAGCTTGCCAGCGGTCGTGGTGCCAAGGCTGATGTTGCGGCTTGACAGCGTAATGTTGTTGACGTGGTACCTGGCGCTCGGGCTCAGTACCACAATCTCAAAGCCAGTCGAATTGCCAATAAATTTCCCAGCCGCAATTGCCATCTCATTGGCATAAAGAGAAATGCTTGAATTTCCTGAGGCATTGAACGATTCGTTGAGCGTCAGGGCGCCAATGTTGTAAAGACCCAAGGCCCCTGTGCTGGTCGTGCTAAAGCCCAGTCGACCATTCACACTGTCCACCGCCAGGTTGCGGCCGCCGTTGTCGAAAGCAAGGCCACCGCGAACATCGCCAGCCAGTTTGCCCACATTGTTGAGGCCCACCATGCTGACGAATCCGTAGCTTGCCACCACCTCCAAGCCGGCGGGCGCCGTCACTATCGATGTGGCACTGTTGTCGTCTTGCGCAATGGCATAGGAGCTGTAATTGCCCTTTGATCCGGTCAACTTGACCGTCCCGGAGCTGCTGGCGATGCTGCCGCCAAGGGTCATGTTCACGCCAACCGAGAAATAGTCTGGATACCTACTGCCTGCAGTTCCAGTCACAGCAATGGTTCCGCTGTTGCTCTGCAGCTTTGAGTTTGTCCCGGTGATGCGCACACCGTCGCCATTCGTCCCGCCGGAGCCGGCACCTTCACCGGTGACACTGACCGTGCCCGTGCCTGTGGCGCTGACCCGTCCGCCAGCCGCGACTTGCACGCCCACTTGATTGCCCACGCCGTTGTTGATGTCAGACGGATTGCGACCGTTGCCCCCGCGGCCAACGATGACGATGCTGCCGTCTGTGGTTTGAACCGTGCCGCCATTGACATGGACGCCAATGAAGTTGCCCGTCTGGGTGAAGCCGGTATGGCCGGTGAGAGGCGTGGTGCTCGATGAGCCGTTCAACAGAATTTGGCCGGTGGTACCGGAAATGGTGTTGGTGACGCTGATGCCATAAGGGCTGTTGAGCGCGAAATTGGCCGCTCCCACGCTGGTCGATGAGCTCACAGCGATGGGCGCGTTGCCTGTGAAGGCAAAGTTCAGCGCATCGGTATTGGTCAGGCTGAGGGTGTAGCCATAAATGCTCACAGGGCTTTCATACCAAGGTGCAGCTGTGCCGCTGCCTGTGAGGTTGAGGGTGGCTGTGGACGACACGCCGTAGCTGAAGGTGTTGGAACCTTTGGACGTGGAGTTGATGGCCAAGCCAGCCAGGTTGGCAGAACCGGCGGTTCCCTGGGCGCTGGTGGAGCGGGCATCGACCTGGATGTCGCTGGGCGAGTTCAGGCTCAAGGTGTCTGCCCCCACGGTGACGACAGGGCTGGACGACGTACCCACGCCACTGCCCGCCGTGGTGCCCGTGCTGGTGAGCGTGATGGCACCGGTGTCGATGGCGCTGAAGCCCATCGTTGCGCTGCCTGATTTCGTGATGCCGCCTGTCCCCGCCGTCAAAGTAAGCGCGGTCAGCGTGTTGCCACTGCGCAGCATGGGCGCCGAATTGACAATGCCACCGGCCCCGCTGGTGGCGAGCGTCAGGGAAGGCGCGGTGATCAGGTTCAGCTCGGTGCTGTCTAGGGAAAATTTGCCTGCAGTGGTGGTGCCAAAATCAATGTTCCGTGCGCTGACAGTGTTCAGCGAGACGCTGGTGCCGGCCGTGATGGCCTGTCCAACGGCGAGGTCGTTCAGCCCATTGAGTGTGACAGCGTGAGTACCCGTGACACCCACAGTGGTGCCCACGGTGCCGATGGTCAAACTGCCCGAACTCCCTGCATTGCTGAAGGTGAAGTCGCCGCCTGCAACCGTTGCGGCGAGCGTGCCAACGTTGTTGCTCAGGTTGAGCGAGACGGCGCCGTTGTTGCCTGTGACTTTGAGATTGGTGGCCGTGATCACGCCGCCAGTCTGGGTCAGTGCGCCCGCTGACTCAAGGGTCACAGTGCTGCCCGACAGGTTGCCGCTGAGGTTGGTCGTTCCGGTTTTTGTACTCAGCACATCCACGCTGCCTGTGGCCGTGGCGGTGAGGCCGGCAATGTCGTTGTTGCCTGTCAGGATAATGTTGCCAGCGCTGCTCAGGGTTGCAGCGGTGGTGGCCGTGATGGCCCCGTTGCCGCTTTGCGTGATATGGCCACCACCGGTGGAGGTGAGGGCGACCGTGGCTGCGGCAATGGTTTCAGTCTGGTTGATGGTGCCGCCGTGAACGGTCACCGTCCGGGCGGGCAAGCTGAGCGCGCGGTCGAGGTCAATCTGGCCGGTGTTGCCAACTTTGCCAATCGTCAAACCGGTGAGCGAGTTCAGCCCCGTGGTGGCCGCGCCGTTGAACAGAAAGTTCGAGGTGAAACTGTTGAGGCTCAAAGGTGCAGAAAAACTGGCTGAAATCGGCTGAAGCACCAGGCTTGCGGTGGCTGAAAACGCAGTGGTTCCGACGTTGGTGAACGCATCGCTGTTCAGCGTCACCAGTCCCGTGCCTGCAGTGAGGGTGACTGTGCCCGTGTTGTTGTAGGCCACGCCCCCCGTACCAGCGGTGGTGCTCAAGGTGAGGGCGCGATTACCCGTTGCATCACCGATTGCGCTGCCATTGGCCAGCGTCAGCGCATCATTGTTGCTGCCTGAGGTGCTGCCGGTGGCGGTGACGGCAATCGCGCCGGTACCTGCTGCCGCACCCAACTGTGCGTTGTCCTGCAGCACAACGCCATCGTTACCGCCCCCAGCACCCGCACCGCCTGTGCCTGTCACCGTCAGCGTGCCAGCGCCCCCAGCTCTGATGGCAGCGCCTGAAGCCAGGTTCACACCCGTTTGACCGCCCGCTGCATCATTGCCACCGCGGCCACTGACTGTGATGTTGGCGCCGGTGGTGCTGACAGTTTTTCCGGTGGCCAGGGCTACGCCACTGAAATTGCCGGTTTGTTGAGACCCGTTGTTGCCGGTCAATGTAATCGCGCCAGTGGCGCTGCTGATGTCCTCGCTGACCACCAGGTTGCGGGCGACCAAGGCAATGGCGCCAGCGCTGCCGGTGCTCACCCCGGTGAGGCCGACGCGGGCATTGAAAATTTCCAGCCCAGCGCTGGTCGGTGAATTGGTGAAGGCAATGCTGCCCGAGGTGGATTTGGCCGCCAAACGCTCAACGGTGTTGCTGCTGGACGTCAGTGACGTCGCTCCAGAGGTGGTTTCAAGCAGGAGGTCGCGGCCAGCGATCTGGCTGCCTGAGCTCTGGCTCAGTGCCCCTGAGGTGCTGGTCAAACTGATCACACCGCCTGCACCTGCGGCACCGGTCCCGTTGCCCGCACCGCCTTGCGCCAGCAGTTTGCCGGTATTGAGGGTGATGTTGCCCGTGGTGGTGGCCAGGGAGATGTTGCCGGCTGCTCCACCCGCAGCGCCAATGGTGGCTGCGGCCGAGCCGGCCGTGTTCACGATGGCCGCATTGTTAAAGATGATTGCGCCCAAGGTGGGATTGAGCGTGACGCTACCGCCGGCCAGGCCTGTGTTTGTGGCCGCTCCGGCCGCTGTAGTGATGTTGGCGTTGACTTGAATGCCGGCGCCTGCAATCGCGCTGAAGGCCCCGCCCTTTATATTGGCCGCGCCAGTGGAGTTGATGGCGGCGTTCAGATAAATGCTGCCGGTGGCATGGAGGGTCAGCCCCTTGCCGCTGCTCCAAGACAGGCCATCCACCAAGGTGATGTCTCCCGCACAAGCGGCCGTGATGCAGATGGACTGCACGGTGATGTCGTTGTTGGCCAAGGCCGCCTGCAGCGTACTGATCTGCAGGACGGAGAAATCATGGGCTGGATTGGGGTTGTTGTCGGTGGTGAAGTCACCGAATGTATTGCTGTTGTTGGTCATCCAACTGGAGTTGGGCGTGTTGCCTATGGTCAAGTTGGTGGGGTCCAGCAGGAGGGTCCCGTTTTTGCCAAGTTTGGCCGAGGTATCCACCTGTCCTCGGAAGTCCAGATGTTGTTTGCCGGACACCTCCACCAGGCCACCGTTTCCACCTGTTTCACCACCCTTGGCTTCAATAGACCCGGTGAAACTGGTGCGCTCATCGGCCCAAATGATGACCTTGCCGCCATCGCCTTGTGCGGTGGCGTTGGCGCGAACCACTGCGCCTTCACCCACGTAACTGATTTGGGCGTTGGTGACTTCGGCGTTTTTGCCCTGATAGTCACCACCGAGCAACACTGTGCCTCCGCCGGTCGCTCCGGAGGCATCAATCTGGCTGCCAGCCAAGATGCCAAGTTTGGCGCCCGTCACCACAATCTCTCCGCCCTTGCCGCCAGCGGCAGTGGCGTCTAGCGTTCCAGTGTTTTTGACAATACCGCCCTCGGCGACCAGTCGGATGGTGCCGCCATCACCTCGCACCACGCCACGCGCCTGAATCAAGCCACCATTGTTGATGGCCAAGCTCGCCAACTCTCCTGCGGCCTTGACCGACATGAACACCACACCGCCATCGGCCCGAATCACGCCACCGTTTTGGATGTAGGCCTCAAGGACACCCTCCTGAATCTCTATGCGAGCGGGTCCTCCCAGGTCCAGGCGCACTTTTTGTCCAGCGGCCATCAGGACCTGTCCGCTTGGTGCGAGGATTTCACCCAGGTTCTCCACCCGCGCTGCAATCATGGCCACCGCACCACCGTTTTGTGCATGGATTTGGCCTTGATTGACCACCGCCTGCCCTGATGCACCCGCCAGTCGGAAATCGCCCTTCATGAAGTCATCGTTGCGCATGCTCAGCGTGGTGGCCAGGATGGAGGCGACCTCTACCCTGGCAGTCGCGCCGAAAAGAATGCCATTGGGATTGAGCAGGAAAACACGGCCATTGGCGACCAGGCTTCCTTGAATGGAGGAGGGGTCGCCGCCCAGCACGCGGTTCAGCGCGATGGCCTGTGCGCTAGGCTGAACAAACTGAACCTTTTGACCGCTGCCAACATTGAAGGTCTGCCAGTCGATCGCCAACTTGTTGCTGGTTTGATGGATGGTCATCTGCGTCGGGCTTTGACTGATCTGGCCAGAGCCTGCGGACACTGTGCCCTTGGTTGGTAAGCCTTGGGCCAAGGCGCCCATTGAAAACAGGGACAAGATGCCGCCTGTGACGGCGAGCGCCGAATTGACGCTGCCAGCCCTGAGGGATTTGCTTTTGCCCCTGCCTTTGGTAATTTCTGAAGCCACCTGCCAGACGCAAAGAGAAGCGTTCCAGACAACCCTGAACATGCGATTGAGAGATCCGTGATCGTTCATTTGAAAATACCTTGTTTAATTGGCCGAGGGCAATTGATTTAATTTAAAAAATAGACTGCGTTTTGCTTTAAAAGCGAACGCCTAAGCTTGCCCAAAGACGGGGTGATTTGCTGTCTCGCTCTGCCAAAGACGTGCCACCTGTGACACTCCAAGAGGCTGATACATCGAAGGTGAGATCACCTTGGGAAAGCCTCAGGCCAATACCCTTGCTTGAAATATTTCTGATGATGGTGGTCGTTCGATTTTCGGAGCTGCCCTTGTCGTAAAAAACATAGGGGGAATGAAGGGTGTCAGGGACAAGGTACGCCAGCTCAATTTGACCCACCCAGCCTACGTGACCGCTGAATTCTCCAATAGGGTATGACCTGACGCCAGTGGGGCCGGCAAGAGATATAAATTCCGTCGAATCCAGATTGTTTGGGCTGTATTGAATAGCGTATCTGGCCGAGCCTTGAATATTTTTTGTGAGCTGTTGTATGCGAGCAATATTTAAGTTTATTTTTGAGTAGTTTTGGTCTCTGTTTGAATTTGGTGAATTATCTTTGGTGACATTGGCTAGGGTATAAAAAATATCACCATAAGTGACTGCGCCGCCATTGATGCCATCGCGCCAGTCGAAGGTAAGGCCAAGTGGGAACGCATCAATCACATATTTTTCATTCAGTCCCCGGTCGTTGCTAAAGCGTCTGTTCTGGTAGCTCCCCAAAATTGTCATGTTGGACATTCGGGTGCGGACAAGGGGGTAGGAAGCCTGCGCTCCCATGATGGTAGATTCACCCTTGAAATCTGATGCTTTGAGTATTCCTCCCAGTTCGTAGGAGCTTTGCATTGCGGACAACTCCAGTCTTGCGCCACGCGCCATGATGGGAAACCCATAAGCCGCTGCCACAAAATTGGTTTTGCCGTCGGTCACCAAGCCGGACAATTTGATTGAATCGCCAAAAATAAAGTTTCTTGAACGCTCGACATCCCCTTTGACTCGGTTCTTTCCGGTGATTGCGCTTCCATGGTTGTCAATCCCAATCTTGCCTCTCAATTGTGGCGTTTCGCTCAGACGCATCTCCAGGTCGCCTGCACCCAGTTCCGTGCTTGGCCTGATGATGGGAACTGCCACGTAGCCAGGAAGGTCGTTCATGATCAGTCCGACCCGCTCAACCCCGGGTGAAGTAATGACCTCCCCACGTTTAAATTGTCCCAGAAACGCCTGTGCATCTGCATTGGGCTTTGCCTGGGAATCTACCCCCACCGTGGCAAGCACCCCCCCAAAATACCCCTCCATGATTGTGAATTCAACAACGCCGTTGGCCACGTCCTGTGTAGGTATGTAAACGCGTGAAAATGGGTATCCCGCGGCCAGATAGTAATCACTGACCAAGTCCACAAGATCCTGAAGGCCAGAAAAATCTACGGGCTGGCCAATTTTCGCCTTGATGACTTCATTGAGTTCTGGTGTAGAAAATACGGAATTACCAGAAAATTTTATTCCTTTGAGCTGAAAATTCTCTCCTGATGACTTTCTGTCTTCTTTGCCAGCTTTAGGTCCGATTGAAAAATTCGGTGATTCTTTTGGGGGTGTGAATCTATTCTGACTCGATGGATTGACCACGCTGGGGTCTACCATCTGTTGAGCCATGATCAGTTGCGAGGTGCAGGTCAGTGCTCCCAAAAAAATAATTGATTTTTTTGATTTAATCACGGTTTAATTCCTTTTGATTTTTAAATAAATATCTATTCAGTAAATTTAATTTATATTTACTGTCGATGTTGTTTCGGTGTTTTTGCATGAATGCTTTGCAATCATTTGCTGGGCTTTTTTGATATATTTGTCTCGCCACGATTTGAAAATCGATAGCAATTCCTAGGGTTTTTTGCTTGGCCTCGGCAAGGACCCCCATGAAGCGTGACCTGATCATGGTATTGACGCGGTTGACTTGCTGCGATTGCCTGCGCGATATCCAGGACAAGATGTCACGCGACTGCATCAGATGGCATGGCGTGACTGGACTTTTTCCTACCAAACAGGGGCCCCTGCGAACGCCAATTGGCCTTTGAAAATTGACGCTGGCTTTGCAAAACACATGCTTGCTGTGGCGATGCCTTGGCATGGCCCAAACATCCTGGCGGCTGAGGTGGTCACGCCCGAGCTTGTGAATCGTGCGCTTGCAATGAAAGTGGGTCCCAAGCAAGTCTTCTTTTTGAGTGACAAATTGGCCCCTAAGCCCGACTTGACTGCAGGTCTTTAGCGCCAACGTTTGCAGATCGGATGGATCATCAGGTGGATCAAGCAGCGTCTGCGGACCCTTGCGGTTGATGGAACGGGCGTGGAAGTGGTTCAAGCTCAAACCTTGCATTCGATCTGCAATCAGGGGCGTCACGGCAATGCAAAGCAATGCTTGAATGAATTCAAAGGCGCTCATGAATCCATCAAAAATACGTAAATCTTCTAAATAAAATGCAGCTTCTCAATTTGAGTTTTGACAGCTGTTCATGTTCATAAAATTTCACAATTATTTGATTATGTCTGAAATTGTTGGGTTGTTTAAGGTCGCAATGGCGTGGCCGCTCCAATTCATAAGGAGCGCATCCGCGGCCCCCAGTACCACTGAGGTCAGGGCAGCCCAGCGCTTTGGCGCTGAGCTTGCCTAGGAGGCGCACGGGCGATGCCGGGGGGGTGATCACGGTTTTGTCATCTCCAAAAAGGGCGTCGGTTGGCTGCAGCAGGTGGCGGGCAACGCCGACCAGATCCAAATCAAGCCCCCGAATTTCGAACTCCAGTGCGAGCAGGTGTAGGACCAACTGCGCTGCTGGCCCGATGACATGCGGGATGCTGACTTGCAGACCGTGCCCGATGAGATTGCACAGGTTCTGCCCGAGTCGCCAGAGCGCATGCAGCGCACCGGCTTGCCGCCCTGGGCTGGCGCCAAAGCCAAGCCTTGAGCTTGAGCGGGGGCAGGGCACAGGCAGGTGCTTTGTCCCAAGGCTTTGTGGTCATTGGCTGATGGACAGCTTGCGGCTCGGGCTTGAAGCTGGTGGTTTCTTTCAAGGAGCCATCATGCTTTGCCGACAACTGCTGCGCCTGAGACCCGCCATGACTGTGTGGACCCTGGGGCCTGCCCTGCTGTGGCTGACCGGCTGCACCCTGCCAAGCAGTGTCAGTCTCCATCAGCCCTGGCCGGCGCCCACGGCACCCACAGTGCCAAGCCCTGGCGTGCTGGATGCGGCCGCCATGGGCTTTTTTGTCACCAGCACCAACCCCGGCCAGGGCGGCCACTTGGGCGGGCTGACCGGGGCCGACTCGCATTGCCAATTTTTAGCCACCACGGCGGGTGCGGGCCAGCGCACTTGGCGCGCTTACCTCAGCACCCGAGGCACGCTGGGCGGTTTTCCTGTGCATGCCCGCGACCGCATAGGCCCTGGCCCGTGGCACAACGCCCAAGGGGTGAGGGTGGCGCGCAGCGTGGATGAATTGCACGGCCCGGGCAGCCTCTTGAACAAGCAAACCGCGCTGACTGAAAAAGGCGCGCTCGTCAGCGGGCGGGGCGATGCGGTGAACCTGCACGACATCTTGACCGGCTCCTCGCCCGAGGGCCGCTCTGTGGCCATGGACCAAGACAGCACCTGCGGCAACTGGACCAGCAGCGGCATAGGCTCGGCCCTGGTGGGCCACCACGACCGCATGGGACTGGACGAGCAGCCCCCGGCCAAGTCCTGGAACTCCTCGCACCTCACCCGGGGCTGCAGCCTGGAGGCGTTCAAGACAACGGGCGGCGCGGGTTTGATGTACTGCTTTGCCGTGCCTTGAGCGGTGACCGAACACAAGGGGCAGGGCGCACGCCCCCGCCCCCGCTTGTTTGACCTGCTCACGCCGTGCTGGCCGACGTTCCCCGCGCCCCTCAGCCCCCGCGCAAAGCCTTGAGGATTTTTTGGCCGCCACGGCCATCGGCCTCGTGGCCCAGGCGTTGTTGTTCGGTGCGTATCGCCACGCGCGATTGGTTGCCCAACATGCCGTCGACCGGGCCGATGTCGTGCCCGCGCATGACCAGCAGGCCTTGCAACTCGCGCCGCTCGGCGCGTGACAGGCCAGGGTCATCGGTGGGCCAGGGCGTGGTGAATGGGCCTGCGCCGCGCAGGCGGTCACTCAGGTGGGCAATGGCCAGGCCATAGCTTTCGGCGGCGTTGTAGCTGTAGAGTGCGTCAAAGTTGCGCGTGACCAAAAACGCAGGACCCTTGGCCCCGGCCAGGGTCAGCAGGCCCGCAGCGCCCAAGCTGTCGGGCAGGGCCGTGCCATCGGTGCGGCGCACGCCGCGTGCCGTCCAATCGGTCACGGGGCGCTTGCTGCGCCGCCCCTCTCCCGCGACAGACATGCCAGAGGGCAGCCTCACCTCTATGCCCCAGGGCAAGCCAGTTTGCCAGCCCGCGCGGGCCAAGAAGTTGGCGGTGGATCCCAAGGCATCGACGCTGCTGTCCATCAGGTCGGCGCGGCCGTCGCCGTCAAAATCCACGGCCAAGCGCTCAAAAGTGCTGGGCATGAATTGGGTGTGGCCAAACGCCCCCGCCCAAGAGCCCACCAAGCGCTCAGGAGCGATGTGACCGGCCTGCAATATGCGCAACGCCGCGAAAAACTCGCCCCGGAAATAGCTTTGTCGCCGCCCGTGACACGACAGCGTGCCCAGCGCCTGCACCAGCGGGTATTTGCCAAAGGTTTGGCCAAAATTGCTTTCTACGCCCCAGACCGCCACCACCGTGGCCGCATCCACCCCAAAGCGTTGCTCGGCACGCGCCAAGGCTGCTCGCTGCTCTTTCAGGCGCGCTGCCCCATCGGCCACGCGTTCATCGTCCACCAAGGCCGACAGGTAGTCCCAAATGGCGGTGCGAAATTCGGGCTGAAAGTTCAGCTTTTCAATGACACTGAAATCGGCCTGCAGCCCCACCGTGTGGCGTGCCCAGGTGGTGTCGGTGACTTTGGCCGTGCGCGCTGCCGGGCGCAACTCGGCCATGCAGGCCGACAAATCGGTGCTTTGCGCCCAGGCACTCGGTGCGGCCAAGGCAAGGGCGGCCACCGTGTTCATTGCTGCGAGTCGCACCAGGCTGGCGCTCACAGGGTGTGTGGCCCAAAGACGTGAAAAAAATTTCAAACCCATGCCTAGACGCTCAAGCTCAGCTCTGTGTTGTTTGCCGTGAATGGGTTGGATTGAAGAAGTGGCATCAAAAATTTCGCGCATGGGCCAGACCACCTCACAGCGCCCGCTCAATCGTCGCAAACCGTGTTGCGCAGCACGCCCACGGCATCAATCTCAATGTCTACCACGTCGCCCGGCTTCATGAAGACCTGCGGGTTGCGCTTGTTGCCCACGCCGCCCGGGGTGCCGGTGACGATCACGTCGCCAGACTCCAGCGGCATGACGGTGGAGATGTAGCTGATCAGCCGGGGAATGCTGTGGATCAGCATGGCGGTGGTGGCTTGTTGCATCACCTGGCCGTTCAGGCGGGTGGTCAGCGTCATCAACTGGTCGGGCGCGATCTCGTCGGCCGTGACCATCCAGGGGCCAAAGCCGCCCGTGCGCCAAAAGTTTTTGCCCGCTGTCCACTGGGTGGTGGCCACCTGCCAGTCACGGATGCTGCCGTCGTTGTAGCAGCTGTAGCCGGCAATGTGCTGCCAGGACTGGGCCTCGCTGATGCGCCGCCCGCCTTGGCCAATGATGACGGCGATCTCGCCCTCGTAGTCCAGGCGGTGCGACTCGCGCGGCCTGACGATGGCCTGGCCATGGGCCACCTGGGAGTTGGCCACCCGCACAAACAGAGCCGGGCTTTCGGTCAGCTCGCGCCCGGTCTCGCGCACATGGTCGTGGTAATTCAGGCCCACGCAAATGATCTTGCCGGGGTTGGGGATCACGGGCAGCAGTTCCAACTCTGCCAAGGTGAGGGTAGGGGCCTCAGATGCTGCCAGCGCCTGGGCCTGCGCCAGCATGTACTGGGCCAGCAGGGACTGCAGGTCTGGCGCTTGCGCGCCCAAGTGCGCCCCGAGGTGAATGACTTGGTCTTGGCCTGTCACTGCGCCGTAAGTGGCTTGGCCTTGATGGAGAAAGCTGATGAGTTTCATGGGGTGTGAGGGGTTGAAGGAAAAAAAGCAGTCAAGCCTGTCCCATGCGGCGGGCCATCTCGGCCATCCACTCGCTGCGGGGCTGAAAGCGGGGGCGGCTGCGGGCCATGGCCTCGGCCTGCGCCATCACCGCCTCGTCGGGCAGGTCCAGGTCCACCGGTTCGCGCAGCGGCTGCTCGCAGTACCAGGGGCAGTCCATGAAGACCTCCAGGCGGTTGCCTTCGGGGTCGCGGACATAAATGGATATGGCGTTGCCGTGGGTCACGCTGGCCAGGTCGTGGGCGCCCGCATCGGCCTGCATGCGGCGGCGCACCTCGCGCAAGGTGGCGAGGTCGGGCACGCGCAAAGAAATTTGGTTGATGACAGAAAAACCCAGGTCTGCGGGCCGGCCGGTGGCCAGCACCAGTTGGTGGTGCTCGGCAGGGTCGCGGCTGAGGAACACCAGCTGCGCCGTGCCGAGCAGGCCCCGGTCGGTTTCCGTAAAGCCCAGCACCTCGCGGTAAAAGCGGGCCATGCGCTCTATGTCCAGCACATACATGCCCATGTGGCTGAAGGTCAGCGCACCGGGGCGGCGCAGCAAGTCGCTCATGACATCATCCTCGTCAAGGGTCAGGCCCGCAGCGCGGGCGAGGGGTGAAAACTGCGGCATCTTAGGCCTGTGGCCGCCATTCAGGGTTTGCCCCAGCAAGGGCTTGCCATCACACGCTTGGGACACATTCTGCGGCATCATCGCCACAGCTTGCCGCCTCACTTTCCTGCCCGCGGCACTGTAAAAGGAGACAGCGTGACCCCATTGCCCCACCGTCGCCAAGCCCTTGGCCTGGGCCTCATCACCCTGGCCGGCTTGGCCACCGGCCTGCCCGCGCTGGCGCAGACCGGCAACTGGCGCCCTGACAAGCCCATTCGCATTCTGGTCGGTTTTGCCCCTGGCGGCAGCTCTGACATCGTGGCCCGGCTCATGGCCCCCAAGCTCGCCGAGCTGTTGGGTCAAACCGTGGTGGTGGAAAACCGCGCCGGCGCCGGTGGCGCACTCGCGGCCGACGCCGTGGCCAAAGCGCCAGGCGACGGCTTGACCTGGCTGCTGGCCCCCAGCGGCCACTCGACCATGGCCGCCATGCGCAAGTCCTTGCCATTTCGCGCAGTGGCCGATTTCGCCTGGACCTCCACCCTCACCACTTACCCCATGGTGGTGGCAGTGGCGCCCAACTCGCCCATACGCACCATGGCCGACGTGGTCGAGACGGCGCGCAAGCGCCCATTGAGTTTTTCATCCGTCGGCGTGGGCACCGCACACCACCTGCTGGGCGAGTGGATCAACGCCGAGCAAAACGTGCAGATGCTGCACATCCCCTTCAAGGGCGGCACGGCCGCGGCCACCGAGGTGATTGCTGGCCGGGTGGACATCTTGATTGAGACCATGACCGCAGCCCTGCCTTTTGTGCAGTCCGGCCAGCTGCGGGCGGTGGCGGTGAGCTCGGCCGCGCCAGTGAGCGTGCTGCCCGGCGTGCCCACCATCAGCACGGTGATTCCCACGCTGCAGTACGAGTCTTGGCTGGGGGTGACCTTGCCCGGCAGCACGCCTGCCCCCATTGTGGCCAGCGTCAATGCCGCCATCCTCACGGCCTTGGCCGACCCCGCCATCGTCAAGCGCCTGGCCGACCTGGGCGGCGGCGCCGCACCCACCAGCCCAGAGGCCTTCAAAGCCCGGGTGGAGAGTGAGGTCGCGCGCTTTAACCGCGTGGTGGACAGCCGCAAGATCGAGCGGGAATGAACGCGGTCCTGCACTCCGGCACGCCAGCCTTTTTGAGCAGATGCTGCTCCCCCAACATTCAACCTGACACAGAGCCTGGCACACAGGCGCTTTGACCCCATGTTTCAAAAAAACTGCTGGTATGTCGCCGCTCAGGCGAGCGATCTCGGCCGAGAACTCACCCAACGCTGGATCACGGGCGAGCCCGTCGTCTTGTTCCGCAACTTGGCTGGCCAGCCCGTGGCCCTGGAGGACCGCTGCCCGCACCGGCGTGCGTCTTTGTCCAAAGGCACGCTCATAGGCGATACCGTGCAGTGCGGCTACCACGGCATGACGTTTGATTGCAGCGGCAGCTGCGTGCGCATTCCGGGGCAAGACCAAATTCCCGCGGCCTTGAAAGCCAGGGCCTACCCGGTGGTGCAAAAGTGGCATTGGGTCTGGATCTGGATGGGGGACCCCGCGCTGGCCGACGAGGCGCTGATCCCCGACCTGCGCTACAACGACACGCCGGGCTGGACCGTCACGGGCGGCATGTTGGTCGTCAAGGCCAACTACCAGTTGCTCACCGACAACTTGCTGGATTTGACGCACGAAACCTTTGTGCACACCAAAACCATAGGCAACGCGGCCGTGGCCGAAACGCCCATGGAGGTCAAGGTGGTGGGCAACGAGGTGCATGTGCAGCGGGTGATGCGCGACACGCCGCCGCCGCCGCTGTTCAAGCGGGTGCGCAATCTCACTGGCCACATAGACCGCTGGCAAATCATTCGTTTCCAGCCTCCGTGCAGCGTGTCGATTGACGCGCGTGGCTACCCCACAGGCAGCGAGGACCTGGAGCTGGGCCTGCGCTGGTTTTCCATCAACTCCATCACGCCGGTGGATGCCCGCACCAGCCACTATTACTGGACCATCACGCGCTGCTTTGCGCTGGACGACCAAGAGGTCACCGATTTGATTCACAAACAAATCCTGGCCACCTTCATGGAAGACGTGGACGTGCTCGAAGCGCAGCAGCGCCTGATAGACACCGACACCCGCCAAGTCGCCGAGGTCAGCGTCAAAGCCGATTTCGGCTCGGTGGCCGCCAGGCGCATTGTTCAGCGTTTGGTGGAGCAAGAGGCCAAGTAAGGCCCGCCTGGGCCAGGCTAGCGGGCTTGCCTTTTTCACAGGGCGATTCGGGCGCAACGCACGGCAACGCTTTTTGAAGCAGCATGCCCAGGCTGAACAAAAAGCTTTAGGCCTGGCAGCCCCAGCGGTGGCCTTGAACAAGCCTCAGGCCAGGGTGTGCAGGGGTATGTCTTTGCTGCGGGCCAGGCTGTCCAAGCGGCGGCGGCTCATGCTGGCCAGCCAAGCGGCCACGGCCTAGTGCACCTCAGGCTTGAACATGTCCTTGACCGGGTGGCCCAGGGCCACGCCTGCGGCCTCGCACAAACGCTGCGCAAAGTGAGGCTCCAGCGCTGCCACGGCCACCCGGCCGTCTTGGCAGGCATAGAGCCGGTAGCCCGCGTGAGCCCCCCCCACGGCGCCATCGGGTGTGGTCATCTTCCAGTTGCGCGGCAGTGCCAACCAGGCGGCGGCCTGTGACAAGGCCACCTCGTGCAAGCTGCCCTTGCCCGTATTTTTTTGCAGCAGCACAGCCTGCAGCACCGCCTCGCTGGCCATAAGCGCGCCGCCCATGTCGGCAAACAAGCTGGCGGGCAGCCCCATGCCTGGCACCAAGCCCACCTCGGCCTGGTAGGTCAGGTCGTGGCCAGGCACTTCGGCCTGCGGGCCGGGTGCACCCACGATCTGCACCAGGCTTAAATGGGGGTGGGCGCGGCGCAAGGCCTTCCAGTCCAGGCCCAGCTTGGCCAGCGCCGAAGGCCTGAAAGAGGTCAGCAAGACATCGCAGCGGGCCAGGCGCTTGGCCAAGGCCGCCTGTCCCCGCAGCGCTTTGAGGTCCAGCGTGATCTCTTGAATGCCTTGGTGCAGCATGCCGTAGCCCAGGGGCGTGTAGGCCTGCATGGCATCCCCTGCCGGCGGATTCACCTTGAGGCAGCGCGCGCCCATGTCGGCCAAGCGCCTGAGCGCTGCGGGGCCTGGGAGGTTCAGTGCCAAGCTGATGATGCGCACGCCCTTGAGCGGGCGTTGCGGGCGTGCTTTGGGTGAGGTGGGAGCGATGGCCGTGGCGGGGATGGTATGTAAGCTCATGCCTTGAATTTAACGCAGCCAGGGCCAGGGCTTGAGCGTGATCTGCGCCAAGCTGTTTTCCGTCCGCGCGTGAGGCTGTCGCAGGCTGCGCGCGAGAGCCTGGCGTGGTCTGGATTGCAGGCACCGTTCGGGGTAATGAGCCAAGACTTAAGCTGGCGTATGCTTTGCTGAGTTAGAGCACTTTCTGGGCATCATGACGTGTTCCTCATGAAGCCACTCTTATCGGCTGATAAGCAAAGCTAAAGGGTGATACTTTCATCTAAAACATCAACAGGGTTAATTGCAACGGCTTGGCAACTTGATTTGCAGGCACTCAAGATCTGCATTTGCCGCCAGAGTTCCACTCTCCATGCGCTTGAGATGCACAGTGGTGTGTTTACCCACGGCCCCGCCATTGACTTCACCCGTGCCTGAAAGAACAAAGTAAAAACTGTTCTCTTCCAGAGCCAGTTTGGCAGCGGAATCAACCTTGTAAAAAGCAAGTTTGGTTTCGCGCTCTGAAAACACGCCCATCATTTTGCTGGCCACCCCAGGTTGATCTTTAAGTGGCACCCATTTAAAGGCATTGGAGTTCATGAACACCGGGCGCTCGTAGCGTTCTTTGGGGTATACCAGCGGTCGGCCGTGAATGTGTTCCCACACCGCTTCGTAGGCGTCTTGATTGATTTTGGTGCCGTCAGAATTAAAGTAGGTGTAAACACCCTTTTCGAATTTTCCTTTCTCCCTCAGGGCGGCGGCCGCATGCTCTTCTTCTGATTCGGCGGTGTAGCCCGACCCGCTGGCGCCGCCAAATTGCAGCAGCAGGTTCCAGGTGTTGCCGCTGGAGGTCTGCGGGCCGTAACGCGTGCCCTCGGGGAAGTAGCCGATGGCGCCAGGCGTAAAGCAACCATCTCTGTCGTAATCAAAGCTTCCTTCGAGTTGCAGACGCACTTGGTCAAAATTGTGGCGGTGACGTGGCGAAAAAAAGTCACCCTCGATATTGACAAGCTTTAAGGCAAAGTTGTCTGGGCCGGGCTCGCCCTCAAGAATGCGCACAGCACGAATGACCCCCTCTCGGATCTGGTTGTTCAGTGCGGTGACGGTGCGGCTTTCAATGGGTACGACTTGCATGGTTGTTGTCCAAAATGGTATGTCTCAATTGATATAGAATAAATTTTCTCATAAATGATGCATGAAGGGTTGATGATTTTTCGACCCGTTGTAATAATAATCCATCAATCATCTTTCCAACTAAATTCTTCAATATGTCTGCCCTTCAATATAAATTTAATTTGCTCTTGGCGGCTTTCGCCCTGTTTTCCTCCTCCCAGGCCGCAGCACAGGCAGAAAATTTCCCCAACAAGCCTGTCATTTTTGTCTCCTCCTCCGTGGCGGGAGGCTTGACCGACGTGGTCGGACGGGTGCTGGGCGAGCGCATGAGCGCCAGTGCCGACATGCGAGGACAAACTGTCGTGGTCAGCAATCGCCCTGGGGCGGGAGGCGTGATTGCGGCCATGTCGGTGGTGAACGCTGCGCCCGACGGTCACACCTTGTTGATTGCAGACTTGTCCAATGCAGCGATTGCCCCTTTGCTCATGGACAAACCGCCCTACGACACCCTGCGCGATTTTGCGGCTGTGTCCTTGATCGGAACGACCCCTTTTTACCTTGCCGTCAACGCTTCACTTGGGGTGAACAACTGGAAGGAATTCGTGGCCTATGCCAGGGCCAACCCAGACAAACTTTCTTACGGCACTTCGGGCTCTGGGACCATTCATCATCTGGCTACCGAGATGATGAAGACCCGAGCCGATATCAAGTTGCTGCACGTCCCCTTTAAAAGCAGCGGTCAATCGACACCAGCGCTGCTGGCAGGCGACATACAAGTGTTGTTTTCGGCCTTTCAGGCCGTGGCGCCTCACATGAAGACGGGCCGGGTCAAGCTTTTGGCGGTGGCTGGCCCCGAACGCTCTTCGCAGGCGCCTGATGTGCCGACATTTGCTGAACTGGGGCTCAAGGACATGATCTTCGTGCCCTCGGTTCATGCCCTGGCGCCCGCTGCAACGCCAAAGTCGGTGATCAACAAGCTCTCCGCCGAAATTAAAAAGGCCTTGCAGACCCCGGAAGCGATCAAGCGCTTTGAAGGCCTGGGCATTGATCCGGTGGGCAACACCCCCGAGCAGCACTTGGTACAGCTGACCTCTGACCAAGCGGTGTACCGCGCAGCGGTGAAGTTGTCCGGGGCGAAAGTGGAATAAAGCAGAGTTTTCTCTGCCCCATCAGGACGGCAACGGGTTGTCAGCCGAGACAGGAGCGCCTTTATTCCGGCCAACTTTCGCGTTCAGCTTGATGTGGGCAGGCCGAGCGCGCCGCCAAAGTCCAGCGGCAGCCCGACGTAGTTCTCGGACAGCGAGCGCGACATGGACTCGGAGTGAACCAGGTAATCGAGTTCGG
Source organism: Polaromonas sp. YR568 (assembly GCA_945878995.1). Taxonomy (GTDB): domain Bacteria; phylum Pseudomonadota; class Gammaproteobacteria; order Burkholderiales; family Burkholderiaceae_C; genus Polaromonas. Next base: position 91,849 of record CAMCUN010000002.1, on the reverse strand, counting down.
CCTCCTGGACTTTTTGGCCAAAGCCTGCGGTGTCCGGGAATTGGTGCATCAAGGAGGTCAGCCACCAGGAAAAGCGCGCTGCCCGCCAGACGCGGGCCAAGGCCCGTTGGGAATAGTGGTCGATACCGGCGTCGCTTTTCTCAAGGTAGTGCTCGATGAGCGCGTTCGAGAGGTACTTCACGTCGCTGGCGGCCAGGTTCAGCCCCTTGGCGCCTGTGGGCGGCACGATGTGGGCTGCATCGCCCGCCAAGAAGAGCCGGCCAAAGCGCATGGGTTCGGCCACAAAGCTGCGCAGGGGAGCGATGCTTTTTTCGATGCTGGGCCCGGTCACCATGCGCTCGGCCATGTCCGGGTCCAGCCGGCGGCGCAGCTCGTCCCAAAAGCGATCGTCACTCCAGTTGGACACCTTGTCATCCATGGGGCACTGAACGTAGTAGCGGCTGCGGGTGAGGCTGCGCATGGAGCACAGCGCAAAGCCCCGATCACTGTTGGCGTAAACCACGGCATGCGGCGAGACCGGGGGCACGTCGGCGAGCACGCCCAGCCAGCCAAAAGGGTAGACCTTTTCGTACTCGCGGATAGCGCCGGGTGGCACGCTGGCGCGGCAGATGCCGTGAAAGCCGTCGCAACCGGCAATGAAGTCGCACTCGATCACATGCGAGCGGCCGTCCTTTTCATAGCTCACGCGCGGGCTCGCGCCCTTAAAGTCATGCAGCTGCACATGGGCGGCCTCGTAGATGGAGGGCAGGCCGGCGGCCTGGCGCGCGTCCATCAGGTCGCGGGTGACCTCGGTCTGGCCGTAGGCCGTCACGACCTTGCCCTGGGTGAGCCCGGTCACATCGATGGGGTGGCGCGTGTTGGCAAACACCAGTTCGATGCTGTGGTGAACCGTGCCTTCGCTGTGCACACGCTCTCCCACGCCGGCCTCGTGCAGCAGGTCGACGGTGATCTGCTCCAGGATGCCGGCGCGTATGCGGCCCAGCACATAGTCGGGGCTTTGGCGCTCGATGACGATGGCATCAATGCCGGCCTTGTGCAGCAGCTGGCCGAGCAAAAGGCCGGAGGGGCCGGCGCCGATGATGGCCACTTGGACGCGTTGGGTGCTCATGGGTGTCTCCTCGAAATCAAAATGCTTTTCTGGTGTGGGTCCGAAAAGAGTTTTTAAAGCTTAAAGGGCGAGGTCATGAAAGTTCAACCTTGAAGCCGGTGCGCTGTTCGGTGATCGGCGATGGCGTGCGATGATCGCGCACCAACTCGGTCCTGTCCTTTGACTTGTTTTGGGCTGCAAGACCGCGTCTGCCGATAGCCCCCCCAAAGCCAAAAGCCCAAGCCCAAGCCCAAGCCCATGACCACCCGCACCGCCCCTGCGCCCGCAACCAAACCCACCCGCGCTGCCTCCCCCAGTCCCCATGCCTCTTCCAATGCCCGCGCACCAGCCGTGGCCAAGGCCGATTTCATTGAGGGCATGGCCAAAGGCATGGCTGTGCTCGAGAGCTTTGACATGCAGCGACAGCGGCTCAATGCCACGCTGGCGGCCGAGCGCGCAGGCATCACACGCTCGGCAGCGCGCCGGCATTTGCTGACCTTGGCGCACTTGGGTTACCTGGAAACCGACGGCAGCTACTACTGGCTGGCCCCCAAAGTGTTGCGGTTTTCCGGCAGTTACTTGGCCACCTCGCGCTTGCCCCGCGCGGTGCAGCCCACGCTCAACCGCTTGGCCGCGCAAACCAGGGAGTCGTTTTCAGTGGCGGTGCTCGACGGCCGGGAGGTGGTCATCATCGGCCGCAGCGGCTTTGAATGGCGCTCCCCTGGCGAGGCTGGCCCCACCCCTGCCAGGCTGATGGCCTATGGCTTGCATTTGGGTGCGCGCTTGCCGGCGCATGCCACCTCCACCGGCCGCGTGATGCTGGCGGGGCTGTCTCAAACCGAGCTCAAGCAGTGGATCAAGGCCAGTCTGGTGGCCGACAGCCTGCCGCGCTTGACCATGCACACCCACACCGACCCCCGGCAGCTCAAAACACTGCTGGACCAAGTGCGCACGCAAGACTATTGCGTGGCCAGCCAAGAGCACGAGTTGGGTGTGCATGCGCTGGCCGTGCCTTTGCGCGACCAGCAGGGGCGCACGGTGGCCGCGCTCAATGTGGTGACCTCTATGGCCCGACTGGAGGGCCAGGCGCTGAGTCGGGAGTTGCTGCCCCTGTTGGTGGACGCTGCCCGGGAACTGCGCGAGTTGCTCTGAGCCTGCAGGGCCGGTGCGCGCGCTCGTCGCAAGCCCCATGAAAAAAGGCCGGTGTTTCCACCGGCCTTTTTATGCAGCGCGAGGCTGATTACTTGACGTGCTTGCCGATCAGGCCAGCCATCTCGAACATCGAGACTTGGGCTTTGCCGAACACGGCCTTGAGCTTGTCGTCGGCGTTGACCATGCGCTTGTTGGCTTTGTCCTGCAGGCCTTTGGCCTTGATGTAGACCCACAGCTTGCTGACGATCTCGGTGCGTGGCAGGGGCTTGTCGCCCACCACAGCCGCCAAGGCCGGGCTCAGGGTCAGGGGCTTCATAAAGGCAGCGTTGGGCGTGCGCTTTTTGGCAGGAGCGGCTTTCTTGGCAGGAGCTGCAGCTTTTTTGGCTGGAGCGGCCTTTTTAGCGGGCGCTGCTGTTTTGGCGGGCGCAGCTTTTTTGGCAGGAGCTGCAGCTTTTTTAGCTGGAGCGGCTTTCTTGGCCGGAGCGGCTGCCTTCACTGGGGCGGCGGCTTTTTTTGCCGGAGCAGCAGCCTTCTTGGCGGGCGCTGTTTTGGCTGGGGCTTTCTTTGCAGTTGCCATGATTTTTTCCTTCTTGAAGTTGATAATTCACCTCGAAGAGCACTACTTCCCAGAGGCAAGCCGGATGCTACTGGAGAAAAAAGCGTTTTCCTAGAGAGAAAGCCTCTTTTTGCTGCCTTTTTGTTGCGGATTGGCCCAATGACGCGCGCAGATCTCGATCAGAGGCTGGATTCGGCGGTTGGGGCTGTGTTTTGCCCCTGGGTCGCAGACTGGCGAGCTCGATGCGATTGTGCTTTTTATCAGGCGCAGACCAGGCGGTTTTCAAGCGCTGGTCAAGCCCTTCCAGAGCATGTAGGCGGCCAGCATGTAGAGCACGCTAGCAAAAATTTTCTTGAGCTGGGTCACCGGCAGTTGGTGCGCGGCCCGGGCGCCCAAGGGGGCCATGAACACGCTGCAGACAGAGATGACCAGCAGTGCGGGCAACCAGAGGTAGCCAAACGAGCCTGCAGGCTGCTGCTCCAGGCCCTGGCCGCTGACGATGTAGCCCGCCACATTGGCCACGGCAATCGGAAAGCCCAGCGCGGCCGAGGTGGCCACGGCGTGGTGGGCGTTGACGTTGCACCAAGTCATGAAGGGCACGCTGATGAAGGCACCGCCCGCACCCACCAGGCCCGATAAAAAACCAATCAAGCCGCCTGCCGCCGCTTGGCCTGCCGGGCCGGGCAGTTGGCGGCTGGGTTTGGGCTTTTTGTTGAGCAGCATCTGGGTGGCTGAAAAGCCCACGAAGAGGCCAAAGAAAATGGCCAGGTAACTGCCTTTGAGGTGGGCAAACACGCCCAGGCTGGCAATCAGACTGCCCAGCACAATGCCGGGCGCCAGGCGCCTGGCCACGTCCCAGCGCACGGCACCGATCCGGTGGTGCGCACGCACGCTGGACACGGAGGTGAAGATGATGGTGGCCATGGAAGTGGCTATGGCCATCTTCACAGACAGACCGGCTGCCGCGCCCTGGCCCGCCAAGATGTGGGTGAGAAAGGGCACCATGATCATGCCCCCGCCAATGCCCAAGAGCCCTGCCAAAAAGCCGGTGCCTATGCCAATGGCTGCCAATTCAAGGATGAGCAGGGGTTCAAGCGTCATTGTTGTTGTTTTAGCGGGGCTTGAACGCCCAGAAAAAAGGTGTCTGCGGGTACCACTGGACCGTCATCCTGAACCGGGGTTCAGGTGGGCTAGGGCAGAAAGGCGTCGGGTTCGTCTGACGCGAGACGATCACACCTGCCTGACGATGTACCAAGCCCGTGCTCAAAGAGCATTGGTTCAAGGAAATATAAAGCCCAATGCGATCCGCAGACAAATCCATTGTAGGCGCTCACAGCTGCTGATGTGCGGCGTGTCACAGCTGCTTTCATTCATAAAACAAAGTCAGCGAATGGGCGGAGGCAGACGCAGGCCCCCGCGCGGCTCAAATCAGTTGCCCGTCGCCGGCCAGGGCTTGGTCCAGGCGAGCTATCAAGTTTTGCAGGTCTTCGGGCAAGGGCTGGTCGCCGGCGGAGGACCGTGCCAATTGATTGGACGGCGAGGGTAGGGCTGGGCTCGCCTTTTGCTCGCTCAACTCGAAGGCCAAGTTCAGCGCAGCCAATACGGCAATGCGATCGCGCGCCCTGATCTTGCCGGCATCGCGGATTTTGCACATCGCGGCATCGACTTTGCGCACCGCTTGCTTCAGCAGCTCCTCGCCACCTTCAGGGCAGCCGAGCAGGTAGCTTTGCCCCATGATCTGCACTTCAACTTGCTTCATGCGGAGGTGTGGGTGGTGGTGTCGTCGGCGGCCTTGACCGGCGTTTGCGGCAGGCGCTGCAGCAAGGCATCGACCCGGGCACGTGCGGCATGCAAGCGTGACTTGAGCGAATCGCGCTCCTGCGTGAGCGCTAGCAACTGTTCTGACAGCAGCGCATTGGTGCGCTGCAACTCCCCATGGCGCAGCAGCAAGCGCTCGACGCGCTCGACAAGCTGTTCAAGTTGGAGGGAGTCTGACATTGTTTGAATATTGTAGGGTGACACCCACATCAGCTGCGTAGAATAAAGTTGTTGGTGCTCGCAGCGTGGTTCACACGCGGCAGTTCAACGGGAAGCAGGAGGGCGCCCAAGCCACGCGGATACACCGCCCACGCTGAAAGCCTAACCTGCGCTGCCCCCGCAACGGTAAGTAGACGGGTTGTCTTCAAACAACAACCCAGCTTTCACCTCAAACCACTGGCCGCCCTGAAACAGGCAGCTGGGAAGGTGGTGAAGGTCGCATCTACCAGCCCGGATACCGGCCAATAAGGTGACCTGTCGCAAGACAGGCTGTAAAGCCCATGCACTGTCGGGGAAGGCGGTGAGGGCGTTTGACTTGTTTGTTTCAAATGAAAAATTGTTCCATTTGTGCGCGCCTTGCCGTGCATTTTTTATCCGTTGTTACTTTGACTTTGGCATCCACAGTAAATGCACAAGTTACCCAACTAAACTCTGTGGTAATAACTGCCAGTCGAATGTCCCAATCCTTGTCAGACGTTCTGGCGGATGTCTCGATCATAGACCGCGAGACACTACAAAACGCTGGACTTCAATCTTTAGGTGACGTGTTGGCAAATTTGCCAGGGGTTCAACTTGTTACCAATGGTAGTTATCGTTCTTCTACCAATTTGTCACTTCGAGGAGCCTCTGCTTCGCAAACCATTTTGTTGGTCAACGGTGTCCGGATGGGTTCGGCCACCTTGGGTTCGTTTTCGCTTGAAAACCTGCCACTGGAGCGCATCGAGCGAGTGGAAGTGCTGCGTGGGGCTGCAGCCGCTTTGTACGGACCTGATGCCGTTGGTGGAGTCATTCAAATTTTTACCCGTGAACCCGTAGACGGATTGCAAAGGTCCGTAACGGCTGGTTTGGGTAGTGACGGGCAAGGCCAGCTTGGCGTCAGCCTTTCAGGTCGCAGCGGCGCCTGGGGCTACAGTCTGGGGGCATCTCATGAACGTGCTGACGGTATCAATGTGAAAACACCAAACGCTTCAGGATTCAACAAAGACAAAGATGGTTACCGTTTTGCCAGTTTGGACGGTAGCCTTCAGTGGAAACTCAGTGAATTGCATGAGCTTAATTTAAACTTATTGCACAGTGAAGGCGAGTACGACTTTGACGGGGCACCATTCCCCACGCCTGCTGGCACCAATGCAGGCAATCTCCGTGCCTTTAATGTCCCTTCCATGCGCCAGTTGTCCTTGGATTGGGCCGCAAAATGGACACCATCCTGGTCTTCCAACCTGAAAATAGGTCAATCCAAAGATATTTCACCCAGCCGTTATTTACTGGAATCCGACAACACTTCGGCAGGAGAAAGCCGTTTCAACACCCATCGACAGCAGTTCTCATGGCAAAACAACTTACGGATCGGTAATGACAGCCTCTCTCTCATAGCTGAACATCGCCTTGACGAAGTGGACAGCTCTACCTTCTACACAGTTCGTGAACGTGCCATGAGTGGTTTTGTAGCGTCCTACTCTAAACGTGCCGATGGATGGGACGCATTGCTAACAGCACGCCATGACCAAAACTCACAATTCGGTAATTTCAATACTTGGTCAGTTTCCGGCGGATACAAGCTCAACAGCGATTGGCGGTTGGTCGGCAATGTCGGCACTACATTTCAGGCGCCTTCATTCAACCAGTTGTATTTCCCCGGATTTGGTAACACTGCACTTAAACCGCAGGAAGGCAAGTCTCATGAAATCGGAATTCGATACAGCGCTGGATCTCAACGAGCCGGCATGGTCATTTACCAGAACGACGTCCAAGGTTTCATCAACACTGCGACCAATGTTCAATCTAGCTTGGCAGTCTTGAAAGGTGCAACGTTCAACTGGGACCGGTCGTGGTCGGACACCCGCCTGTCCACCTCTTACGACTACGCCGATCCGCGTTTAAAACCGACCAATGCACGGGTATCCAGGGTGGCGCGTAACCTGGTTCGAGCCCAACTAAATCATCGCATTGGCCCATGGACACCTTTTGCAGAATTAAGACTTTCTGGAGATCGTTTTGACTCAGCGAGCAACTTGACTTTACCTGGGTATGGCGTCTTTAACATGGGTACCAGTTACCGGTGGGATAAAAATTGGCGGATCGTTGGCCGTTTAAACAATTTAGGTGACAAAACTTATTCACTGGCGAACGGGTTCACGACTCCAGGGCGAAACTTGTTTGTCTCACTGCAGTGGACCGATTGATTCCAAAAATGCAAACGCCCGCTGTCCTTGTTGCCGCACCTGCCTCTGGCCAGGGTAAGACCACGATCACCGCTGCGTTGGCGCGTCTGCATGCGCGAGCCGGCATGCGGGTGCGAGCTTTCAAGTGCGGGCCGGATTTTTTAGATCCTATGTGGCTTGAACTGGCCACGGGCCAGCCGGTGCACAACATAGATTTGTGGATGACAGGTGAAGACGATGTGCGGACTCGCCTTTACGAAGCTGCGCATGATGCAGACTTGATCATCGTGGAAGGGGTCATGGGCCTGTTCGATGGCGAGCCAAGCGCGGCGGATCTGGCGCGAAGGTTGGGGATGCCCGTATTGGCGGTAATCGATGCATCGGCCATGGCCGGCACGTTTGGTGCGCTGGCGTTTGGCTTGCAGCACTACCGGCCAGGATTGCTTTGGGCGGGTGTACTGGCCAACCGTGTGGGCAGCGAGCGGCATGCACAGATGCTGCAAGCGGCATTGCCCGTCGGCGATGCGGATTCACCGACCGCCTGGTTGGGCGCTGTCATGCGTGACCCGGCCTTTACGCTGCCTGAACGCTACTTGGGACTGACGATGGCCAACGAGCTTCCCGATGCGCTTGATCGGCTGGATGCTGCAGCCGACGCCTTGCTGGGAACACCGTTGGGTCAGATGGATCGAGCGGCGCTCGCGCGCTGGGCGGTCGAATTTGAACCACCGCGAGAGGGGCCACTTGTGGCACCGTTGCTGGCTGGCAAAACGGTGGCCGTGGCGCGCGACGCAGCCTTTTGCTTCATCTATGCCGCCAACCTAGACACCTTGCTCGCGCTGGGTGCCCGGGTGGTGTTTTTCTCGCCACTGGCCAACGAGGAAGTGCCCACATGCGACGCGGTGTGGTTGCCCGGTGGCTACCCCGAGCTGCACGCCAACACCTTGTCGACAGTTCACACCAGCCGCGACAGCCTGGTGGCCCATGTGGGCGCAGGGCGCCCGGTGTGGGCTGAGTGTGGCGGCATGATGGTGTTGTTTGACGCCATCGTTGACCATCAGGGCCTGAGCCATGCGGTTTGGGGTTTGCTGCCTGGGGTGGTGCGCATGCAGGCCCGACTGGCTGCACTGGGTCCACAAAAGCTCAACTTGAGTTCGGGCGAGTTGCGCGGCCACACGTTTCATTATTCGCTCTGCGAAACAACGCTGGAGCCTGTGCTGCACACAGCATCAGTGCGCGGTGGCGCGGTAGGCCCTGGCGAGGCGGTGTACCAGCGTGGTTCCTTGCGTGCCAGCTACTTCCACGCCTGGATGGCCTACAGCCCGGCGGCTGCCGCTGCTTTGTTTTTACCGGAGACTTTGACGTGAACCTCGGCCCACAACGCATTGTCTGCCTGACCGAAGAAACCACCGAGTGGCTTTATCTGCTGGGGCAAGAGCACCGCATTGTGGGTATCAGTGGCTACACCGTGCGACCGCGCCGGGCGCGGGACGAAAAGCCCAAGGTGAGCGCGTTTCTGACCGCCAAGGTGGACAAAATCTTGGCGCTGCAACCCGACTGCGTGTTTGGGTTTTCCGACCTGCAGGCGGACATTGCGGCATCGCTCATTCGCGCAGGTGTGCAGGTGACCGTGTTCAACCAGCGCAGCGTGGACGAGATTTTTTCCATGCTGTATCAAGTGGCGGCGATGGTGGGCTGTGCTGACGATGGGTTGGCGCGCATCGCGGTGATGCGCCAGCGGCTGGATGCGATCCGTGTTGAAGTGGCCGCGCTGGAAGCCACAGGCAAGCGCCGCCCCAAGGTGTTTTTTGAAGAGTGGGACGAGCCGCACATCAGCGCCATCCGTTGGGTGTCTGAGCTGCTCGGTGTGGCAGGTGGCGTCGATGTGTTTCCCGAGCTGGCCTGCGAGTCGCTGGGCAAAAACCGCATCATTGCCGACGGCGCTGAGATCGTGCGTCGGAACCCGGACATCATCATTGGCTCTTGGTGCGGCAAGAAGTTTCGGCCAGAAAAGGTGGCGGCCCGTGCGGGCTGGCAAGACGTGGCGGCGGTACAGACCGGGCAGCTGTTCGAGATCAAGTCTGCCGATATTTTGCAGCCCGGCCCGGCGGCGCTCACCGACGGCGTGGCGCAGATGCACCGCATCGTGACAAACTGGATGGCGCGATGAAGATTGCACGCAGCGAGTTCGTGTTGGGCGGTCAGAAAAGCGGCAAGTCGCGCCGCGCTGAAATGCTGGCCAGCGACTGGCTAAGTGCTGCACCCAACCATCGGGCGGTGCTGATTGCCACGGCGCAGCCCTGGGACGATGAAATGCGTGAGCGCATCGCGCGCCACCAACTGGACCGAGCGCAGCGCGTGCCGGGCATGGCCACTGTGGAGGAACCCTTGGCGCTGGGTGCGGCTTTGCGCCAGCACAGCGCACCGCACACGATGGTGGTAGTGGACTGCCTCACGCTGTGGCTGACCAACCAGCTCATGCCTGCCGACCCCATTCAGCTGGCCAGCGCAGAAGGCTGGCAGACGGCCTGCCACGCCCTGTGCGGTGCCGTTGCTGCGGCGAGCGGCCCTGTGGTGCTGGTGGGCAACGAAATTGGGCTGGGCGTGATTCCAATGGGGCGTGATGTGCGTGTCTTTGTAGACGCGTTGGGCCAGCTGAACCAGGCGGTGGCTGCTGCATGTGACCGGGTCACGCTGATGGCGGCGGGCCTGCCGCTGGTGCTGAAAGGTGCAGCATGAACACAAGCAAGCATTTGAGTGTGCTGTGGGTGTTCTTGGCGGGCTGTGCGTTGTTGTTGGGCAGCGTGCACGCGGCTGGGCTGCAGGTGACCGACGACCGGGGTGTGACTGTGCGCTGGGAGGCACCACCACAGCGCATTGTTTCGCTGTTGCCATCGCTGACCGAGACCGTGTGTGAACTGGGCCAGTGTCATCGCCTGGTAGGGGTAGACCGTTACTCGAACTGGCCAGCGGCCCTTGCTGCGCTGCCGCGTGTAGGGGGCGGTATTGATCCTAATGTAGAAGCCATCGTCGCCTTGCGACCTGACGTGGTGCTGCTGGCTCAGTCATCGCGCGTGGTGCAAAGGTTGGAGTCGCTGGGGCTGAAGGTGGTGGCGCTTGAGACCAAAAGCCATGCCGATGTGCAGCGCGTTCTGGGCAAGGTGGCGCAGGTGGTGGGCGTGGACGCGCAGGCCACCCAGCGTATCTGGCGTGACATTGACGCGGCGGTATCGGCGGCGGCGCAGTCCCTACCGGCGCGCGTGAAAAACACCCGTGTGTACTTTGAGGTGAACCGCGCGCCTTATGGTGCGGGTACCTCGTCTTTCATTGGCGAGACGCTGACCCGATTGGGTGTGCAAAACATCGTGCCAGCCAGCCTGGGGCCGTTTCCTAAACTCAACCCAGAGTTTGTGGTGCGTGCCAACCCGGACGTGATCATGGTGGGCGACCGCAACTTTGAGGGCATGACGCAGCGCCCCGGCTGGCGCAGCATCCGTGCGGTGCGGGAAGAGCGGCTGTGCGTGTTCCCTGGCTACGAATCTGACGTGCTGGTGCGGCCAGGGCCGCGCATGGCCGAGGCTGCCCGCCTGATGGCGCGCTGCCTGCAGGAAAAAGCGCCGTGAACACCGCTACCTTGCAACCGCCATTGACAGACGCTCGGGCGAGTGCTTCGCGCCCGCTGTGGCTGGCTGTGGGTTTGGTGTTGTGTGGCGGCGTGCTGGCGGTGCTGGGCCTGGGTGTGGGCAGCACAGGGCTGGAGGCCGTGTGGAACATGTTGGCCGACCCGGTGGCAGCGCAGATTGTGTGGGAGATCCGCGCGCCGCGCACCGTGGGCGCGTTTACCGCCGGTGCCTTGCTGGGGCTGGCTGGCGCGGTGGCGCAGGGCTTGTTTCGCAACCCGTTGGCCGATCCGTTTTTGTTGGGCAGTGCCTCGGGAGCCTCGTTGGGTGTGGCGTTGGCCCTGGCGGGGCTGGGCGTGTCGCCTTTTGCCACTGGGTGGGTGGTCCGACTGGGCCTCACTGGGGCGGCCTTTGTGGGGGCGGTGCTGGCGGTATTGCTCACGCTGGCGCTGGCGCGCGGTGTGCAGCACACGTTGCGGCTGCTGCTGGCCGGTGTGGTGGTGGGGGTGGTGCTGGGTGCGCTCACCTCGCTGGTTACGCTGACCACACCCGACATTTTGCAAGCCATGCAGGCTTTTATGCTGGGCTCTACCGGTTTCGTGGGCTGGGCGGCATGCGGATTGATGGCCGGTATCGGTTTTGTTTGCCTGTTGTTGGCGTGTGGCCTGTCGCGCCTGCTCGACGGGTTGGCTCTGGGCGAGGCCACCGCGCTAAGTCTGGGTCTGCCGCTGGGGCCGCTGCGTGCAGCCCTGGTGGGTGTGCTGGCCATGGCCACCGGCACCGCTGTGGCGCAAACCGGGCTGATCGCCTTTGTGGGCCTGGCCGCGCCGCACTTGGTGCGCGCGGTTGTGAAAACCACCCACGGATGGCTTGTGCTGCTGGCCAGCCTCATGGGCGGGGTGTTGCTGATACTGGCCGACACCTTGGCCCGTGGCCTGCTGGCGCCCCAGGAGCTGCCTGTGGGCGTGCTCACTGCGGTGCTGGGCGGGGGTTATTTGTTGTGGCTCATGCGCAAACGGGTGGGGTGACGTCATTTTGAACACCGTCACTTCCTTGGTCGCTGAACAGCTCCTACCCGCTGCCGCCTTGCAGACGGTGAACCTGCATGCCACGCTGGGTGTGGCTTACAACCAGCGGCATGTGCTGCAGGGCGTGAACCTAACGCTGAGCGCTGCCCGCTGGACCAGCATTGTTGGCCCCAACGGCGCTGGCAAGTCCACCCTGCTGCGCGCGCTGGCGGGTGTGTTGCCATGCGTGGGTGACGTGTTGTTGCACGGCCAGCCTATGGCGCGCATGGCACCGCGCGAGCGTGCCCGGGCATTGGCATGGCTGGCGCAAAACGGCGCTGGTGAAGCCAGTGCCGACGACCTCACGGTGTACGACGTGGCCTTGCTCGGGCGCATGCCGCACCAGGCCTGGCTGGCATCGCCCAGCCCGGCCGACCACGCGGCGGTGGAACGCGCACTGCGGCAGACCCAGGCCTGGGACTGGCAGTGCCGCCCGTTGGGTGTGCTATCGGGCGGCGAGCGCCAGCGCGTGCTGCTGGCGCGGTTGCTCGCGGTCGAAGCCGACGTGATGTTGATGGACGAACCGCTGGCCAACCTAGACCCGCCGCATCAGGCCGACTGGATCGCGCTGGTACGCAGCTTGGTCAAGCAAGGCAAAACAGTGGTCAGCGTGCTGCATGAAATTACGCTGGCGCTCATGGCCGATGAGGTGGTGGTAATGCAGCAAGGCCGCATTGTGCACGCTGGTTCTACCCACGAAAAAGCGGCGCACAGGGCTTTAGAGGCAGTGTTTGAACACCGGATCGCCATACACGCCTTGGGTCAGCGCTGGGTGGCTTTGCCCGATTGAATCCGCTTGTAACTTTGACTGGACATCAAACCATGGAAATTGAATCCGCACCCACTGAAAAGGGCTACGAGAAGCCCGAAGGCGAACGTCGTGGTTTATTGATCGTGAACACTGGCGACGGTAAGGGCAAAAGCACGGCTGCCTTTGGCCTGGCCTTGCGCGCCTTCGGCCGCACACACGTGCACGGCAAGCTGGTGAAAATTTTTCAATTCATGAAGGTGCCCTCAGCGCGCTTCGGCGAGCACCGCATGTTCGAGCAGCTCGGTATTCCGATTGAAGGCCTGGGAGATGGGTTCAGTTGGAAAAGCCAAGACTTGGAACATTCTGCCCAGTTGGCGCGCGACGGTTGGGAAAAAGCCCGTGCCGCCATCATGAGCGGCGACTACTTCATGGTGACCCTCGATGAGCTCACCTACCCGCTAATCTACGGCTGGTTGCCCCTGGAGGGTGTTTTGCAAACCTTGCGCGATCGTCCAAAACACACCCATGTTGTGATCACTGGTCGGCGCTGCCCCGCAGAGATTATTGAGTTGGCCGATACCGTGTCAGAAATTACGCTGGTCAAGCATGCCTTCAAAGCGGGTATTCCGGCCCAGCGAGGCATTGAAGACTGACGACCAGGCCAGCCCTATTCCACTTGCTTCATAAACCCCTGACCGCTCAACTTACTTACACAGGCGAATGACTGAACTTATTATTTGCACCACTTGTCGCACCATAGACACACCAAGAGAGCACCGTGCCGCGGGAGACATCTTGCTGGAGGCCGTGCAGGCTGCACAGGCTTTTGGTGAGCAGCCGAAATGGGCGATGGTCATCGTGCGCGCCATGGCCTGCCTAGGTGGCTGTTCGCGTTCTTGTACCGCCGCTTTTCAGGCCCAAGGCAAGCACAGCTATCTTTTTGGTGATTTGGCCGCTACAGATGATGTGGCGCAGCAATTGCTCGACTGCGCAGCCCTGCATCACCTGGCACCAGATGGTGCCTTGCCTCGAGCAAGTCGTCCCTCGGCCTTGGTTGGCGGCATGCTTGCCCGTTTGCCCCCAGCGTTGTAGCCATTGGTTATGACCTTGCAACTCATCGCTCAGACCCTGCTGACGCAGCCTTCTTGGTCGGTTTTGGCAGGTGCTACGGTGGTGGCTTTAGGGATAGATCGGTGGCTGGGCGAGCCACGTGAGCGTTGGCACCCAGTCGTGTGGATGGGCCAGTATTTGGGCATTGTCGGTGCACGTATCGCACCCTTGCCCGGTTCTCAGCTTTGGCCGACACGCGAGTTATTGACTGGCCTGCTGGCTTGGAGTTTAGGCGCCTTGTTGGTGACCACTTGCGCCTTTTTTTTGAATTGGGTTGCAGTGCAAATACCTTTACTTTGGATTCAAATGTTTTTGCTGGGCTTGCTGCTCAAGCCCTTGCTGGCCTGGCGCATGTTGCGCGATGAAGTGCTGGCTGTCGAGGCGGCGTTGGATTCGTCGCTGACTGACGGACGCGCCCGCTTGGCCTGGCTGGTGAGCCGCGATGTGACCACCTTGGACGCTGCCCAGGTGCGCGAAAGCGCCATTGAAACCCTGGCCGAAAACCTCAACGACTCGGTGGTGGCCCCGCTGTTCTGGTTTGCCGTGGCTGGCTTGCCGGGCGCTGCGCTGTACCGCTTTGCCAACACGGCTGATGCCATGTGGGGCTACCTTGGGGAACGGCATGGCCGTGACTGGACTTGGGCGGGCAAGTGGGCGGCGCGGGCTGACGATGTGTTGTCCTGGGTGCCCGCGCGCATCACGGCGGTGCTGATCTTGGCTCAGGGTAAGTTGGGGCTTTTGCGGCACTTGAGCGCGCAGGCGCGCTTAACACCGTCACCCAATAGCGGTTGGCCCATGGCCGCCATGGCGCTGGCTTTGGACGTACACTTGGCCAAGTCCGGTGTGTACACGCTGCATCCCACAGGGCGCAGCCCGCAAGCGGCAGACACCGCACAGGCACTGAAGCTGTCGGGTCGTGTGGTGGGCTCGCTGGCGGGGCTGGCGGTTATCGTATGGGTGGCAGGACTGTTGGGGCCAGCCGTATGAACACGGCAACGCAGCCATTGCACGGCGGGCCAGATGCCCAAGGCGTTCCGCTATGGGACTTCTCCACCAACGCCAACGCGTGTGGGCCGTGCCCCATGGCGCTGGCCGTGCTTGCGCAGGCCGACGCGCAGCATTACCCCGACCCGGCTTACACCCACTTGCGTGCAGCGCTCGCCGATTTTCATGGGGTAGCCGTTGAACGAATTGTGATGGCTGGAAGCGCCAGCGAGTTCATTTCCCGCATCACCGCAGCGGTGGTGCGCGCAGGTGGGAAAACCGCGTGGCAACCCGCGCAGGCTTATGGTGACTATGCGCGGGCCGCAGCAGCCTGGGGCTTGCAGGGTGTGGACGATCTGGCTGCAGCCGATTTGCTGTGGCTGTGTGAGCCATCGAGCCCGCTAGGCGCGGCCGAACACCTGGCGCTGGCCGTGGCCGAGCAGGGCGGCGTGGTGGTGCTGGACCGTGCTTATGAACCTCTGCGCCTGGCAGGCCGTTGTAGTCTGGAACCTGCCGCCCTGAACACCGTTTGGCAAATTTGGTCTCCCAACAAAGCGTTGGCCCTCACCGGCGTGCGCGGGGCGTATGCCATTGCGCCGCTGGGAGCCAGCGCACTGCAAGCAACACTGGAAAGCCTGGCACCTTCCTGGCCGCTGGGTGCCCACGCCGTGGCCATGCTCAGCGCCTGGGTGCAGCCCGAAACGCAGGCTTGGCTGGCGCAGAGCCGTGAGCAATTGCGCGGCTGGAAAACGCTGCAACTGGCACTGTTGCGCAGCCTCGGCTGGGGTTGCCTGCCCAGCGATGCCAACTATGTGTGCGCACAGGCGCCCGGGCCGTTGAACGTGGCCGGTTTGCGCGCGCAGGGCATCAAGCTGCGCGACACCACAAGCATGGGCCTGCCGGGCCACTGGCGCCTCAGCGTGCAGCCTCCGACTGCGCAAGCAGCCCTAGCGGCAGCCCTCCAAAATCAACAGAAAGCCATGGCATGACCGCTGTGTGTGTCATGGTGCTCGGAACCACCAGCGGTGCGGGCAAAAGCTGGGTCACCACCGCCCTTTGCCGCCACTATGCGCGGCAGGGCCTGAAAGTGGCACCGTTCAAGGCGCAAAACATGAGCAACAACGCGCGGGTGGTGGTCGGCGCATCGGGTGCACAAGGGGAAATCGGTAGCGCACAGTACTTCCAGTCCCTCGCAGCCTGGGCTGAGCCGGACGTTCGCATGAACCCGGTGCTGCTCAAGCCCGAGGCCGACACGCGCAGCCAAGTGGTACTGATGGGCGAAGTCAGCCGCGAACTCAGTGCTATGCCTTGGCGAGGACGCAGTGAGAAAGTCTGGCCGCACATCACTGCTGCGCTGGACGCCCTGCGGGCTGAAAACGATGTGGTGGTGATCGAGGGTGCCGGTTCGCCGGCCGAGATCAACCTGCACGCCAGCGACATCGTGAACATGCGTGTGGCTCGCCACGCCCAGGCACGCTGCCTGCTGGTGACCGATATCGACCGGGGTGGCGCGTTTGCTCACCTGTACGGCACCTGGGCGCTGCTGGCCCCGGACGAACGTGCGTTGATCCACGGTTTTGTACTCAACAAATTTCGCGGTGACGCAGCCCTGCTGGCACCCGGCCCACAGATGCTGCAAGACTTGACCGGCGTGTCAGTGGTCGCCACTTTGCCGATGTGGTGGCAGCATGGTTTGCCCGAGGAAGACGGTGTTTTTGACGACAGGACCCGCGCAACGGGACCGGTGACTAAAACCGTGGCTGTGATTGCATACCCGCGCATCAGCAACCTCGACGAGTTTCAGCCGCTCAAGAACGTGCCGGGCGTGCGACTGGTTTGGGCGCGTAGCCCTGCCGCCTGCGCCGGGGCCGACTGGATCGTCATGCCCGGCTCTAAGGCCACCGCAGCCGATTTGATTTGGTTGCGTCAGCAAGGCTTGGACCAAGCCGTGGTTCAACATGCCGCGCAAGGCGGTGCGGTGCTGGGCATCTGCGGCGGATTGCAAATGCTGGGCGAGTCGCTGACCGACACTCATGGTATCGAGCCCATGGCCTTGGGCAATGCGCCCGGTCTAGGCCTGTTACCGTTGGTGACCGTATTTCATAACGACAAAACCTTGCGCCGCACTGCAGCCACCTTTGGTGAGCTCAACGGCCCCTGGACCGCGCTTTCAGGTGCTACCGCGTCCGGCTACGAAATCCACCACGGTCAGACTGAGCAGCACCTGACCCAAATCGATGGGGGCCATGTGGCGCGCGAAGTGATGCCCGGCCTGGCATGGCAAAACGCCGCTGGCAACGTGCTCGGCTGCTACCTGCATGGTCTGTTTGAAGAACCCGCGGTGTTGCGCGCCCTGTTCGGTGCAGCGGTACCTACCCTGGAGACTGTATTTGACGGGCTCGCCAATTTTCTTGAGCAACACGCCGAGCCCGGTGTGCTCGACGACCTGATCCGCAAGGACTGAACCATGATTTTCGCCATTCCCGCCATCGACGACATCGTCCAGCCTGCGCTTTCGGCCCGCCTGCAGCATCGGCTGGACAACAAAACAAAACCGCTGGGATCGCTGGGTCAGATCGAGCGCCTCGGGCAGCGCCTCGGTATGGTGCTGGGCAGCGAAGCGCCCGAACTGAAAGACCCGCAGCTGGTGGTGTTTGCCGGCGACCACGGCCTGGCCGCGCGCGGCGTGTCGGCCTATCCGAGTGATGTGACCTGGCAGATGGTGGAGAATTTCTTGGCCGGTGGCGCGGCAGTGAGCGTGCTGGCGCGCCAGCACGGCATTGGCCTCACGGTCGTGGACTGCGGCGTGTGCCACGAATTTGCGCCGCGGCCCGGTCTTTTGATTTGCAAGGTGGGGCCGGGTACCGCCGATGCGCTTGAGAACCCGGCCATGACCGCTGCGCAGCTCAACACAGCGCTGGCCAACGGTGCTGCGCTGGTGACGACGTTGCCGGGCAACGCGCTGTTGCTGGGCGAAATGGGCATCGGCAATACCTCGGCCGCCTCGCTGCTGATGAGCCGCCTTGCCGGGCTGGATGTTGCGGATTGCACCGGTGCTGGCACCGGCCTCGACGTCGCTGCGGTGCAGCGCAAGGTAAGCATTTTGCGCCAGGTGCTGGCGCGCCACCCAGACGCTACCAAACCGCTGGACGCATTGGCAACTTTTGGCGGGTTTGAGATGGCGACCATGGTAGGTGCGGTACTGCAGGCCGCGCTGGAACGCCGCGTGATTGTGGTCGACGGATTCATCGCCAGCGCCGCAGTGCTGGTGGCCAGCGCCCTGCAGCCAGCCGTTTTGCAGCGCTGTGTGTTCGCGCACCGCTCGGGCGAGCGTGGCCATGCGCTGATGCTGGCGCACCTAGAGGCCGAGCCTTTGCTGGATCTGGGCTTGCGACTAGGCGAAGGATCGGGCGCTGCGCTGGCTTGGCCGCTGCTGGTCAGTGCCTGCGCCATCCTGCGCGAGATGGCGAGTTTTGAAACAGCGGGTGTGTCAAGGCAGGATGTTGTGGCCACCGATCTAACAGCCGCAACGGACCTTTGAGCTGTCAAGCATGCAGCCCGTTCGCCACTTTCTGCTCGCAGTCCAGTTCTTCACTCGCATTCCCGTCACTGGGCGACTGGCGGGGTGGGTGGGTTTTAGCCCAGCCATGTTGCGGGCCAGTGCGGCGCACTTTCCTGGTGTGGGCTGTGTAGTGGGTGGCTTGAGTGCTGCTGTGTTTTATGGTCTGTGGCTAGCGCTGCCGGCGCAGCCTGCCGCTGCCTGGGTGGCGGCCTTGGCCTGCACCGTGTTCAGCGTGCTGCTGACCGGCGCGTTTCATGAAGACGGTTTGGCCGATCTGGTGGATGGCCTGGGTGGTTCGATGAACCGCGAGCGCGCGCTCGACATCATGAAAGACTCGCGCGTGGGCACTTACGGCGCGCTGGCACTGGTGTTTGCGGTAGCCGTGAAGGTGGCGCTGCTGGTGCTGCTGGCGCAGGTTGGCGGTGCCTGGCTGGCATCAGTGGCGCTGTTTGCTGCGCACGTCACCTCGCGGCTGATGCCGCTGTTTGTCATCCGCACGCTGGCGCATGTGGGGGACACGCCGCAGTCCAAGTCCAAGCCGCTGGCCGAGAGCATCGCCACGCTGGGGCTGCTGGCCGGTGTGCTTTGGTGGGCTTTGGCCATGATTTTGGCGTGGTGGTTGTTGCCGAGTGCGCCGTGGCTGCTTGCAGTGCTGGGTTCGTTGTTGGGCATGGGCTGGATGTGGCGGTTGTTGCACCGCCGTTTGCAGGGTTTCACCGGTGATGGCCTGGGCGCCACGCAGCAGGTGAGCGAGGTGTGTTTTTACCTGGCGCTGGCACTGGCGCTGTGAAACTCTGGCTATTGCGCCATGCGCAGGTTGATTTGGCCGAGGGGCTTTGTTATGGAGCCAGCGACGTGCCAGCGCATGCCGTCCTCACCCAAAATGCCGCCCACGCTGCTGCAGCGCTGCTTCCGGCCAGCATGCCGGTATGGGTGTCTGCTTTGGGCAGGGCTCAAGCACTGGCACTGGCGCTGCAACAATTGCGACCTGACTTGGGCACGCCTACCACCGATTCGCGCCTGAATGAAATGAACTTTGGTCAATGGGAGCTGAGGCCTTGGGATGCCATACCCCGCAGTGCTTTTGACGATTGGACAGCCGACTTTGCCCACTGCCGTTTTGGCGGTGCCGAAAGCACACAACAGGTGATTGACCGGGTGGCCAGCGCCCTGCTCGAGCTTCACACATCACCCCTGCGCGAGGCGGTATGGATCACCCATGCGGGGGTGATTCGGGCGGTCAAGTTTTTGCTACAGGAGCACGCCGTGCCAACACTTGCAGCGATTCGCAGCGTTGAACAGTGGCCCCGTGACGCACCTGCACCCGGTGGGTACCTGTGCATTGAGTGGTGAAAGACTCAATATCATCAATCGAATAATTTTTTATCATCGTTCAGCACCAGACGAATTTGGAGATCAGCGGCTGGTCAAGCATTCAGGTGTAGTAATCCATAATTTTTCAAATCACCATCTCAGTTAAT
The DNA here is from genome assembly GCA_945878995.1 of Polaromonas sp. YR568. Lineage (GTDB taxonomy): Bacteria > Pseudomonadota > Gammaproteobacteria > Burkholderiales > Burkholderiaceae_C > Polaromonas. Next base: position 72,280 of record CAMCUN010000002.1, on the reverse strand, counting down.
AACCAGCCCACCGTCCACCACCGAATTTTGCCCAGTGATGCCGCGCGCCAGCGGACTCAACAGCATGACCATTGCTTCGGCCACCTCTTCGGGCGCGGTATCTTTACGCAATGGGGTGGCTGTGGAAATCATGCCAAAAACTTCGGCTGGGCTAGTTGAGCTGACGTCGGTGCTTAGCAGCAAGCCGCCCGAATCCATGTGCACGCGAATGCCCTGCGGCCCCCACTCTTTAGCGGGGGTGCGCGTGAGCGCCAGCAGCGCACCTTTGGCTGCCGTGTAGTCGTGGTAAGGCACCAGCGGGTCTTGAAACAAATTGGTGCCGATGTTCACCACACATCCGCCACCGGCCGCTTGCATGCCGGAACGGCAGGCTTGAAGGTTGTTAAGGCTGCCGCGCATAGCGCCGTCGATCTGTGACTGCAGGGCATCCCAAGGGATGGTGTCCAAGTGGTGGCGCGCATCGCCGTTGAACTGGTAGTTGACCAAGGCGTTGTTGACCAAGGCGTTGATGGGGCCAACGGCCCAGTCGCTGGCTTGGCGCACCATGGCTTGCACCTTGGTGGCCGAGCGCACATCTGCGCAAACGGCCAGTGTGTGCTCAAGAGCATCAAAATTCGGATGAATAAACCTGTATCTGACCCCAATTAATTAAAACCGGGCTTTGGGCGCAGCGCCTTGCGGGCGCAACAGCCAGGACTTGCTCAGTTCTTGCTCGTTTGCAGGCCTTCAAGCCAAGCGCGTTTTGCCACTTAAAGAAGGCAAAGTCGCTCAGCTCGTTTTGTCCTTGAAGCTGCACCACTGCCGCACCCCGCACTGCCCGCACAGCGGCTGGCGCGCCTGGCACACATAGCGGCCGTGCAGAATCAACCAATGGTGGGCGTTGACCAGGTACTCGGGCGGCACGCGTTTCATGAGGCGCGCCTCCACCTCGTCCACGTTTTTGCCGGGGGCCAAGCCCGTGCGGTTGCTCACCCTGAAAATATGCGTGTCCACCGCCATCACGGCCTCGCCGTAGGCAGAGTTCAGCACCACGTTGGCGGTTTTGCGGCCCACCCCGGGCAGGGCTTGGAGCGCCTCCCGGGTGCGCGGCACCTGGCCGGCGTGCTGGTCCACCAAGATTTGGCAGGTTTGAAGCAGGTTTTTGGCTTTGTTGCGGTACAGGCCTATGGTTTTGAGGTGGCCTTCCAGGCGCTCCAAGCCCAGCGCCAAGATTTTTGGCGGCGTGTTGGCCACCGGAAACAGCCGGCGCGTGGCCTTGTTCACGCTCACATCGGTGGCCTGCGCCGACAACAGCACCGCCGCCAGCAGCTCGAACACGCTGGTGTATTCCAGCTCGGTCACGGGCAGCGGGTTGGACGCGTGCAAGGTGGCAAAAAAGGGGGCAATGGCATCTCGTTTCATGGGCGGCAGTTTAGGGCCGAGTTGATGACTAAATTCAGGCCGCTGCTGGGGGTGTGGGTTTTGGGTGTGCGAACGCCTAGCGGGGTGGGGCAAGACATCGCTATGCTGGACTCTAGAGTGGGTCACCGCTGGCGCTAACATGAGGGCCTATATTTTTTCAGCACCGCACCATGCCCATTGAGTTTGCCCAACGCCTCCAAAACGTCGAAACCTCCGCCATCCGCGAGCTGTTCAAGCTGCTGGGCAAGCCGGGCATCATCAGTTTTGCCGGTGGCTTTCCAGACAGCGCCATGTTTGACGTGGCGGGCCTGCAAAGCGCCGTGAGCGAGGCGCTCACCCACGAGGCGGGCGCGGCTTTGCAGTACGGCGCCACCGAGGGCTATGGCCCCTTGCGCAGCGGCATTTCAGAGTTCATGGCCAGCAAGGGCATGGCCTGCGCGCCCGAGGGTTTGATCGTCACCACCGGCAGCCAGCAGGCGCTGGATTTGCTGGCCAAGGTCATGCTGGATGAGGGCGACAAAGTCATTGTGGAAGGCCCCACTTTTTTGGCCACCATCCAGTGCTTCAGGCTCTATGGCGCGCAGTTGGTGAGCGCCCCGGTGGACGAGCACGGCGTGCAGGTGGACCTGCTCGAGCAGCTGATCGTGCAGCACCGGCCCAAAATGATTTACCTCATCCCCACCTTTGGCAACCCCAGCGGCGGTTTGCTCAGCCTGGAGCGCCGCCTCAAAGTGCTGGAGCTGGCCGTTCGCCACCAGGTGCTGGTGGTCGAAGACGACCCCTATGGCGACCTTTACTTTGGCGAAGCACCGCCGCCCAGCTTGCTGGCCTTGTCCGAGCAGGTGCCGGGCAGCCGCGACTGGATCGCTTACTGCGGCAGCCTTTCAAAGGTGCTCAGCCCCGGCCTGCGCGTAGGCTGGCTGGCCGCCCACCCCGAGCTGCTGGCCCGCGCCACCATGTGCAAGCAGTTCAGCGATGCGCACACCAGCACCTTTGCCCAAGCCACGGCCGCGCGCTACCTGCAGGCTGGCCGCATGCCCGCCACCTTGGCGCAGGTGCGCCGCGTGTACGCCGAGCGCGCCCAGGCCATGGGCCGTGCGCTTGAGCGGGAGGTGGGCGAGGCCGTGAGCTTTACCCAGCCGCAAGGGGGCCTGTTTTTCTGGGCCCAGCTCACAGGCGCGGGCGGCCGCTCGCGCGATGCGGGCGCCTTTGCCAAGCGGGCCATTGAGCAGGGCGTGGCGTTTGTGCCTGGCGCGCCTTTTTATGCCGAAAACCCCGACACCTCCACCTTCCGCCTGAGCTTTGCCACCGCTGACGTGGCCAAGATTGAAGAAGGCGTCAAGCGCTTGGCTGCCGCGCTGGGCTGAAGGCTGGACTCTCAATCTGAGCTTGAGCGGGTTTGGTGCTGAAAGGCGCCAGCTGCAGGTCAAACAAGCGAGCGCCCAAGCTCGGCAGCAGCGCAATGGGAGTCAGTGACTACAAGGCACTGACACCAGGTCCAGTCCATCAAATGCAAGTCTGCTTCTCGCAGATAGGCCAGTCCCGGCTTTCAGCGCGTGACCAGCACCGGCACCAGCGACTGCGCCACCACCTTGTTCGCCACGCTGCCCAGCATCAGGCGGGCCAGGCCGCTGCGGCCGTGTGAGCCGATGACGATGAGGTCTGCCCCTTCGGTTTTGGCGGTTTGCACAATCCCGTCAGCTGGCGCCACGTCTTCGACCAAGCGCAACTGCAGGTTCAAGCCAGGCGCTTGCGCGCGGCAAAGGGCCTCAATCTCGGCGTGAACTTGTGCAGCATGGTCGTGCGCTTGGGCCATGTAGCCTGGAAATCCCAAGGGGTTGGTTTGACCCAGGCCCAGGTAAGGGTAGGGGTCCACCACGAACACGGCCGTCAGATTGGCCGCATGCGCCCGGGCCAACCCCACGGCCATGTGCGCCGCATGGCGCGAGGCCTCGGAGCCGTCGCTGGCCAAAAGAATGCGCTTGAACATGGGGGTGTCCTGTGCAGCAAAAAGGGTGAAGGTTTGACTGTGCAGCGCGCCCGCATGAGGGCTTGTCGTCCGTGGCCTCTTGCGCGTGTCAGGCTGAGTCTGCAGTTCTTACAAAACATGGCTCCATGTAGCAGCCGGCCTGCCGGCGATTCTTCGCAAGAGGCGATGCCTGTGGCCCGCCGCGAATCGCTTGCAGGCAAGCTCCTACAAGTGTTCAGTTTCAGGCTCATGCTCACGCCTGCAAGTGCAGCACCAGCAGCAGCACCTGATCTGCACCGCGCTCACGCAGCAGTGCCGCCGCCACCGTGGCCGTCCAGCGGGTGCGGGCGTCGATGCCCACCAAAAGCACTGGCCCGGCGGGAAGCTGCGCGTCAGGCGACAGGACGATGGATTGTTCAAGATGGGCCACCACGGGGGTGGACGCGGTGTCATCGGGCGCTGTGCCGCCCTGCCAGCTGAACACCTCGTGCAAAGGCAAGCGGCCTTTGCGGGCAATGTGGGCGGCCAGGTGCAAGTTGGCCGCCATGTGCTGGGCCGGCAGAGGCACCACGCACACCGGCCGAGCCGGCCAGCTTTTGGACCAGCGGCCCAAGGTGGCGAGGGCGCCGGCCAGCAGGGCTTCGGGGATGGGGCTGGTGTCAGCGCCCAGCGCTTGATCATGTGCCAAGCCATCGCCAGCGCTGCGGGCGTGCCGCCGCAAAGCCTGCAGCTCATGGACCCAGCCCGGGTCATCGGCAAAGGCCACGGCCCGCCCGGCCTCAAAGCCGCGAATGCCCCCCTTGCGCGAGACCCCAGCGGGCCAGCGTTTGCGCGGCTCAATCTCCACGTCCATGCCGCGCAAAAAGTCGCGGGCGGCCAGAAGCTTGTCGGGTGTGGGCGCCAGTCCTGGAAAAGGCAGGGCGCCGGTGCACACCGAGCAGCGCCCGCAAGGCGCGGGCGCGGGATCGTCCAGCGCCGTTTGCAAGTAGGCCATGAGGCAGCCCTGGCCTTGCGCGTACTGGCGCATGATGCCCGCCTCTTGCTGGCGCACCTGGGCCAGCGCCGTCCATTTGGCGCTGTCGTGCACATAGGGCAGACCCGTAGCGCGCCAGGCGGCCCCTTCTTTGTCGACCACGCCTTCCACGGCCAAGATTTTCAAAAGCGCTTCCAGCCGACCTCGGCGGGTGCCTGTGTCGGCTTCGATGTCGAGCAGGCTGCGTGCCTGGCTTTCTAAGCTGCGCAGCACCTTGGCTGCTGTGCCTGCATCGGGGATGGAGGCGGTGGCAAAGTAGTCCCAAATGCGCTCGTCGGCATCAGACGGCAGCAACACGCCTTCGGCATGCGCCACCGCACGCCCGGCCCGGCCCACCTGCTGGTAATAGGCCACCGGGGTGGCGGGCGAGCCCACGTGCACGCAAAACCCCAGGTCTGGCTTGTCGTAACCCATGCCCAGTGCCGAGGTGGCCACCACCGCCTTGACCTGGTTGTGGCGCAAGCGCTCTTCCACCTGCAAGCGGGTGTCGGCGTCGGTCTGCCCGGTGTAGGCCTCAACGGCGTGGCCGCAGCTGCGCAAAAACGCTGTCAAGCGCTCGGCTTCGGCCACCGTCAGCACATAGACAATGCCCGAGCCGGGGAGTTGTTCCAGGGCGCCTGCCATCCAGGCGTAGCGCTCCAACGGGGACAAACCGGGCACCACCGACAGCGTGAGCGAGGTGCGCGCCAGCGTGCCGCGAAAGGTCAGGGTGCTTTCGCCCAACTGCTTGCCAATGTCTTGGGTGACCCGCTGGTTGGCCGTGGCCGTGGTGGCCAGCACGCTGGCCGTGGGCGTGGAGAGCAGCGCCCGCGCCAGCCGCTGGTAGTCGGGTCTGAAGTCAAAGCCCCAGTCGCTGATGCAATGCGCCTCGTCGATCACGATCAGGCCCACTTTGGCCAGCAAGGCGCCCAGGCGCGCGGCAAAGCGGGGGTTGCCCAGGCGTTCGGGCGAGACCAAGAGCACGTCTATGGCGTCTTGGTCCAGCCGCTCAAACACCTCATCCCAGTCTTCGATGTTGGTGGAGTTGACGGTGGCCGCCTTCAGGCCCGCCCGCTCGGCGGCGCTGACTTGGTCGCGCATCAATGCCAAGAGCGGCGAGACCACCAGCGTGGGGCCAGCGCCCGTGCTGCGAATGGCGTGCGTGGCCGCCCAGTACACCGCCGACTTGCCCCAGCCCGTGGCTTGCACCACCAGCACGCGCGAGGCCGGTTGCAGCACGGCGTGCACCGCGTCCAGCTGGTCGGCCCGGGGCATTGCACCTGGCCCCGCCAAGCGGGCCAGCACGGTGTGCATGTGGTGCTCGGCAAAGTCCCGAGATGAGGTGTTCATAGCGTTCCCCCAGTAGGCTCGGTTTGGGCTGCGTTCACAGATCCATTGTGCGGCTCAACAGGGCGCACGCCAAGCCAGTCCATGTGCCAATCCTTGACCGGCCCTTTGCCTCACCAGCGGTTGCGCAATTCCCGCAGTTTGGTGAACACCGTGCGCTCATCGGGCTGCTCGGGCAAGTCGGGGAACTCTTGCCTGAGGATGGCGATCAGGCTGGGGCTTTGCAGGCGCATGAAGCTGTTGTGCTGGCGCTCTTGGCCCAGCGTGGTGACAGGCGCTTGAGCGCCGTCTTGGGCTTGCGCCAGGGGCAGCAGGGCTTGGGCGGCCGCGTTGTCGGGCTCGCGGGCCAGGGTGAATTGGAGGTTGGTGGCCAGGTAGTCGTGGCCAGCAAAAAGGCGCGTTTGGTCGGGCAGGCGGGCGATTTGCTGGCTGAAGGTGTTGTAAAGCTCGTCCACGTTGCCGCCGTTGTGCACATTGCCCGCGCCCGCGTTGAACAAGGTGTCGCCTGAAAACAGGGCGGGTTCTTCCGCGTGGGCGCACAGGCAAATGTGGCAGAGGGTGTGGCCCGGGGTGTCCAGGCATTCGAGCTCAATGTGGCGGCCCAGCTTGATAACATCGCCTGCGCCCACGCCCCGGTCTACGCCGGGGATCTTGCCCTTGGCCTTGTGGTGCGCAATGAGCTTGGCGCCTGTGGCCTCCACCACGGCGGTGTTGCCGCCAATGTGGTCGTGGTGCTCGTGGGTGTTGAGAATTTGCGTGATCTGCCAGCCGCGGGCTTTGGCCGTGCCCAGCACCTTTTCATGGTCCAGCGGGTCAATGGCCAGGGCCTCGCCGGTGTCTGGGCAGGCCAGCAGGTAGTTGTAGTTGCGCAGGGCATTGCCCACCCAGATTCGCTCGACGATCATGAGGTTCTCCGCCCTGTTGTGTTGAACATCAGACCATTGTAGAAAGCCCCGCGTGCGTGCGGCGCCCTTTCTGCCGACCAGGCGAGGGGTTTGGCTTGTCGGTTTGGCCACTTCCAGCATGTGCTGAGCGCTTATAGTCGCCGCACCGCGCGCCAGCGTGGTGGTCCCCAGGGGATCTGCTGCAACCCGCTTTCAGGACAACCAAGATGCTGCTCGATGTGGACGACTCCCAATTGGTGTTGGTGGACTACCAAGTGCGCCTGATGCCCGCCATCCACGAGGGCGCGGCCGTGCTGGCCAATGCCGTGCGCCTGGCGCAACTGGCCCAGCTCATGCATGTGCCGCTCATGGCCACCGCCCAAAACCCCGCCAAGCTGGGCGGACAAGCCCCTGAGCTGCAGGCCGTGCTGGCGGCGGCGGGCGCCAAGCAACTGGACAAAATGCATTTCAGCGCCGTGGCCGATGGCCTGGCCGACTGGCTGCGCCCGCCTGTGCGCAAGCCCGCAGGCAACGCCCGCAGCTTGCCGCGCCACTTGCAAAAGCCCCAAGCCGAGCAAGAAGAAGGGCGCAGCGCTATTGTCTTGGCCGGCTGCGAGGCGCACGTTTGCCTGATGCAAACCGCGCTGGAGCTTTTGCAAGAAGAGTTTGAGGTGTGGGTGGTGACCGACGCCTGCGGTTCGCGCAGCGAGCGCAACCGCGACGCCGCCTTTGACCGCCTGGCCGGCGCCGGCGCCGAACTGGTGACCACCGAGATGGTGGTGTTTGAGTGGCTGCGCAGCGCCGAACACCCGGCTTTCAAGCAGGCGCAGGCGCTCATCAAGTAAAACTTCAGGCGGGCAAGGCGCTCCGGCGCCGGCGGGTCTGCCGCCTGAAGGCGGCCACGCGCAGCCACAGCGCGCGCACCAGCACGCTTACCAGCCAGATCACCAGCATGCAAAACACGATGTCGCTGAAAAAATGGCCGCCTTGCACGATGCGCGACAGACCGATGGCGCTGCCTGCGGCCAAGCTGATGCCCCACCAGCGCCAGCGGGTGCGGCGGCTGCCGAACAGGCCCAGCGCCATCAACGCAAAGCCAGCCGCTGCATGGCCGCTGACAAACGAGCAGTTGCGATCGCATTGCGTGGAGTGCTGCAGCGGTGCCTGGTAGATCTTGGAGCCACCGAAGTCCTGCACATGCACGGGACGCGGCCGGCCCCAGTTGTCTTTGAGGGCCGTGTGCACCACCAGGCCCACGCCCAGCACCACCACCACCAAGCTGGCGATGGCGCGCCTGTGCAGCCAGGGCTTGACAAGGCGCCGCCCCCAAGGGCCCAGCCCAGGCAGCACGGCCATCACCAGCGCCAGCACCACCAAAGCGCTGCCCCCTGGTGGCACGCCAAGGTAGAGAAGCTGGGCCCAGGCCCATTGGTGGCCCACAAAGGCCTTGCCCTCAAAAAAATAACCGCTCACGGCCAGGTCCAACCGGGGCCAGACTTCAAACACCACGGTGGCCAGAGCGGCCACGAGAGCCAGGGCCAGGTACTCCTGGTGGCGGGTTTTCAGGTGCATGGGCATGGCTGGGTCAAATTGAATCGTGTCAGGGCGCCAAGCTGGCACGCCACAGTTGCAGATTCAAGCGGCCCGAGCGGGCTTGCTCCAGGCGCTGCCAGTGCGGATAAGCCTGTTTGAGCTCGGTGTCGGGCTCGCCTTCGGAGATGACCAAAACTGCCGGGGGCTGGATCTGGCCCGTGGTCCACAGCGGCTCAAACTGTTCGTAATGGTTGCGCGGTTTGCCTGAGCGGGGCCAGGCCATCACTTGGCGCGCTTGATCCCGCCAGGCATAGCGCGCTTGCACCACCAAGTCGCGCGCACTGGCGGCCACGGGCAAGCCGGGATGCTGGGCCAGCGCAGGTGCCAGGGCACCAAACACTTGCTCCCAGCCGCGCATGCGGGCCCACAGGTCCATGTGTGGCGAGCCTTTCTGGGCGCTTTGCCGCACTTGCTCTGACAGGCTGGCCAGCGACAAAGCCGCAGGCACCGCCACCGCCACCACCGTGCTGACCACCAAGGCGCGCAGCCCCAGCCTGCTGCTGGCGAGCAAGCCCAGCGCCAGGCACAGGCCCAGCAGGGCGGGCGCGGTCCAGTTCAAAAAGGCGCGGGCGTTGATGGATTGGGCCAGCGCCACCAGCAGCAGGGGCAGCGCAAACATCCAGGCAAAGCTCAGGGGTGACACAGCTGACCCGCTTGGGAGCGCTGCTGTCGCCAAACGCCTGCGGCGCCAGACCAGCACGCCAATCACCAGGCCCACCGGCCCCAGCATGACCAGCTGCCCGGCCATAAATTCAGCCACCGAGGCCAGTTTGCCGCTGGCCGGAGTGGCAGCAGCCACCGTGATCTCGGCCGTGTGGCCCAGCGTGGGCCAGCCGTGGGCGGCGTTCCAGAATAAATTGGGGCTGAACACTGCCAGCGCCACCCCGCCCGCCAGCACCAGCCCTAAGCCATGGCGGCGCCAGTGGAGCAGAAAAATCAGCGCCCAGCTCGCGCCCAGGGCGGCCATGGTGTATTTGCTCAGCAGGCCCAGGCCCAGCACCACGCCCGCCAGCAGCCACCACGGCAGGGGGCTGGCGCCTGCCGGGGTGGTGAGCGCGCGCCAAGTCAGTGCCATGCAAGCGGCCCAGGCCAGCATGAGCGGGGCGTCGGTGGTGGCGGCCATGCCCAATATGCCCGCGGCAGGCGTGCCGGCCAGCAGCAAGGCCGACCACAGGCCCGCACGCTGGCCTGCAGCGCCGCGCCCGGCCATGTCCCAGGCCAGCCAGCCCAGCACGCCAGAGGCCAGGCCCCACGCCAGCATGCACAGCAGGCGCACGCCAAGGACGCTCTCGCTCGCAAGCGCGGTGGACGCGGCAATCAAGCCGGCAATGGCCGGTGGCTTGGACCAGTAGCCCCAGGCCAGGTGCCGCGACCAGTCCCAGTACTGCGCCTCGTCCACATGCAGGCCCGCGCCGCTGGCCAGCATCACGCCTGCGCGCACCAGCACGATAGCGGCCAAGGCCGTGAAAAGCAGGGGCGCCAAGCGGCCGCTTGCGCCCCCCTGGGTCAACTCACTCATGCCAGGTGCCGCTGCCCGATACATCAGATTCCAAGCGCGTGTGGTAGGGCCTGGCGTGGCCGCCGTCGTAGTACACGCGCATCAGCAGCTCGGCCAACACGCCGGTGGTCAGCAGCTGCAAGCCGCCCATCACCAAGAAAAAAGCCAAGGCCAGCAGCGGCCGGTTGCCAATGGACTCGCCCAGCAGCTTGAGTACGCCCAGGTAGGCCAGCATCAGGCTGCCCACAAAAAACACCGTCAGCCCCAGACCGCCAAAAAAGTGGCCGGGCCGGGTGCCAAAGCGCAGGAAAAAATGCACGGCCAACAAGTCGACGATGACGCGGAAGGTGCGGCTGATGCCGTACTTGGACTCGCCCGCGTGGCGGGCCCGGTGGTTGACGGGCTCTTCGGCCATGCGCGAGGGGCTGGTCACGGTGGCCAGCCAGGCCGGAATAAAGCGGTGCATCTCGCCGTACAGCCGAATTTGCCTGAGCACATCCCCGCGAAACACCTTGAGGCTGCAGCCCAGGTCTTGAAAGGCCAGGCCGCTGACCTTGCGTATTAGTCGGTTGGCCATGCGCGAGGGCACTTTGCGGAGGAAAAGCCCGTCTTGCCGCTGGTGGCGCCAGCCGGCCACCAGGTCCAGGTCTTCATTCAAGAGGCGGGCCACCATGCGGGGAATGTCTTGCGGATCGTTTTGCAGGTCGCCGTCCATGGTCACGATCACGTCGCCCCGGGCCGCATCAATGCCCGCTTGCATGGCCGCCGTCTGCTTGAAGTTGCGGGCCAGCTCGAGCACGCGCACATGGCGGCCCACTTGCTTGGCATGGCGGCGCAAGGCCGCGCCCGTGCCGTCGCTGCTGCCGTCGTCCACCACGATCAGCTCCCAGGGATGGGGGTAGCTGTGCAGCGCCTCTTGCACCGCGTCAATCATGGGTGTGGCGTTGTCCACCTCGTTGTACATGGGCACCACCACCGACAGGCGGTGTGCGGCCATGGTCAGGGTGGAAGGGGTCTGGCTGCTGGGCAGATCGACAAGGGAGGTGGGGGCTGGGCTCATCCCACTGATTTTCGTTCAATAGAGTCCATGTGGGCGGGCAGCGGTGCGGGAATCAGCTGGGCCAGCGCCGCCGCGCCCAAGGCGACTGCCAGGCTGAAGGCGTGTACGGCCAGTGCCGCCGCCACCACGCGGGCTTGCTCGGCCGCCTGCGCCCCCGAGGCCAGCCACACGCCTGCCTCGTAGGTGCCCAGGCCCGCAGGGCCTTGCAGTGGCTGCACGCCAGCAAGTTCGCCGCCCAGGGCGGCGCGCAAGGCGTCACCGGCGGGCAGGTCGGCCAGGGCCAGCAGCAAAGCGCCCAAGGCCAGCACCTTGAGCGTCCAGTTGCCCGCGCTGGCCAGCCAGCCATCAAGGTGGCTGGCCACGGCCGGGCGCGAATGGCTGGGCTGAACACCTGCTTGGCTGCGGCGCGCCAGCCAGGCCAGCAGCGGCTGCTGCAACACCGCCACCACGGTGAGGGCAGCCAGCACCAGCAGCACACGGGCGGCCAGGTTCCAAGGCAGCATGAGCAGCAAGGCCCAAAGCGCCAGCACGGCTGCGTCTTGCAGGCGCCAGCGCAACAGGCTCATGCCCGACTCGCGCCAGCCCACGCCCCAGTGGCGCTGGACCAACCACAGGTAGCCGGCTTCACCCGAGCGCAGCGGCATCAAGATGACCGCCGCGTTGTGCGTGAGCACCAAGCGCAAGCACAGCGCCAGCCCCACGGGCCGCAGGTGCCGCCATTCGCGCTGCAGGCGCACCGCGCGCAGGCTGTGGCCTGCCAACAGGGCGCAGCCCGCGGCCAGCCAAGCCCAGGCGGGCAAGCGGCTGGCCTGCTGCCACAGCTGGGCAGGGTCGGCGTGTTGGAGCAGCCACTCCCAAGCCAGCCACAGCAGAGCCAGCGGCAGCACCACGCGCACCGCTTGTTTCAGGCGAGAGCTCGCCGGCCTGGGCTTGTCCGAGTCGTCAGGCGGGCGCAGGCCGGGCATGCGGGCTGTCAAAGACCTGAAGGCCGCCCTATGGACAGGTAGGTCCAGCCTTCGGCATGAAGCTTGTCGGGCGAGTAAAGGTTGCGGCCGTCCACAATGGTCTTGGTGGCTAGGCGGGTGGCCATCTCTTCAAAGTCTGGCGCGCGGAACTGCTGCCATTCGGTGCAAATCACCAGCGCTTGGGCGCCGGCCAAGGCGGCGTATTTGTCTTTGACCAACAGCAGGTCGGCCCGCTCGCCGTAGATCTTGTGCGTCTCTTCCATGGCCACCGGGTCAAAGGCCTGCACGCGGGCGCCGGCTTGCCAGAGTGATTCCATCAGCGTGCGGCTGGGGGCTTCGCGCATGTCGTCGGTATTGGGCTTGAAAGCCAGGCCCCACAGCGCTATGGTTTGGCCTTGCAGCTTGTCCACGCCGCCCAGCTGCGCGGCGAGCTTGTCAAAGAGGCGGTGTTTTTGGCGGTTGTTGATGGCCTCGATGGCGCTCATCATTTGCGCCTCGTAGCCTTGCTCTTGGGCCATGCGCTCGAGCGCGCGCACGTCTTTGGGAAAGCAGCTGCCGCCATAGCCGCAGCCGGGGTAGATGAACTGGTAGCCAATGCGCGGATCGGCGCCCATGCCCCGGCGCACCTCTTCGATGTCGGCGCCCAACAGCTCGGACAGGTTGGCCAACTCGTTCATGAAGCTGATGCGCGCGGCCAGCATGGCGTTGGAGGCGTACTTGGTGAGCTCGGCGCTTTTCACGTCCAGGAACAAGGTGCGCTGGTGGTTGCGGTTGAAGGGCTCGTAAAGCTCTTGCATCAGCGCCTTGGCCTGGGCCGACTCGGTGCCCACAATGATGCGGTCCGGCTTTTGAAAGTCGGCCACGGCCGAGCCTTCTTTGAGAAATTCAGGGTTGGAGACCACGTCAAAGGGAAGGGCCTGGGCGCGCTCGGCCAGCACCTGGCTGACGCGCTGGCTCACCTTGTCGGCCGTGCCCACGGGCACGGTGGATTTGTTGACGATGAGCTTGTAGCCGCCCATGTGGCTGGCAATGCTTTTGGCCACCGCCAGCACGTACTGCAGGTCGGCCGAGCCGTCTTCGCCAGGGGGCGTGCCCACGGCAATGAACTGAATGTCGGCATGCGCCACGGCCTCGGCCGCGTCGGTGGAAAACAGCAAGCGCCCCTCGGCCATGTTGCGGCTGACGATGGCCTCCAGGCCGGGCTCCCAAATGGGAATGTGGCCTTGCTTGAGGCGGGCGATCTTGCCCTCATCGAGGTCCATGCACAGCACCTTGTGCCCGACATCCGCCAGGCACGCGCCCGTGACCAAACCGACGTAACCAGTGCCAAAAATTGTGATTTTCATGGGGTGGGATAGTGTTGAATAAACCAGTTTGCAAAGCGTTGAACGCCCTCGCGCAGCGGGGTGGCGGGGCTAAAACCTGTCCAGGCGAAAAGCGCCTGGCTGTCGCAGGCGGTGGCGCTCATGTCGCCCGCCTGCAAGGGCATGAGTTTGCGCTTGGAAGGAGTCCCTAAGCTCGCTTCAAGCGCGTCAATGAAGTCTGTCAGCACCACGGGCTGGCCGTTGCCCACGTTGAAGACGCGGTAAGGGCCCAGCTCGCTGGCCAAGCCGGGGCCGGTGCCCGGCGTGGGCAGCTTGTGCAGCAGAAGCACGATGGCTTGGGCCGCATCGTCCACATAAGTGAAGTCGCGAATGCTCTTGCCTTCGTTGTAAACCTCAATCTCTTCGCCCCGCAACATGGCGCGTGCGAACTTGAAAGGCGCCATGTCGGGCCGACCCCAGGGGCCGTACACCGTGAACAAGCGCACGCCGGTGGTGGGCAGACCAAACAAGTGGCTGTAGGCGTGGGCCATCAGTTCGTTGGCTTTTTTGGTGGCCGCATACAAGCTGATGGGGAGGTCCACGGCCTGGCTCTCGCTGAAGGGCAGCTCGGTGTTGCCGCCGTACACGCTGGAGCTGCTGGCATACACCAGGTGCTCGACTTCGTGCTGGCGGCACGCCTCAAGCATGTGGGTAAAACCCAGCAGGTTGGAGTCCGCATAAGCCTGCGGATGGGTGATGGAGTAGCGCACACCGGCTTGGGCGGCCAAATGCACCACCCGCTGGGGCCGCTCGGCCTTGAAGAGTGCCTGCAGCCTGGCGCCGTCTTCAATGCCAAATTCATGGAATCTAAAGCCTGGGTGGCGGGCCAGTTCGGCCAGTCGCGCGCGCTTGAGGCTGACCTCGTAGTAGTCATTGACGTTGTCCAGGCCAATGACCTCATGGCCGTCCTGGAGCAGGCGCGCGGCCGTGTGCATGCCAATGAAACCGGCCGCGCCCGTGACAAGCAGCTTCATGCGCGGCCCTTGAATGGCGGGCCAGCCAGGCGGTCCAGATTTCTCACATTTTCTCCGAGTAAACACCTGATTTTAAGTTCACCTCGGTCTTCAAGCCTGGACCCAGGGTCCGACCCGGCTGATCCACGACTGGATCAAATCCCTGCGCTCTTTAAATAGGCTTATTTTTCCCGCTGAATGTGACAATTGACTCACCTTTTGCAGCTTCACCTCCCCAAGCCATGTACACCCCCTTGACCGTTCGCCGCCTGAGCACGGGCTCCATTTACAAACTCATCTTTATTGGCCTCATGACCGCCATGCTGCCGCTGGGCCTGCTGATGGGGGTGCTGGCTTGGATTGGTTTTGACACCGTGAGTTGGCAAGGGCTGCCGGTGGCCGGGCCCGTGGGCGTGCTGGTGGGCTTGTTTGCCGGCTTGTGGGTGGCGCTGACTTTCACCGCCATGATGGGCTCGCTCACGGCCTTGGGCTTGTGGCTCTATGGCCGTTTCAGGCCGCTGCACTTGATCATCATGGCTGAAGAAAAGCCAGTGGCTTGACGCGTGTTCACCAGAGCCCGTGCGCAGTCCGTTGATTGAGCAGGCACTGCGTCAGGCAGCCGCAAGTCCTCCGCTCATAATTTAAAGTTTGGATTTGCCTGCAGGCTGCTTGGTTCAGGCAAGCTTGTCGGACTGAATAGCGCCCCTGAGCGTTTGAGACCGCTCCGTTTGAAAACAGAAAGATTCACCCATGTTCAACGCCCTCTTGCTGCAAAAAACCGATGGTCAGTTTTCTGCTTCCATCACCTCGCTGGACGAATCCAGCCTGCCTCCTGGCGACGTGCAGGTGCGGGTGGACTACTCCACGCTCAATTTCAAAGACGGCTTGGCCATTGCCAACAAAGGCCCGGTGGTGCGCGCCTGGCCCATGGTGGCCGGCATTGACGGGGCGGGCACGGTGCTCTCGTCCAGCCACCCGGACTGGAAAGAGGGCGACCACTTCATTCACAACGGCTGGAGCCTGGGCGAAACGCGCTGGGGCCTGATGGCCGAGCGCGCCAGCCTGGAGGGCCGGCAGTTGGTCAAGCTGCCTGAGGCCTTCACGCCGCGCCAAGCCATGGCCATAGGCACGGCGGGCTACACCGCCATGCTCTGCGTCATGGCCTTGGAAGAGCGCGGCCTGCAGCCCGGGCAGGGCGAGGTGCTGGTGACGGGCGCCACCGGCGGCGTGGGCAGCACCGCCATTGCGCTGCTCAGCCGCCTGGGCTACACCGTGGTGGCGGCCACGGGCAAGGCCAGTGAAGAGGCCTACCTCAAAGCCTTGGGCGCGGCCAGCGTGATTGATCGCGCCAGCCTGGGCGCTGCGGGCAAGCCCTTGCAAAAAGAGCGCTGGGCGGGCGCGGTGGACACGCTGGGCTCGCACACGCTGGCCAATGTCTGCGCGCAAATGCAGTACGGCGGCGTGGTGGCCGCCTGCGGCCTGGCCCAAGGGGCCGACTTGCCCACCACTGTCATGCCCTTTATTTTGCGCGGCGTCACTTTGGCCGGCATTGACAGCGTGATGGCGCCCCTGCCCAAGCGCCAGCAGGCCTGGGCCCGGCTGGCGCGCGATCTGGATGCGGCCAAGCTCGAGTCCATGGTCACCGAGGTCAGCCTGGCCCAGGCCCCCGAATGGGCGCAGGCGCTGATGGACGGCCGGGTGCGCGGCCGCGTGGTCGTCAAAATTTGAACCTCGCTTTGAACAAATAATCAGGAGACAAGCATGAGCCAAGCCCCCGTCAATTACGCCGAATTTCACCGCCAGTCTGTGGCGCAACCCGATGTTTTTTGGGCCGAGCAGGCCAAGCTGATCGACTGGTTCACGCCGCCATCGCGCATTTGCAACTGGGACAACCCACCCTTTGCCAAGTGGTTTGAAGGCGGCACCACCAATTTGTGCCACAACGCCATAGACCGCCACCTGCAGGCGCGCGCAGACCAGCCCGCCCTGATTGCCGTGTCCACCGAGACCTGCACTGAAAAGGTCTACAGCTTTGCCGAACTGCACACCGAGGTGCAGCGCATGGCGGCGGCCATGCAGGCGCTGGGCGTGGGCCAAGGCGACCGCGTGCTGATTTACATGCCCATGATCGCCGAGGCCGCTTTTGCCATGCTGGCCTGCGCCCGCATAGGCGCTATCCACTGCGTGGTGTTTGGCGGCTTTGCCAGCGGCTCGCTGGCTTCGCGCATTGAAGACGCCGAGCCCAAGCTCATCGTCAGCGCTGACGGCGGCTCGCGCGGCGGCAAGGCCATTGCCTACAAACCCTTGCTGGACGAGGCCATCCGCCTGTCGGCCCACAAGCCCAGCGCTGTGATCTTGGCCGACCGCCAATTGGCCGCCATGGACCTGGTGGCCGGCCGCGACCATCTCTGGGCCGATTTGCGCGCCCAGCACCTGCACGCCCAGGTGCCTTGCCAGGCCATGGCCTCCACCGACATCAGCTACACCATCTACACCTCGGGCACCACCGGCAAACCCAAGGGCGTGCAACGCGACACCGGCGGCTACGCCGTGGCGCTGGCGGCGTCCATGAAGCATATTTTTGACGGCCGGGCAGGCGAGACTTACTTTTCCACCAGCGACATCGGCTGGGTGGTGGGCCACAGCTACATTGTTTACGGCCCCCTGATCGCGGGCATGGCCACCATCATGTACGAGGGCTTGCCCACCCAGGGCCTGGACGGCCAGCCCGACGGCGCCATTTGGTGGAGCTTGGTGGAAAAATACAAGGTCACCGCGATGTTCAGCGCGCCGACTGCCGTGCGGGTGCTCAAAAAGCAAGACCCGGCGCTGCTCAAAAAGCACGACCTGTCGAGCTTGCGCGCGCTGTTTTTGGCCGGCGAGCCGCTGGACGAGCCCACGGCCCGCTGGATCAGCGAGGGCCTCAATGTGCCCATCATCGACAACTACTGGCAAACCGAAAGCGGCTGGCCCATCTTGACCCTGGCCAATCCGGTGCAGCACATGCCCAGCAAATTCGGCAGCCCAGGCGTGCCCATGTACGGCTACAAGGTCACGCTGCTGCACGAGGCCACCGGCGAAGAGCTGACCGCGCCCAATGAAAAAGGCGTGGTCTGCATCGAAGGCCCCACGCCGCCTGGCTTTATGCAAACCGTGTGGCGCGACGACGCCCGCTTTGTCAAAACCTACTGGCAAAGCGTGCCCGGCAAAATGGTCTACAACACCTTTGACTGGGGCATACGCGATGCCGACGGTTACTTTTTCATCCTGGGCCGCACCGACGACGTCATCAACGTGGCCGGCCACCGCCTGGGCACCCGCGAAATTGAAGAAAGCATCTCCGGCCACCCGCTGGTGGCCGAGGTCGCCGTGGTCGGCGTGGCCGACGCGCTCAAAGGACAGGTGGCCATGGCCTTTGCCGTGCTCAAAGACGCCAGCGTGGCGGGCGACGCCGACGCCAGCAAACGGGTGGAAGCCGAGATCATGAAGCGCGTGGACGGCGACCTGGGCGCCGTGGCCCGCCCCGCCCGCGTGCGCTTTGTTAGTGTGCTGCCCAAAACCCGCAGCGGCAAACTGCTGCGCCGCGCCATCCAGGCCGTGTGCGAAGGCCGCGACCCGGGCGACCTGACCACGCTAGACGACCCGTCTGCGCTGGAGCAGATCAAGTTGCGCGTGGTGGCTTGAGACGGCTGGGCCACAATCCATCCTTTTTGGTGCTGTCGCTTCTTATTAGATACCCATGAGTTTGATGAACACCCGCAGAAACGCTTTGCAGCAAAGCTTGGCCGTGGCCGGGCTGCTGGCTACAGCCGGTTTTTGGCCAGGCCGAGCCCTGGCTTTCACCAAAGCCGCTTTTGATGCCAAAAACATGGCCGAGGCGGTGCGCGCCTTGGGGGGCCAGCCGCCCGTCGCCAGCCGAGACATCAGCCTGGAGGTGCCCGAGATTGCCGACAACGGCGCGGCCGTGCGGGTGAGCTTTTCCACCACCTTGCCCAAGGTGCAGCGCATGCTGCTCTTGGCTGAAAAAAACCCTTCGCCCTTGGTGGCGGTGTTCAATGTGAGTGAGAGCATAGAGCCGAGCTTCATCATCAACACCAAGTTGTCCGAGTCCACCGATGTGTTGGCCGTGGCCATGCTGGCCGATGGGCGCGTGTGGTTCACCAAAAAGCCCGTCAAAGTGACGCTGGGCGCCTGCGGAAATTAAAAAATCATGTCTGACATGCGAATCCGAGCCCAGGCCAGTGGCAACCAAGCCACTGTGCGTGTGCTCATGACCCACGAGATGGAAAGCGGCCAGCGCCGCGACGCGGCAGGCAAACTGGTGCCTGCCTGGCACATTCAGGACGTGAGCGTCAGCCACAACGGCCGGCCTGTGATGACCGTCGAGTGGGGGCCTGCGGTGTCTAAAAACCCCTTCATGCAGCTGGTCATCAAGGGCGCCAAGGCGGGCGACAAGGTGGGTATTTCCTGGCGCGACAGCCGTGGTGAGACCCGCAGCCAAGAGGCCGTGGTGGCTTGAGGCGGGGCTGCTCACGCCATCTGCACGCAGGGCCACAGCGTGGCCTTGCCAACAGCGCTTGCAGATCAAGGGCGCCATTCGCGCATCCGTTCCCAGATTTTCGCCCTCAATACAAGGGTAAACCCTTTTAAATCGGTCCCCAATTTGTTTTGACAGGCTTTTTTGTCAAGTGTCTGTCAACATGGGCTAGCTACAATCACCTTTGTATTTACAGGCCCCTTCCTTTGCCACTGTCGCATCCGCCAATCGGTTCAGCCGTGTCGCGGGAGGTATCTCCACCAACTCATGTTCCCTGCAGGGGGACCGAGGTCAGCGAAAAATGAGCCAGACTAATTCTGTCTACACCGCCTACCAAGGCAATACTTATCTCTTTGGGGGCAATGCCCCTTACGTGGAGGAGATGTACGAGAACTACCTGGCCAACCCAGGCAGTGTTTCCGACACCTGGCGCGAATACTTTGACGCCCTTCAGCACGTGCCTGCCGCCGACGGCAGCCAAACCAAGGACGTGCCCCACCTGCCGGTGATCAACGCTTTTGCCGAGCGCGCCAAGCAAGGTGGCACCAAGGTGGTGCTGGCCTCGGCCGACGTGGAAATGGGCCGCAAGCGCACCGGTGCGCAGCAGCTGATTTCGGCCTACCGCAATGTGGGCCAGCGCTGGGCCGACCTGGACCCGCTCAAGCGCACCGAGCGCCCCAACATTCCTGACCTCGAACCGGCTTTTTTTGGCTTCACCGACGCCGACCAAGAAACCGTGTTCGACACCAGCAACACCTTTTTTGGCAAAACCCGCATGTCTTTGCGCGAGCTGCTCAATGCGCTGCGCGAGACCTACTGCGGCACCCTGGGTGCCGAGTACATGTACATCACCGACCAGGCTGAAAAGCGCTGGTGGCAGCAAAAGTTAGAAAGCATTCGCAGCAAACCCAACTTCAACGCCGATCAGAAAAAGCACATCCTTGACCGATTGACCGCGGCCGAAGGTCTGGAGCGGTTTTTGCACACCAAGTACGTGGGTCAAAAGCGCTTCTCGCTGGAAGGTGGCGAGAGCTTTATTGCCGCCATGGACGAGCTGATTCAGGCCGCAGGCGCCCAGGGCGTGCAAGAGGTGGTCATTGGCATGGCCCACCGCGGCCGCCTGAACGTGCTGGTCAACACCATGGGCAAGCTGCCGGCTGACCTGTTTGCCGAGTTTGACCACACCGCCCCCGAAGAGCTGCCCTCAGGGGATGTGAAGTACCACCAAGGCTTCAGCTCCGACGTGGGCACGTCTGGGGGGCCGGTGCACTTGTCACTGGCTTTCAACCCCTCGCACCTGGAAATCGTCAACCCCGTGGTGGAAGGCTCGGTGCGCGCCCGCATGGACCGCCGGGGCGACCCCACTGGCAGCCAGGTGCTGCCGGTGCTGGTGCACGGCGACTCGGCCTTTGGCGGCCAGGGCGTGAACCAAGAAACGCTGGCGCTGGCTCAAACCCGGGGTTACGCCACGGGCGGCACGGTGCACATCATCATCAACAACCAAATTGGTTTCACCACCTCCGATCCCCGCGACATGCGCTCGAGTGTGTTTTGCACCGACATCGTCAAAATGGTGGAGGCGCCTGTGCTGCACGTCAACGGCGACGACCCTGAGGCCGTGGTGTTGGCCACCCAGCTGGCGCTGGAGTACCGCATGACCTTCCGCAAGGACGTGGTGCTGGACATTGTGTGTTTCCGCAAACTCGGCCACAACGAGCAGGACACCCCTGCGCTGACGCAGCCGCTGATGTACAAAAAAATCGCCAGCCACCCCGGCACGCGCCGCTTGTTTGCCGACAAGCTGGCCGCCCAAGGCTTGGGCGAGGGCCTGGGCGCCGAGATGGCCAAGGCCTACCGCGCCGCCCTGGACGCGGGCAAGAACACCAGCGAACCGGTGTTGACCAACTTCAAAACCCAGTTCACAGTGGACTGGGCGCCCTTTCTGGGCAAAAAGTGGACAGACGCAGGGGACACATCCATTCCCCAGGCCGAGTGGAAGCGCCTGGCTGAAAAGGTCACCACCATCCCGCCCGGCGTGACGCCGCACCAGTTGGTCAAAAAAGTCTACGACGACCGCGCCGCCATGGGCCGGGGCGACATCAATGTGGACTGGGGCATGGGCGAGCACATGGCTTTTGCCTCCCTGGTGGCCAGTGGCTACCCGGTGCGCCTGTCGGGCGAGGACAGCGGGCGCGGCACCTTCACGCACCGCCACGCCGTGATCCACGACCAGAACCGCGAAAAGTGGGACACCGGCACCTACATTCCGCTGCAAAACGTGAGCGACAAGCAGGCTCCGTTTGTGGTGATCGACTCGATCTTGTCAGAAGAAGCGGTGCTGGCCTACGAGTACGGCTACGCCTCGAACGACCCCAACACCTTGGTGGTGTGGGAGGCGCAGTTTGGCGACTTTGCCAACGGCGCGCAGGTGGTGATTGACCAGTTCATCGCCTCGGGTGAAGTGAAATGGGGCCGGGTCAACGGCATCACACTGATGCTGCCGCACGGCTACGAAGGCCAAGGCCCCGAGCACAGCTCGGCCCGCTTAGAGCGCTTCATGCAGCTGGCCGCTGACACCAACATGCAGCTGGTCCAGCCCACCACGGCCAGCCAAATCTTCCATGTGCTGCGCCGCCAGATGGTGCGCAACCTGAGGAAGCCCCTGGTCATCTTTACCCCCAAGTCGCTGCTGCGCAACAAAGACGCCACCTCCCCGGTGTCCGAGTTCACCAAGGGCATCTTTCAGACGGTGATTCCTGAGAACAAGGCGCTCAAGGCCGACAAGGTCAAGCGGGTGATTGCCTGCTCGGGCAAGGTCTACTACGACCTGGTGAAAAAGCGCGAAGAAAAAGCCGCGGATGACGTGGCGATTTTGCGGGTCGAGCAGCTCTACCCCTTCCCGCACAAGGCCTTTGCGGCCGAGCTCAAAAAGTACCCCAACGCCACCGACATTGTGTGGTGCCAGGACGAGCCGCAAAACCAGGGCGCGTGGTTCTTTATTCAGCACAACATCCACGAGAACATGGACGCTGGACAAAAGTTGGGTTACGCCGGCCGCGCTGCCTCGGCCTCGCCGGCCGTGGGTTACGCCCACCTGCACCAAGACCAGCAAAAGGCCTTGACTGAAGCGGCTTTTGCCAAGCTCAAAGGCTTTGTGCTCACCAAGTGAGCTTTGCCGCCTGCCCAGAACAACCCCCCGTTTAAAAAATCAAGAGAAATCACATGGCAATCGTAGAAGTCAAGGTTCCGCAACTCTCAGAATCCGTGGCCGAGGCCACCTTGTTGAAATGGAAGAAAAAGCCCGGCGATGCCGTGGCCATGGACGAGATCCTCATCGAGATCGAGACCGACAAGGTGGTGATGGAAGTGCCCGCCCCGGCCGCCGGTGTGTTGGCCGAGCTGCTGGTGGCCGACGGCGGCACCGTCATCGCCGAGCAACCGATCGCCCGCATTGACACCGAGGCTGTGGCGGGCGCCAAAGCCCCAGCGACCGCTCCAACTCCTGCTGCCGCTGCCGCGCCCGTGGCGGTGCTGGCTGCCTCCGGTGGCGCCATGGCTGGCGTGGCCATGCCTGCGGCTGCCAAGATCATGGCCGACAACCAGTTGGCCGCAGGTTCTGTGGCCGGTTCTGGCAAAGACGGCCGCGTGACCAAAGGCGACGTGCTCGCCGCCGTGGCCGGTGGTGCCAAACCTGCTGCGGCGCCAGTGGCCGCTTCCCCCATTCCCACGGGCGTGCCCACCCAGGCGCTGCCGCAAGTGGCCGCCCCGGCCATGGACCTGGGCCAGCGCCCTGAGCAGCGCGTGCCCATGACGCGCTTGCGCGCCCGCATTGCCGAGCGCCTGCTGCAGTCGCAGTCGACCAACGCCATCTTGACCACCTTCAACGAGATCAACATGGCCCCGGTCATGGAAATGCGCAAGCGCATGCAAGAGCGCTTTGAAAAAGAGCACGGCGTCAAGCTCGGCTTCATGAGCTTTTTTGTCAAGGCCGCCGTGCACGCGCTCAAGAAATTCCCGGTGCTCAACGCCTCGGTGGACGGCAACGACATCGTCTACCACGGCTACTTTGACATCGGCATTGCGGTGGGATCGCCACGCGGGTTGGTGGTGCCCATCTTGCGCAACGCCGACCAAATGAGCTTTGCCGAGATTGAAAAGAAGATCGCCGAATACGGCCAAAAAGCCAAGGACGGCAAGCTGGGCATTGAAGAGATGACGGGCGGCACCTTCTCGATCTCCAACGGCGGCACCTTCGGCTCCATGCTGTCCACGCCCATCATCAACCCACCGCAGTCGGCCATTTTGGGCGTGCACGCCACCAAAGACCGCGCCGTGGTCGAAAACGACCAAGTGGTGGTGCGGCCCATGAACTACTTTGCCATGTCTTATGACCATCGCATCATCGACGGCCGCGAAGCCGTGCTGGGCCTGGTGGCCATGAAAGAAGCGCTGGAAGACCCGGCACGCTTGTTGTTTGACATCTGAGTTGCAGGAGATGCCAACCATCTCCATGTTCTATGGCATCTTGGTGTCCATGTATTTCATGGACACCAGCGAACACCATGCGCCACACATTAACGTGTACTTTCAGGGCTTTGAGGCGGTTTTCGGCATTCCTGGCGCCGACCTGTTGGCCGGGGAGTTTCCAAAGAATAAAAAGCGATTGGTCCAAGCCTGGATTGAGATTCACGCCGATGAATTGATGGCGGACTGGACCTTGGCCATCCAAGGCAAAGAGCTTTTTCGAATTGACCCCCTCAAATGAGCAGCATCAGCCCTCTTTTGCCCCGAGTCACTCAGGTGCAGGTCTTGGACAACTTCGAGCTTTTGCTTGAATTCAAGGACGGCTCTATCAAGCAATTTGATGTCAAGCCTTACCTGAGTTTGCCGGCTTTTAAGCGGCTGTCCGCAGGGGGTTTGTTTGCCAAAGCCCATGTGCAGCGGGGCACAGTGGTGTGGGACGAGCAACTTGATTTGGCCCCTGAAACCCTTTATCTAAAGAGTCAAAAAGTCTCCCGCACTTGAGCCGGCTTTTTGTGTGAACTGAACTTTGAAACTGATTTGACGGTGGCTCCCAGCCGCTGTAATTTAGAAAGCAAGACATGAGCAAACAATTCGACGTCATAGTCATAGGCGGCGGCCCCGGTGGCTACATTGCCGCCATTCGCGCGGCCCAGCTGGGCATGAACGTGGCCTGCATTGACGAGTGGAAAAACGCCTCAGGTGGCCCCGCGCCCGGCGGCACTTGCGTGAATGTGGGCTGCATACCGTCCAAGGCCTTGCTGCAGTCCAGCGAGCACTTTGACCATGCCAAGCACCACTTTGCCGACCACGGCATCAGCGTGACTGACGTGAAGATGGACGTGGCCAAAATGTTGGCCCGCAAGGACACCGTGGTCAAGCAAAACAACGACGGTATCTTGTACCTGTTCAAAAAGAACAAGGTCACGTTTTTCCACGGCCGTGGCAGTTTTGCAGGCCAGTCTGAAGGTGGCTACGAAATCAAGGTGGCCGGCAAGACCGAGGAGTCCATCACCGGCAAGCAAATCATCATCGCCACCGGCTCCAATGCGCGTGCTTTGCCCGGCACACCGTTTGACGAAGTCAATGTCTTGTCCAACGACGGCGCTTTGCGCTTGGGCGCTGTGCCCAAGAAAATGGTCTTGATCGGCTCAGGAGTGATCGGCTTGGAAATGGGTTCGGTCTGGCGCCGTTTGGGCGTTGAGGTGACCATTTTGGAAGGCCTGCCCACCTTCTTGGGCGCGGTGGACCAGCAAATCGCCAAAGAAGCCAAAAAAGCGTTTGAAAAGCAAGGCTTGAAGATCGAGCTCGGCGTGAAGGTCGGCGAGATCGTCAACGGCAAACAAGGTGTGACCGTGAACTACACCAACGCCAAGGGCGAAGCTCTGGTGCTGAGCGCCGACAAGCTCATCATCTCCATAGGCCGCGTGGCCAATACCATTGGCTTGAACGCCGAGGCCGTGGGCCTGCATCTCGACGAGCGCGGCGCTGTGGTGGTGGACGCCGACTGCAAAACCAACCTGACCGGCGTGTGGGCGGTGGGCGACGTGGTGCGCGGCCCCATGCTCGCGCACAAGGCAGAAGAAGAGGGCGTGGCCGTGGCCGAACGCATCGCCGGTCAGCACGGCCATGTGAACTTCAACACCATCCCTTGGGTCATTTACACGAGCCCCGAAATCGCTTGGGTGGGCCGCACCGAGGAGCAACTCAAGGCCGACGGCGTGGCTTACAAGGCGGGCACTTTCCCCTTCCTCGCCAATGGCCGTGCACGCGCTTTGGGCGACACCACCGGCATGGTCAAGTTCTTGGCCGACGCCACCACCGACGAAATTTTGGGCGTTCACATGGTCGGGCCGCAGGTGTCGGAGTTGATCTCTGAGGCCGTGGTGGCCATGGAGTTCCGCGCCTCTGCCGAAGACATTGCACGCATTTGCCATGCGCATCCGTCTTTGAGCGAAGCCACCAAAGAAGCGGCCCTGGCCGTGGACAAGCGCACGCTGAACTTTTAAGCCCGCGCATTGGCCTTACAGTCTCAAGCCCAGGCTTTGCCTGGGCTTGTTTGTTTGACTTTCAAAATTTCCGCACCCATGTCTGTCCGCGCCGCCTACGAAGCAGAACTTCAAACCCGAGGGTTTCAAAGCGACCCGGCCCAGCTGCGTGCGGTCGAGGCGCTGGAGCGCTGCGCCCAAGACTGGGCGGCCTATAAGGCACAGCGTGCCAATGTGTTTAAAAAACTGCTGAGTCGGCCGCAGATTCCGCGCGGCGTGTACATGTTTGGCGGGGTAGGGCGCGGCAAAAGCTTTTTGATGGACTGCTTTTTCAACGCCGTGCCCATTGAGCGCAAAACGCGGCTGCATTTTCATGAGTTCATGCGCGAGGTGCACCGCGAGCTGCGCAGCATCCAGGGCACGGTCAACCCGCTGGACGAACTGGGCAAGCGCATGGCCAAGCGCTTTCGGCTGATTTGCTTTGACGAGTTCCACGTGGCGGACATCACCGACGCCATGATCTTGCACCGCCTGCTGGACGCCTTGTTCAGCCACGGCGTGGGTTTTGTCACCACCTCCAATTTCGAGCCCGACGGCCTGTACCCCGGTGGTCTGCACCGCGACCGCATTTTGCCGGCCATCGAGCTGCTCAAGGCCAAGCTCGAAGTGGTGAACGTGGACAACGGCACCGACTACCGCCGCCGCACGTTGGAGCAGCTCAAGCTTTACCACTGCCCGCTGGACGGCCAGGCCGACGCGGCCCTGCGACTAGCGTTTGAACGCCTGGCCGAAACCCATGACCAAGACCCCGTGCTGCACATTGAAGCGCGAGAAATTCGCTCTTTGCGCAAGGCCGGTGGCGTGGTCTGGTTTGACTTTCGCCAGCTGTGCGGCGGGCCGCGCTCGCAAAACGATTACCTGGAAATTGCCAACCAGTTTCACACCGTGCTGCTGTCCAATGTGCCCCACATGCCGGTGAGCATGGCTTCTGAAGCCCGGCGCTTTACATGGTTGGTGGACGTGCTCTATGACAGGCGCGTCAAGCTCATCATGTCGGCGGCCACCCAGCCCGAGCAGCTTTACACCCAAGGGCCTTTGGCGCACGAGTTCCCGCGCACGGCCTCGCGCCTGCATGAAATGCAGTCGGCCGAGTTTTTGGCGCTTGAGCGCCGGCTGGTGGACACCAGCCTGACATGAAAGTGCAGCTTTGCCCTCGGCCATGGTGTGCTGCCGCCCGCCTGGCTTGCCTGGCGGCCTTGGCAGGCCTGTTGGGCGCGGCCTTGCCGCTGGCGGCTCAAGAGCCCGCAGGCGAGGTCTCAGACCAGGTCTTTGAGGCATCAGCCAAGCTGGAGCGCGCCCGCGTGCAAAGCGAGCGTGAGCGCGTTCAGGCCGACTTCAAGGCCCAAAAGCTGTTTTGCCGGCAGCAATTTTTTGCCAACCACTGCACCAAAGAGGTGTTAACGCTGGAGCGCGAGAGCTTGGCCGTGCTGCGCAGGCAGGAGCTGGCGCTGGAGTTGACCGAGCGCCAGCGCCGCCTGGACCTCGCCCTGGCCCGAGGCACTGAGCGGCAAGGGCAAAACGAGCGCATGGCACCGGCCGAGTCCGAGGCGCAGGCGCAAGCCAGGCAGCGCCAAGCCCAGCAAGAGCTGTCTGAGGAGCGCCAGCGGCGCGAGGCCGAGGCCGCTTTGCGTGCGGCCCGCCAGCAGGCGCGCGAGCTGCAAGTCCAGCGCCAGCTGCAGGCCAGAGAGGCGGCAGAGCACTCGCGCGCGGCGCTCCCCCCTGTGGCGGCGCCCGCGGCCACACCCGGCCCTTAAGGCCCAGAACCGCATGAACTTGGTGCAACAGGTGCAAGTGGCGTTTGGCGCCCAAGGCGTGCTCTCGCGCGCGGCCGAGCAGTTCAAGCCCCGCGACGGTCAGCGCGACATGGCTTTGGCCGTGGCCCGGACCATCCAGGACACCGGCACGCTGGTGGTCGAGGCCAGCACCGGCGTGGGCAAGACTTTTTCTTATTTGGTGCCGGCCTTGCTGAGCGGCGAGCGCGTGTTGGTCTCCACCGCCACCAAGGCCTTGCAAGACCAGCTCTATGGCCGCGACCTGCCGCGCCTGGTCCAGGCGCTGGGCTTGCCGGTGTCCACCGCACTGCTCAAAGGCAGAGGCAGCTACCTGTGCATACACCGCATGCAGCAAGCCAGAAGCTCAGAGGCCAGCGGCGAGCGCGGCATGGCCATGGCCTTGTCACGGGTGGAGCAGTGGGCCCAGGCCACAAGCACCGGCGACTTGGCCGAGCTGCCGGGGCTGGACGAGCGCTCGCCCATCATCCCCTTGGTGACCTCCACCCGAGAGAACTGCCTGGGTTCGGTCTGCCCCAGCTTCAAGGCATGCCATGTCAGCCATGCGCGGCGCGAGGCCTTGGCAGCTGACGTGGTGGTCATCAACCACCATTTGTTTTTTGCCGACTTGGCGGTGCGCGAATCGGGCATGGCCGAGCTCTTGCCCACGGTGCGCGTGGTCATTTTTGACGAAGCTCATCAGCTCAACGAAACCGGCATCCAGTTTCTGGGCCGCAACCTCAGCACCACGCAGCTGCTGGACTTGTCGCGCGATGTGCTGGCCACCGGCCTGCAGCTGGCCCGGGGCCTGGTGGACTGGCAGGCCGTGGCCGCCCGCTTAGAGCGCGCAGCGCGCGAGCTGCGGCTGACCATAGGCCGAGCCCCTGCGGGCGCGCGCCTGCGCTGGACAGAGCTCGTGCCAGAGGGCCTGGACAGCGCCGAATGGACCGAGGCGCTGGACCAAGCCAGCCAAGCCGCAGAGGCCACGGCCCAAGCCCTGGACACCGTGACCGAGCTGGCGCCTGACTTTGTTCGCCTGCACGAGCGGGCGCGGCAATTTGCAGACACCTTGGCTCACTTTTCAGGCCTGGGCCCGCCCGAGGCTGTGCGCTGGCTGGAGGTCGGCTTGCAGGCCAAGCTGGTGGAGTCGCCGCTGGACATTGCGCAGGCGGTGTCCGAGCGTCTTCTAGGGCCGGCGCAGGCAAGTAAAACCTGGATCTTCACCTCGGCCACGCTGGGCGATGACGAGCGCCTGTCCTGGTTCACCCAGCCTTGCGGTCTGCAAGATGCCGAGGTGCTGCGCATAGGCAGCCCCTTTGACTACGCCAGCCAAGCCGCTTTGTATGTGCCGCGCGATTTTCCCAAGCCCTCAGACCTCACCCACTCGCAGCGCGTGGCCCAGGCGGCAGGCGACTGGGCGCAGCGTCTGGGCGGGCGCACGCTGGTGCTGACCACCACGCTCAAGGCCTTGCGGGTGATTGCCGATGCGCTGCAGGCGCGCTTTTCAGGCAGCGGCGCCTTGGAGGTGCTGGTGCAGGGCCAGGGCCCCAAGCGGGTGCTGATTGAGCGCTTTCGCCGAGCCAGCTCGCTGGGCGAGCCCGGCTGCGTGCTGGTGGCCTCGGCCTCGTTTTGGGAGGGCATAGACGTGGCGGGCGACGCGCTGCAAATGGTCATCATCGATAAGCTGCCCTTTCCGCCACCGGGCGACCCGCTGGCCGAGGCCCGCTCACGCCACCTCGAAAGCCAGGGCCGCAGTGCTTTTAACGACTACTTTGTGCCCGAGGCCGCGGTCTCGCTCAAGCAAGGGGCTGGGCGCTTGATCCGCCGCGAGACCGACCAGGGCGTGCTCATCATCTGCGACACCCGGCTGGTGCAAATGGGCTATGGCAGGCGCCTGCTCAAGGCCTTGCCGCCCATGCAGCGCCTGCAAACTGAGGACGAATTGCGCGCGCGCCTGGATCAGCTCACCAAAGGCGATACCACGGACGCTTTGGGCCCGTGAGTTCGCTGCGGCCCAGGTAGCTGCTGGTGGGGAAGCTGCGCTCGAGCACCCGCAGGGTGTCGTCGCGCAGGGTGGTCATGCCCAGCGCGTCGTAAGAGCGATACAGCAAAAACATGGCCTCTTCAATGGCCGGCACATCGCGAAACTCATCAATGGCCGACTGCGCCCGGTTCACAGCGGCCACGTAAGCCCCTCGTGAAAAATAGTAGCGCGCCACATTCACCTCGGACTGCGCCAGCGAATTGACAATAAAGCCCATGCGCAAGCGCGCATCCGGCGCGTACTTGGACTCAGGGAAGCGCTTGACCAACTCGCTGAAGGCGGCGTACGAGTCTTTGGCCGCTTTTTGGTCGCTCTCGGACAAATCGCGCTTGGCCAGGCGGCCCAACAGGCCTAAGTTGTCATTGAAGTTGACCAGGCCTTTGAGGTAAAGCGCATAGTCCAGCGCTGGGCTGGCTGGGTGCAGGCGCAAAAACCGGTCCAGCGTGGCCACGGCCTGGGCCGGCTCGTTGGCGCGGTAGTGTGCATGGGCTTTTTCAAGCTGCGCTTGCTGGGCCAGCGGTGTGCCTGCGGCCCGGCCTTCGAGCTTTTCAAACAGCGTCACGGCCTTGTCGTAAGCCCCGTTGGCCGCTTCGTCGCGGGCCTCGGCGTAGATTTTGTTGGGGCTCCAGCCGGCCGTGGGGTCGGCCTTGTTGTCTGCCGCGCAGCCCACCAGCAGGGCCACGGCGGTCAGAGCCACCAGAAGGCGGGCGCGGCCGGCGGCCGATAATCCTTGAACAACCATGCGATGGACCTTGAGATGACCCCTGTGGGGATAAAGCGTGATTTTACAGGTGAGCCCGAGCCCCTGGCTGCCCCCGAGCTGCCAGACCTGGGCGATGAGGACGCGGCCGAGCCCGCCTTGGCCGAGGCGGAGTGGCGCCAGTCCCCTGTGGCCGTGGCCCAGCACGGCGAACGCCTGGACCGGGCGCTGGCCCTCTTGGTGCCCGAGTTCTCGCGCAGCTACCTGCAGCAACTCATTGAGGCGGGTGCCGTTCAGTTGGGCGGGCGGGAGCAGCGCAAAACCTCCACCAAGGTCAAAGTCGGTGATGTGCTGCGCATTGAACTGCGGCCCACGCCGCAAAGCCAGGCCTTTTCGCCCGAGCCCATGGCGCTGGAGGTGGTCCACGAAGACGCGCACCTGATGGTCATCAACAAGCCGGCTGGTTTGGTGGTTCACCCCGCCCCTGGCCACTGGAGCGGCACCTTGCTCAATGGCCTGCTGGCCCACCATGAGGGCGCGCGCATGCTGCCGCGCGCGGGCATCGTGCACAGGCTGGACAAAGACACCACCGGCCTGATGGTGGTGGCCAAGACCCGCGCCGTGATGGACGCACTGGTGGCCCTGATCGCCGCGCGCGAGGTGCGCCGCGAGTACATTGCCCTGGCCCACAAGCCTTGGCAGCTGGGGCCCACCGTGCGGGTGGAGCAGGCCATTGGGCGTGACCCCCGCCAGCGCGTGCGCATGGCCGTGGTGGACCTGGCGCACCAAATGGGCAAGCCCGCGCTCACCGACTTTCGCGTGCTGGACAGCCAGCCCCAGGCCTGCTTGGTGCATTGCAAGCTGCACACCGGCCGCACCCATCAAATTCGCGTGCACCTGCTTCACCTGGGCCACCCACTGCTTGCCGACGAGCTCTATGGCGGCAAGCCGCTGGCTGGCCTGGAGCGCCAAGCCCTGCATGCCTGGCGCTTGAGCTTGACGCACCCGGTCACCGGGCAGGCGCTGTCTTGGCGGGCGCCGCTGCCACCAGAGCTGCGCCTGGCCCTGAGCAGCCTCGGGCTGAACGGCGGCGCTGAGCTAGAATTAAATTCATGATTTGATGAGCATGCTGAACTGAGCGCTCGCCAATCCTTTTGACATCCAGACCCGCTTTCTGCCCCGGCCTTGCCGACTCCCCTCTCGCAAGGCCTTCTGGATCCGGCGCATGCCGGCCCGTTTCCTTGAAGCTAAGAGATTGATCCCATGAACACGACGGATGCCAAGCGCGTCCTCGAGACAGCCCTCATTTGCGCGCCGCAGGCCCTGCCTGTGCGGGAACTTGAGCTGCTTTTCGACGGTGCGATCGCGGCCGACACCCTCAAGCGTTGGCTCGCCGAGTTGCAAGACGACTGGGCCGGTCGCGGCGTGGAACTGGTGCGGGTGGCCTCGGGCTGGCGTTTTCAAAGTCGCCCAGAGATGCGCCCTTTTTTGGACAAGCTGCAGCCGGAAAAGCCGCCGCGCTACACCCGCGCCACGCTGGAAACCCTGGCCATCATTGCTTACCGCCAGCCGGTCACCCGGGGGGACATGGAAGACATTCGCGGCGTCACCATCAACAGCCAGTTGCTCAAGCAGCTTGAAGACCGGGGCTGGGTGGAGGTCATAGGCCACCGTGAAACAGTGGGCCGCCCCTCACTGTTCGCCACCACCCGCCAGTTTTTGGACGACCTGGGCCTGCAGTCGCTGGACCAGTTGCCCACGCTGGACGGCGCCTCACCAGAGAGCTCACTGATTGAGCAAATCGAGTTTGGCCTGTCTGAGCCCGTTTTGCCCCTTGAGTCCGCTGCGCTGACCACTGAATTGGCGCCTGTGCCCACCGCCCCCATGGCACCTGAGCTCGACCTGCAGGTATTGCCCCACTATCCTGAGGATGCGCGCCCAGCGCCCTGACCACCATGCACTCCACTGACCCTTCTTCGGCTGCAGAGCCCCTTGTCGCCTTGCCTGCAGGGGCCATGCCCATGCCCCCTGCGCCGGAGGCTGCCGCAGCCGAGCCGGCAAAGCAGGCGAATGCACAGGCTGGCGAACCACCCAGCGGCCCGCAGTCAGGCGCCGAGGGCTCGCCCTCAGCCCGACCGCCACGGCGCCGTCAGCGGCGCGACGACCCAGAAGCAGGCCCAGAAGCAGGCCGAGATGCTGGCCCAGTCCATGAGGCCCGCACGAATGAAGAAGAAGAAGGCGGCCAAACGCCTGCCCCTGGAGAGCGTGCGCCCCGCCAAGCGGGCGGCAAAGAGGGCGGAAAAGACAGCACCAGGCGGGGGACACCAGGCCCGCAGGGCGGCCCACTGCACGGCAGGCAAGGGGCAACAGCCCGGCCAGGGGCAGGGCCGCGCCAGGCTTACCGCTTTGAAGACGTGGTGACCGGCCAGCTTGACGCCGACGAGGAAGACCAAAGCGTGCCCCTGCCCAAGCGCGTGCTCGCGCCGCAGCCCGAAAGCCCCAAGCTGCACAAGGTGCTGGCCCAGGCCGGTCTGGGATCGCGTCTGGAGATGGAGCAGCTCATTCTTGAGGGCCGCATTTCGGTCAACAACGAGCCGGCCCACATTGGCCAGCGCATCCAGTTTGGCGATGCCGTCAAGGTCAACGGCAAGGCCTTGCGCGTGCGCATTGCACCGCCGCCAGCTCGCGTGATTGCTTACCACAAGCCTGCGGGCGAGGTGGTCACCCACGACGATCCGCAAAACCGCCCCACCGTGTTTCGCAAGCTGCCCAAGCTCTTTCAGGGCAAGTGGCAGTCGGTCGGCCGCCTGGACCTGAACACCGAAGGCCTGCTGCTGTTCACCAGCTCGGGTGAGCTTGCCAACCAGTTGATGCACCCGCGCTTTGGCCTGGAGCGCGAGTACGCCGTGCGCGTGCTTGGTGCCTTGAGCAACGAAGAAAAACAAAAGCTGGTCGACGGCGTCATGCTCGACGATGGCCGCGCGCAGTTTGGCAGCATAGAAGCGGCCGGAGGCGGTGGTGAGGGCGCCAACTGCTGGTACCGCGTGACCATTGCCGAGGGTCGCAACCGCGAGGTGCGCCGCATGTTCGAGGCTGTGGGCCATGCGGTCAGCCGGCTCATTCGCATTCGTTATGGCGCCTTCATGCTGCCGCGCGGCCTCAAACGGGGTGCCTACGTGGAGCTCGACGATCGCGACATTGATGGCCTGACCCGCGCGCTGCGGCACGCCGAAGGCCAAGAAATGCGCCAGCAGCGCCATGCCCAGGCCGCCCAAGCCGCGGCAGACGCTGAGGCCGGTCGTGTGCCCGACTCACAGGCCGATGGCGAAGAGGAACTCGGCCCTTACGAGCTGCAGCCCCCACCGGGCAAGCATGTGGCGGGCCGCATAGACACGGGCAATGGCGCCAATCGTGGTAAACGCCGTCAAGGTCGGGGCCCGCGCCCCTCCTTGCCGCAGGGGCCTGCGTCGCCAGGGGCTGGGCCAGGCCGGTCTGACCGCCCCGCCCGCGGGCCGCGCAATGAAGGCGCAAGAGGCGGCGGTGCAGGAGGCACAGGAGGCGGAGGCGGTGGTGGCGGTGGCCAGCCCGACCCCATGAAAACCTCTTTTGGCTACATAGGCGCCGACACCTTCACCCGCCAGCGCCAGGCCCCTGGCCAAGGCCGAGGCGGCAAACGCCCTCCTGGGGGTGGTGGGGGTGGTGGGGGTGGCGGAGGGGGGCGCGGTGGGCGTGGCCGCGGTTGATTCAGTGGGGTGACTGCAGGCGCGGCTCACCTGGTAGCGCCCTTGCTGTGGGCTCAACAATGGCAGGGCCATCCAAACAAGCCCTAAAATAATTGGTTTTGTTCAGTCGAACAAATCTTAAAAAACACCAGGACTTCACCATGGCCATCGAACGCACCCTTTCCATCATCAAGCCAGACGCAGTTGCCAAGAACGTGATCGGTCAGATCTACGCCCGCTTTGAGGCCGCTGGTCTGAAAGTCGTGGCTGCCCGCATGGCCCACCTCTCGCGCGGCGAGGCCGAAGCCTTTTACGCTGTGCACAAGGCCCGCCCCTTCTTCAAAGACCTGGTGGACTTCATGATCTCCGGCCCCGTGATGATCCAAGCCCTCGAAGGCGAAGGCGCGATTGGCAAAAACCGCGACCTGATGGGCGCCACCGACCCCAAGAAAGCCGACGCAGGCACCATCCGCGCCGACTTTGCCGACAGCATCGACGCCAACGCCGTGCACGGCTCTGACGCCCCCGACACCGCTGCCCAGGAAATCGCTTTCTTTTTCCCCGGCATGAACATTTACTCGCGTTAATTTGCCCTGGCAGCCTGCTTGGGCTCTGCAGAGTCAAACAGGCAATAATCAGAGCAAGATGCGGGGCCTTTGGGTCCCGCTCTTTTTTCAAGGGGCGGTCTCTTCATTGTCAAACCCAGACCTGGCGCCTACATTCCCCTTGCGTTTCCCGACACAGGCGCTACGCTGATCTCTTTTAGCGGCGTGACACGACCCCCCAACCCTCCCATGAGCACCAATCTTCTTGGCCTTGACCTCGACGCGCTGGTCGCCTTTTGCGAGCAGTTGGGCGAAAAGCGTTTTCGCGCTACCCAGCTCTACCGCTGGATTCATCAGCGCGGCGCCACCGACTTTGCGCAAATGACAGACCTGGCCAAGTCCTTGCGCGATAAATTGGCCGGCTGCGCCCACGTGCAGGCCTTGCCCTTGGTGAGCACCCAGCGCTCGGCCGATGGCACGGTGAAATGGCTGTTTGACGTGGGCGGCGGCAACCTCATTGAGAGCGTTTTTATCCCCGAGACCGACCGAGGCACGCTGTGCGTGTCCTCACAAGCCGGTTGCGCCGTGGGTTGCCGCTTTTGCGCCACCGGTCACCAGGGCTTTAGCCGCAACCTGAACACCGGCGAAATCTTGGCCCAGCTCTGGTTTGCCGAGCACACGCTGCGACAGACCCTTGGCTGCCAAGAGCGTGTCATCACCAACGTGGTCATGATGGGCATGGGCGAGCCCTTGCAAAACTACGCCCAACTGGTGCCGGCCCTCAAAGTCATGCTCGACGACCACGCCTACGGCCTGTCGCGCCGGCGGGTCACGGTGTCTACCTCGGGCGTGGTGCCCATGGTGGACCGTCTCAGCCAAGACTGCCCGGTGGCTCTGGCCGTGTCTTTGCACGCGCCCAACAACACCTTGCGCGACCACCTGGTGCCGCTCAACCGCAAATACCCCATCGCCGAGCTGCTGCAGGCGTGCACCCGCTACCAAGCGTTTGCGCCGCGCGACTTCATTACCTTTGAATACTGCATGCTCGACGGCGTGAACGACCAGCCCGAGCACGCACGCGAGTTGATTGCGCTCATGAAAACCCACGGTGCCCAAGGTTTGCAAGCCAAGTTCAACCTGATTCCCTTCAACCCGTTTGAAGCTTCTGGCCTCAAGCGCTCGCCCGACGCCCAGGTGAAGTTGTTTGCAAGCTTGCTCATGGACGCGGGCCTGGTCACCACGCTGCGCAAAACCCGGGGTGACGACATCGCCGCGGCCTGCGGCCAACTCGCGGGTGATGTGCAGGACCGCACCGACGTTCAGCAGCGCATGGCCAGCCAGCGGCTGGGCATGCTGGCCCAGATTCCGGTGGTCACCGTGTCCGCTGGTCGCCCCTGAAGCTGCGCCATGGCGCCAAAGCGGTTTCTCTTCGCTGTTCGGCCTTGGACTGTATGGGCTGCGCTGGCGGCATTGCTCAGCCTCAGCGCTTGCTCAGCGCCTGCCACGCGATCAGTGGATGAGGCCAGCGAGGGGCAGGACAGGGCCAAAGCCGAGCCTTCCGCTGCCCCAGCGGCCCAGCGCCGTGCAGGCCTGCGGCTGGCGCTGGCCACGGCTTATTTCCAGCAGGGCCAAGATGAGGTGGCTCTGGACGAGCTCAGGCAGGCACTGGCCAGCCAGCCCGATCTGGTCCCCGCTTTGAACTTGCGCGGCCTGGTGCACCTGCGGCTGGGCCAGTGGCCGCAGGCCGAGCGCAGCTTGCAGCGCGCGCTGGCTCTGGCCCCCCAAGACGCCGATGTGGCGCACAACCTGGCCTGGACGCTGTGTCAGCAGCCCCAGCCTCAAACGCAAGTGCAGTACGAGGACATGGCCGCCTTGTTCCAGCTCGCGCTGGCCCAGCCTGGCTACGCGCATGCAGCCCGCAGCTGGACCGCTTTTGGGGTCTGCCAGCAGCGGGCAGCGCGCTTGCCGCAGGCCCAGGCGAGCTTGGTGCAGGCCTGGCGTTTGGAGCCGGCCAACCTGCCCGTGGCGGTCTTGCTGGCCCAGGTGCATGGCGCGCTCAGCCAGTGGCAAGAAGCCAGCCAGGTGATGGCGCAAGCCCATGCGCGCTTGCCTGCCAGCGCTCAGAGCTTGTGGCTGGCCGCGAAGGTTGCCCGCAAGCTTGATAATCAAGCCTTGTTCCGCCAATCGGTCGAACAGCTGAGGCAAGAATTTGGCCGGTCGCCCCAGGCGCTGGCCCTCGATAAAGGGTTGTTTGATGAGTGAAGTTACCGATCAGGGCCCCACCCCTGGCCATGGCGCTGCAGCGCTTGCGGGCGCCAGCGCTGGCGCCCTGATCCGCCGTGCCCGAGAATCTGCGGGCGTGCAAATCACCTCCTTGGCGGTGGCTCTCAAGGTGCCTGTGCGCCGCCTGGAGGCCTTGGAGGCCGACCGCTACGATTTGTTGACCGACGCCGTGTTCGTGAGGGCTTTGGCCTCCAGTGTGTGCCGAAGCCTCAAGATCGATCCCGCCCCTATCTTGCCTTTGTTGCCCCGGACCCAGGCCCAGCCGCTGTCGGTGGAAGGGCGCATCAATGAGCCTTTTCGCTCCTCCGAAGAGGCCGCAGCTGGACGCCGCCCCGTGTCGCCGCCGGCTGTGCTGGCTGGCGTGGTGCTGGTCTTTGCCGCCTTGACCGTGTACCTGTGGCCTGACTTGATGGCCTGGTACAGCAGTGACATGGCAGCACCTGGCTCGGCTGTGGCCAATCTGCCCGCCTCAGGCGTGGCGCCTGCGCCCCCCTCCACAGTCACCGAAGCTGTGCCTTCAGCCGCTGCGTCCCCTGTCCCCGCGCCCGGTGCTGCCGCCATGCCTTCTGCGCCCGTGCCTGCCTTGCCCTCCAAAAGGTGATGTGATGACCCACCCCTGCGCCACAGACTGCGCTATTGAATCGGCCCAACCCAGGCCACGCCGCTCCGCCCAGGCCCGCATTGTGTGGGGCTCCCGCGTGGTCACTGTGGGCGGTGACGCGCCCGTGCGCGTGCAGTCCATGACCAACACCGACACGGTGGACGTCATTGGCACGGCCATCCAGGTCAAAGAACTCGCGCTAGCGGGCTCCGAGGTGGTGCGCATCACCGTCAACACCCCCGAGGCCGCCCAGGCCGTGCCGCATGTGCGCGAGCAGCTAGACCGCATGGGCATTGACACTCCTTTGGTGGGCGACTTTCACTACAACGGCCACACCCTGCTCACCGAGTACCCGGCTTGCGCCGAGGCGCTGTCCAAATACCGCATCAACCCGGGCAATGTGGGCAAGGGCGATAAGCACGACAGGCAGTTCAGCCAGATGATTGAAGCCGCCGTGCGCTGGAACAAACCCGTGCGCATTGGCGTCAACTGGGGCAGCCTGGACCAAGAGCTGCTGGCCCAGATGATGGACGACAATAGCTGCCGCGCCCAGCCTTGGCAGGCCAAGCAGGTGATGTACGAGGCCCTCATCAGCTCGGCCCTGCAGTCGGCCGAGCGCGCCAAAAGCTTGGGGATGGCGCACGAGCAGATTATTTTGTCCTGCAAGGTCTCTGGCGTGCAGGACCTGGTGGCCGTCTACCGAGAACTGGCCAAGCGCACAGACCACCCGCTGCACCTGGGCCTGACCGAAGCGGGCATGGGCACCAAGGGCACGGTGGCCTCCAGCGTGGCGCTGGCCATCTTGCTGCAAGAAGGCATTGGCGACACCATCCGCGTCTCGCTCACCCCGCAGCCCGGCGAGTCACGCACCCAAGAGGTGGTGATTGCGTCTGAAATTTTGCAGGCTTTGGGCTTGCGCATTTTTGTGCCCAGCGTCACCGCCTGCCCCGGCTGCGGCCGCACCACCAGCGCCACCTTTCAGGAACTGGCCAAGCAGATCGACGATTTTTTGCGCCTGCAAATGCCCGTGTGGCGCCACCAGTACCCCGGTGTGGAACAGCTCAAGGTGGCAGTGATGGGCTGCATCGTGAATGGACCGGGAGAGAGCAAGCACGCCGACATTGGCATCAGCTTGCCGGGCACGGGCGAGGCGCCGGCCGCGCCCGTGTTCATTGACGGCGAAAAGCGCCTGACCCTGCGCGGCGAAGGCATTGCCCGCGAATTCCAGGTGCTGGTGGAAAACTACATCCAGCAGCGCTTTGGGGCCAAGCAGCCCGCTTGAGCGTTTTTTATACTTTTTTCACGGGCTTTGAAGAGCTCGCTTGCACCCCCCATGGCTGACAAACTGAGCGCCGTCAAAGGCATGAACGACATTTTGCCGCCCGAGTCGGCGCGCTGGGAATGGCTGGAAGGCCAAGTGCGCTCGCTGATGGCGCGCTACGCCTACCGCAACATCCGCACCCCCATCTTGGAGCACACCCGCTTGTTTGTGCGCAGCATTGGCGAGGTCACCGACATTGTGGAAAAGGAGATGTACTCCTTTGAAGACCGCGCCGACAAGCACGGCGACGCCGAGCACCTGACCATGCGGCCTGAAAACACCGCCAGCGTGGTGCGCGCCGTCACCGAGCACAACCTGCTTTACGACGGCGGCAAGCGCCTGTATTACATGGGCCCCATGTTCAGGCGCGAGCGGCCTCAGCGGGGTCGCTACCGTCAGTTTCATCAAATTGGCGCCGAGGCCCTGGGTTATGCCGGCCCCGAGCTCGATGCCGAGCTGATTTTGCTCGCTGTCGCCCTGTGGCGCGAGTTGGGCCTGAGTGACTGGCGCTTGGAGATCAACAGCCTGGGCCAGCCCGATGAGCGGGCCTTGCACCGGGCCGAGCTCATTGCCTACTTGGAGCAGCATGAAGCTGAACTGGATGAAGAGGCCAAGCGCCGCTTGCACAGCAACCCCTTGCGCATTTTGGACACCAAAAACCCGGCCATGCAGGCACTGGTCAATGGTGCGCCCCGCCTGATTGACTTTTTGGGTGCGAGCTCGCTGGCGCACTTTGACAGCCTGAAAGCCATGCTTGACGCCAACGGCGTGCCCTGGACCTTCAACCCCCGCCTGGTGCGCGGCCTCGACTACTACAACCTGAGCGTGTTTGAGTTTGTCACCGACCGGCTGGGTGCCCAAGGCACCATTTGCGCCGGGGGACGCTACGACTACCTCATCGCTCAAATGGGCGGCAAACCCGCCCCCGCCGTGGGCTGGGCCCTGGGCGTGGAGCGCGTGCTCGATTTGCTCAAAGAGCAGGGCACTCAGCCCGAGTTGCCCGCCCCCGACGCCTTTGCCGTGGTGCCCGACGCCGCTGCACTGCCCCAGGTGCTGCAGTGCCTGCAAGCGCTGCGTGCGGCGGGCGTGAGCGTGCAAATGCATGCGCCTGCGGGCGCGGCCGAAGGCATGGGTAGCATGAAGTCGCAGTTCAAGCGGGCCGACGCCAGCGGCGCGCGCTATGCGCTCATCTTTGGCGAGGCCGAACTGGCCCAGGCCAGCGTGGCGGTCAAGCCGCTGCGTGCCGGCGCCGAGGCGGCGGCCCAGGTGCTCCAGCCTTTGGCCGATGCCGGGGCTTGGGGCCCCGGTTTGCGGCAGATGTAACACCCCGCCTGCATCAGCTGCCGCTGACGGACCACTTGGGCTGGCGACGGCCTTGTGACCCGCAGGCCGTGCCAGGCGCGGCCAGCACCGCCGCCTACAATCGACCTTTCGCGCAAAGCGGGTTGACCCCGTTTGCCCATCCTTTTTTACCGCGACCCTTTGAGGTCCGCTTTGACACCATGGCCACCCAACTGAACCTTGAAGAGCAGGAACAACTGGACCAGCTCAAGCATTTTTGGCGCCGCTGGGGCAACGCCATCACTTGGCTCTTGATTGCAGTGCTGGCAGCGTTTGCCGCCTGGAACGGCTGGAACTACTGGCAGCGCAAGCAAGCCTCGGAAGCCGCCGTGATGTTTGACGAGGTTGAGCGCGCCGCCCAAGCCAAGGACTTGCCCAAGCTCGACCGGGCACTGGCCGACATTCGCGAGCGCTACAGCGCCACCACCTTCGCTCAGCAGTCTGCCTTGTTGGCGGCGAAAACCTACCAAGACGAAAAGCAGGCCGACAAGGCCCAGGCCGCACTGGTCTGGGTGGCTGAAAAGTCGCCCGACGAGGGCTTGCGCGCCGTGGCCCGCCTGCGCGCGGCCGGGCTCATGCTCGATGCCAAAGCCTACGACCAGGCCCTGCAGCAACTTAGCGCCAAGTTCAGCCCCGAGTTTGAGGCCTTGGTGGCTGACCGCCGCGGCGACATTTACCTGGCCCAGGGCAAACCGGCCGAGGCCAAGGCCGAGTACCTCAAAGCCCACGCGAGCCTGGACCCTCAGACCGAGTACCGCATGCTGGTCGAGGTCAAGCTCAACGCCTTGGGCGGCCAAGTGCCCAGTGAGGATAAAAAATGACGCGCCGCGCCGCGCCCCTGTGGGCTTTGCTGGCGGCAGTCAGCTTGCTTGCCGCCTGCGCCAGCGGCCCGGCCAAGCCCAAACCGGCCGATTTGGTGGCCCTCACGCCCGTGGTCGTGGCCAAGCCGCTGTGGTCGGCCAAGTTGCCCGCCATTTCTTTTGCCCTGCAAGTTCAGGTGCATGGCGACAAGCTGACCCTGGCTGCCGGCGACGGCACGGTGCTGCAGCTTGATGCGGCCAGCGGCCGCGAGCTGTGGCGCCAAACGGTAGGTAGCCCCTTGGCCGCCGGGGTGGGCAGCGACGGGCAACTCAGCGCCGTGGTGACCCAGGCCAATGAATTGGTGGCCTTGCAAGAAGGCCGCGTGCTCTGGCGCCAGCGTTTGACCACCCAGGCCTACACCGCACCGCTGGTGGCTGGCGCCCGGGTGTTTGTGCTCAGCGCCGACCGCGCCGTCAGCGCCTACGACGGCCGCACCGGCGCGCGCTTGTGGACCCAGCAACGCCCGGGCAACGACCCGCTGGTGCTGCGCCAAGCCGGCGTGATATTGCCCGTGGGTGACACCTTGGTCGCCGGTCTGTCCGGCCGTCTGTTGGGGCTCAACCCTCTTAATGGCAGCGTGCGTTGGGACGCCGCCATCGCCACCCCCCGCGGCATCAACGAGGTCGAGCGCTTGGTGGACTTGGTCGGCCCCGCTGCCCGCCAAGGCAATGTGGTGTGCGCGCGTGCCTTCCAGGCGGCCGTGGGCTGCGTCAACACCGAGGCGGGCAGCACCACTTGGACGCGCCAGTCTGACGGTTTGGTGGGCTTGGCGGCCGACGAGCGCCAAGTCTTTGGAACCGAGTCCAACAGCAACGTGCAAACCTGGCGCCGCAGCGATGGCGAGCGCGGCTGGTCCAGCGATCGGCTGCGTTTTCGCGAGCTGACCGCACCTTTGGTGGTGGGCCGCTCGGTGGCGGTGGGCGACTTCCAGGGTTTTGTGCATTTCTTGTCCCGCGAGGACGGCAGCTTGCAGGGCCGCCTGTCGACCGACGGCTCGGCCGTGGTCGCCACCCCGCTGATGGCTGGCAACACCTTGGTAGTGGTCACCGCTGCAGGCGGTGTGTTTGGCTTTTCGCTCCCCTGATCCCCCCGCGCCCAGGCGCCAGAGAGTTTGAATGAAACCCGTGATCGCCCTGGTGGGCCGCCCCAACGTGGGCAAGTCCACCCTGTTCAATCGGCTGACCAAGTCGCGCGACGCCATCGTGGCCGACTTTGCCGGGCTGACGCGCGACCGCCATTACGGCAACGCCCGCTTGGGCAAGCAAGAATTCATTGTCATTGACACTGGTGGCTTTGAGCCCACGGCCGAGTCTGGTATTTACAAAGAAATGGCCAAGCAAACCCGCCAGGCCGTGGCCGAGGCCGACGTGGTGATTTTTGTGGTCGACGCGCGCGAAGGCATGTCGGCCCAAGACCACGACATTGCCACCTACTTGCGCAAACTGGGCAAACCCACGCTGCTGGTGGCCAACAAAGCCGAAGGCATGAAGGACACCGCCCACCTGGCCGAGTTCTTTGAGCTCGGGCTTGGCGAGGTGCTGCCAGTGTCGGCCGCACATGGCCAGGGCATGCGCGACATGATGGAAGTGGCGCTGGCGCGAATGGCCCTGCCTGAGTTGGACGACCAAGCCGAGGAGGCAGAAGCCTCTACCATCAAACTGGCCGTGGTGGGCCGGCCCAACGCAGGCAAGTCCACCTTGATCAACACCTGGCTGGGCGAGGAGCGCCTGGTGGCTTTTGACTTGCCAGGCACCACGCGCGACGCCATCTCCGTGCCCTTTGAACGTGAAGGCCAGCGTTTTGAGCTCATTGACACGGCTGGCTTGCGGCGCAAAGGCAAGGTCTTTGAGGCGATTGAAAAGTTTTCGGTGGTCAAAACCTTGCAGGCCATTGAAAACG
This sequence comes from Polaromonas sp. YR568, assembly GCA_945878995.1. Lineage (GTDB taxonomy): Bacteria > Pseudomonadota > Gammaproteobacteria > Burkholderiales > Burkholderiaceae_C > Polaromonas. The sequence goes on along the minus strand of CAMCUN010000002.1, from coordinate 30,042 downwards.
CCAACGTGGTGCTGCTGCTCATTGACGCCACCCAGGGCGTGACCGACCAAGACGCGCACATTGCCGGCTTTATTTTGGAGAATGGCCGCGCCGTGGTGGTGGCCATCAACAAGTGGGACGCCATCGACAGCTACCAGCGCCAAACGCTGGAGCGCTCTATAGAGACGCGGCTGACCTTCATGAAATTTGCCTCCCTGCACCGCATTTCTGCAGCCAGGCGCCAAGGCTTGGGGCCCGTGTGGGCCTCCATTGCCCAGGCCCATGCGGCGGCCAACCGCAAAATGCCCACGCCCGTGCTGACCCGCTTGCTGCAAGAGGCGGTGGAGTTCCAGCAGCCCCAGCGCTCAGGCATGTCGCGCCCCAAAATGCGTTATGCCCACCAAGGCGGCATGAACCCGCCGGTGATCGTCGTCCACGGCAACTCCCTAGAGCATGTCAGCGAGACCTACAAACGCTACCTGGAAGGCCGTTTTCGCAAGGCCTTTGACCTGGTGGGCACGCCCTTGCGCGTTCAAATGAAGACTTCGCAGAACCCCTTTGCGGACAAGGATTCAGACTGAACTTACACGGTGTATCTTGGGCGCTGTGTTAAGGTCAATTCCCCAAAACAATTTTGAACACGGAGCATATCGTGAGCAATAACAAAGGCCAGCTGTTGCAGGACCCTTTCCTCAATACCCTGCGCAAAGAGCATGTGCCAGTCTCCATTTACCTGGTCAACGGCATCAAGCTGCAGGGGCAAATCGAGTCTTTCGACCAATACGTCGTGTTGCTGCGCAACACGGTCACCCAGATGGTCTACAAACATGCCATCTCGACCATCGTTCCGGGTCGCGCAGTGAACTTTGCCGCACCCGATGCCGAAGAAAGCGCTGCGACCTGAGCACCGCTGCCGCCCCCCGAGTTGCCTTGCCCACCGTCTTGCTGGTGGGTGTGGACTTCGGCTCTGCCCACTTTGATGCTGGCCTGGAGGAGCTGGGCCTGCTGGCTCAAACCGCCGGGCTGTCTCCCGTGGCTCGTCTGACTTGCAAGCGCCGCGCCCCCGACGCAGCCCTGTTTGTGGGCAGCGGCAAGGCCGACGAAATCAAGGCCATGGCCTTGGAGACCGGTGCCTCAGAGGTGTTGTTCGACCAGTCCTTGAGCCCGGCACAGCAGCGCAACTTGGAGCGCAGCTTGGAGATGCCGGTCAACGACCGCACCTTGCTCATCTTGGAGATTTTTGCCCAGCGCGCGCGCAGCCACGAGGGCAAATTGCAGGTGGAACTGGCGCGTCTGCAGTACCTGTCTACGCGCTTGGTGCGCCGCTGGTCGCACTTGGAGCGCCAAACCGGCGGGGCAGGCGTGCGGGGCGGCCCGGGTGAAAAGCAAATTGAGCTCGACAAGCGCATGATCAGCGAGTCCATCAAGCGCACCAAAGAGCGGCTGGTCAAGGTCAAGCGCCAGCGGCAAACCCAACGCCGCCAGCGCGAGCGCCGCGACACCTTCACCATTTCCTTGGTGGGCTACACCAACGCGGGCAAGAGCACCTTGTTCAATGCGCTGGTCAAAGCCCGCGCCTACGCTGCCGACCAGCTGTTTGCCACCTTGGACACCACCACGCGCCAGCTGTATTTGGGGGCAGACGAGCAGGGACAGGCAGGGCGCTCGGTGTCTTTGTCAGACACTGTGGGTTTTATTCGCGATCTGCCCCACGGTTTGATTGACGCGTTCGAGGCCACTTTGCAAGAGGCCGCCGACGCCGATTTGCTCTTGCATGTGGTGGACGCAGCCAGCCCTGAGCACGCCGAGCAAATGGCCGAGGTGCAAAAAGTGCTGGCAGACATTGGCTCAGACCAGGTGCCGCAGGTGCTGGTCTTCAATAAACTCGACGCCATGCCCGAGTCCCGCCTGCCGCACGCCTTGCAAGACACTTGCGAGCTGATGGATGAGGCCCAAGGCAGCCCGCGCCGCTTTGAGCGGGTATTTTTGAGCGCCCGCACTGGCGAGGGTTTGCCAGCTTTGCGCGCCTTGCTCAGCCGCCACGCGCAAGCTGCTGCGCTGCAGGCGCAGACCGGCGAGCTGCAAGGGCAAAGCCCTGCCGCAGATGGAGCAGACTTTTGATTGGGCACAATGGGGTCAATACAAAAATATGATTTTTCAATCCATGAACTTCACCCCTGTACTGCAGTCGATCACTGCTTTCCCAGCCCGCCTTCAACGGTGGGTCAAAGGCATGTTCAACCTCAATGACTCCCGTTGGGGCCGCAGCGACGAGCCCAAGTCCGCAGACGACAAGCCCGAGTCTGGCCGTGATGACCGGCCCGCCGCTGCGCCCGCCCCCACGCCTGCGCCGCCTGTGCGCCCGCCACCGCCTTCGCGGGGCCAGGGCAGTCAAGGCCCGCCTGATCTGGATGAGCTTTGGCGCGACTTCAACCGCAAGCTCAGCGGCTTGTTTGGCAACAAAGGTGGCGGCAACCGCCAGCAGCCTCCTCGCTCTGGCGGTGGTGGTGGCTTTAAGCCGCCCGACATGAAAAGCGCAGGCATAGGCGCAGGCCTCATTGCCGCGGTGGCCGCCTTGATTTGGCTGGGCACAGGCTTTTTCATTGTGCAAGAGGGTCAGCAGGGCGTCATCACCCAGTTTGGCCGCTACCAAAGCACGGTGGGTGCGGGTTTCAACTGGCGCTTGCCTTACCCCATTCAGCGCCATGAAATTGTGGTGGTCACGCAAATCCGCTCGGTGGACGTGGGCCGCGACGTGGTGATACGCGCCACCGGCTTGCGCGAGTCGGCCATGCTCACTGAAGATGAAAACATTGTTGAAATCAAGTTTGCCGTCCAGTACCGGCTGAGCGATGCGCGTGCCTTTTTGTTTGAAAGCAAGGACCCGACCGCCACCGTGGTGCAGGCGGCAGAAACTGCCGTACGCGAGGTGGTGGCCAAAATGCGCATGGACACGGCCTTGGCCGAAGAGCGCGACCAGATCGCGCCTCGCGTCAGAGCGCTGATGCAAACCATCTTGGACCGCTACAAAGTGGGCATTGAGGTGGTGGGCATCAACCTGCAGCAAAGCGGTGTGCGCCCGCCCGAGCAGGTGCAAGCGGCCTTTGACGATGTGCTCAAGGCCGGCCAAGAGCGCGAACGCGCCAAAAACGAAGCCGAGGCCTACGCCAACGACGTGATTCCCCGCGCCGTGGGTTCGGCCTCGCGGCTCAAGGAAGAGGCTGATGCCTACAAAGCCCGCATCGTGGCGCAAGCCCAAGGTGATGCGCAGCGCTTTCGCTCGGTGCTGACCGAGTACCAAAAAGCCCCGCAGGTCACGCGCGACCGCATGTACGTAGACACCATGGAGCAGGTCTTCACCAACGTCACCAAGGTCATGGTCGAGTCCCGCCAGGGCTCCAACATGCTCTACCTGCCGCTGGACAAAATCATGCAAAACACAGCAACTGCCAATGCGCCTGCGGCTGGCAACGGCATGGTGGCGCCGCCGCCGCTGCCTTCATCATCAGCGCCCGCGCCGTCTGCCGCCGACCCCCGTAACCGTGACGCCTCGCGCACGCGTGACCGCGACTCACGTTAAGGAACAGCCGTGAACAGAATCGGATTTATTGCCTCCTCGGTGCTGGTGCTGCTGGTGCTGCTCAGTTCTACGCTTTTTGTGGTGGACCAGCGCCAATTTGGTGTGGTCTATGCGCTCGGTCAGATCAAAGAAGTGATCACCGAGCCCGGCTTGAACTTCAAGCTGCCGCCGCCTTTTCAAAATGTCTCCTACATTGACAAACGCCTGCTGACCCTGGACAGCACCGACCCCGAGCCCATGCTCACGGCCGAAAAGCAGCGGGTGGTGATCGACTGGTACGTGCGCTGGCGCGTCTCAGGCCCCACCGAGTACATCCGCAACGTGGGCTTGGACGAGCGCGCAGGCGCTTTGCAGCTCAACCGGGTGGTGCGCAATGCCTTCCAAGAAGAAATCAACAAGCGCACGGTCAAAGACTTGCTTTCGCTCAAACGCGAGCAGCTCATGGCCGACGTGAAAAAAGAAGTGCAGCAAGCCGTCACAGGCGCCAAGCCTTGGGGCATGGACATTGTGGACGTGCGGATCACCCGCGTGGACTATGTCGAAGCCATCACCGAGTCGGTCTACCGCCGCATGGAGGCCGAACGCAAGCGCGTGGCCAACGAACTGCGATCCACCGGCGCCGCTGAAGGTGAAAAAATCCGCGCCGATGCCGACCGTCAGCGCGAGATCACGGTGGCCAACGCCTACCGCGATGCCCAAAAAATCAAGGGCGAGGGCGATGCAGAAGCGGCCCGGGTCTACAACGAGGCCTTTGGCCGCGACCCGCAGTTCGCTCAGTTCTACCGCAGCCTAGAAGCTTACAAAACGAGCTTCAACAAAAAGTCTGACGTGATGGTGATCGATCCTTCTTCCGAGTTCTTTAAAGCCATGCGCGGACCCAGCGGTCAGGCAGCCCCCGCGGCAGCCCCGGCCCGCCGCTGAAGCTACATCGCTACTCTCCTTGGACAGCAGCTCGCTTTGGCAGGCCCTGGCCCTCGTTCTGGTGATCGAGGGCCTTTTGCCTTTTGTCTCGCCCGCCCGTTGGCGCAGCACCTTTGCGCAGATTCTTCAACTCAGTGACGGCCAGCTGCGGTTTTTTGGCCTGTGCAGCGTGGCTTTGGGCTTGCTGGCCCTGTGGCTGCTGACCTGAGCTGGTCGGGCTTGTCTGGCCCTGTAAAATTGCTTTTTTAATAGTTCATCTGGAACCGAATGCCCGCTTGGTCGTCATCATGGCAATTGCCGGATCAAATTGCCGATGTACTGCCGTCAGAGGCCAGGCACATCGAAGAGCTGCGCCGCCTGTTTTTGGACACCGCCCGCAGCTACGGCTACGAGTTGGTCATGCCGCCGCTGCTCGAGCACCTGGAGTCGCTGCTCACGGGCACCGGCGAGGCGCTGGATTTGCAAACCTTCAAGCTGGTTGACCAACTCTCGGGCCGCACCTTGGGGCTGCGGGCTGACACCACGCCCCAAGTCGCCCGCATTGACGCCCACCTGCTCAACCGCCAAAGCGTCACCCGCTTGTGCTATTGCGGCCCGGTGCTGCACACCCGGGCTGATCGGCCCCACGCCACCCGCGAGCCGCTGCAGTTCGGCGCTGAAATTTATGGCCACGCTGGCTTGGAGGCCGATCTTGAGGCGCAGCTGCTGGCCATCGCAGGCCTGCGGGCGGCTGGCCTGCAGGCTCTGCAGGTGGACATGGCCGATGTGCGCATTGTTTCGGCCCTGCTGGAGGGTTCCCGCCTGAGCCCAGGCACTTTGAGCCGCATTCACGCGGCCTTGGCGGTCAAGGATGGGGTGGAATTGGCTGACTTGGCCCGCATTGAGGGCCTGGGTGTCCAAGCTGCGCAAGGCTTGCAGCACCTTTTGCAGCTTTACGGCGACCATCACGTGCTGGCCGAGGCCAAGCGCGCCTTGGCTGGCGTGCCCGGCGCACTCCCCGCCCTGGACGACATGGCGTGGCTGGCCCAGCACCTCCAAGCCACGCAAACCGATGTGGCCGTCAGCTTTGACTTGGCCGACCTGCGCGGCTACGCCTACTACAGCGGCACCCGGTTTGCCATTTATGGCGCGGGCGAAGAGCTTGCCCGCGGCGGCCGCTATGACGAGGTGGGCGCCGTGTTTGGCCGCAAGCGCCCGGCGGCCGGCTTTAGCTTGGACCTGAAAGAACTGGTTGCCGTGCTGCCGGCAAGGCCTTTGCGGCCAGCCATACGCGCACCCTGGGGTGAAGACGTGCAGCTGCGCCAGGCCATTGCACGCTTGCGCTTAGAGGGTCACACCGTGGCTTGCGTGTTGCCTGGGCACGAGCACGAGGTCAATGAATTCGATTGCGACCGCGAACTGGCCTGTGCGGCCGGCCAGTGGGTCGTGCAGGCCTTGGGCCAAGCGACGGCCTGAGGCCGCGCTCCACCTTCACATTTTTACCAAGCACCCTAATGACGAATACACAAGCCGCAGCGGCCGGACGCAATGTCGTGGTCGTGGGCACCCAGTGGGGCGACGAAGGCAAAGGCAAGCTGGTGGACTGGCTCACCGAGCAGTCGCAAGGCGTGGTGCGCTTTCAAGGCGGCCACAACGCCGGCCACACCTTGGTCATCAACGGCGTGAAAACCGCGCTGCACCTCATCCCCAGCGGCATCATGCGCCCTGGCGTCAAGTGCTACATTGGCAACGGCGTGGTCTTGTCGGCCGCCAAGCTGTTTGAGGAAATTGAAGGCTTGGAAAAAGCCGGTGTGGAGGTCCGTTCGCGCCTGCGCATCAGCGAGGCCTGCCCACTGATCTTGCCTTTTCATGCGGCCCTGGACATCGCTCGGGAAGCGGCCAAAGAAAAAGCGGGCACGGCCAAAATTGGCACCACCGGCCGCGGCATTGGCCCGGCCTACGAAGACAAAATCGCCCGCCGAGCCCTGCGCGTGCAAGACCTCAAATACCCCCAGCGTTTTGCCACCAAGCTGCGCGAGTTGCTGGAGCTCCACAACTTTGTGCTGACCGGCTTTTTGAACGCCCCGGCCATTGACTTTGACAGCGTCTACACCGAGGCCATGCGCCACGCCGAACTGCTCAAGCCCATGATGGCCGACGTCTCGCGCGAACTCAACGACGCCAACCGTGCCGGCGCCAATCTCTTGTTTGAGGGCGCCCAAGGCACCTTGCTGGACATCGACCACGGCACCTACCCCTTTGTCACCTCCAGCAACTGCGTGGCCGGCAATGCCGCCGCAGGCTCAGGCGTGGGGCCGGGCATGCTGCATTACATCTTGGGCATCACCAAGGCCTATTGCACCCGTGTGGGCGGTGGTCCTTTCCCCACCGAGCTCGACTGGGAAATGCCAGGCACACCCGGCCACCACATGAGCACCGTGGGCGCTGAAAAAGGCGTCACCACCGGCCGCTCGCGCCGCTGCGGCTGGTTTGATGCGGCCCTCCTCAAGCGCTCGGCCCAGGTCAATGGCTTGTCTGGCCTGTGCATCACCAAGCTCGATGTGCTCGACGGCTTGAGCGAGCTCAAGCTGTGCGTGGGCTACCGGCTCGATGGCGAACTGATTGACATCTTGCCCATGGGCGCCGACGACATTTCGCGCTGCGAGCCGGTCTATGAAACCCTGTCCGGCTGGAGCGACACCACCGTCGGCGTGACCGACCACGCCAAGCTGCCCGCCGCGGCCCAGGCCTACCTCCAACGCATTGAAGACGTCACTGGCGTGCCCATCGCCATGATTTCTACCAGCCCAGACCGCGACCACACCATCTTGCTGCGCAACCCCTACGCCGCTTGAATTTTTAGTTTTTTGGTTTTTCACAGGACACCATCCCCCATGTTGACCGAAGACGGCAAACACCTTTACGTGAGCTACGACGAGTACCACAACCTCATTGAAAAGCTCGCCATCCGCATTCACCAGTCGGGCTGGCAGTTCGACACCATCTTGTGCTTGGCACGGGGCGGCATGCGGCCGGGAGACATCCTCTCTCGCATTTTTGACAAGCCCTTGGCCATCATGTCCACCAGTTCCTACCGGGCCGAGGCGGGCACGGTGCAGGGCAACCTGGACATTGCGCGCTACATCACCACGCCCAAGGGCGAAATTGCAGGCCGCGTGCTGCTGGTGGACGATTTGGCCGATTCTGGCCTCACACTCAGTGCCGTGCTCTCCCAGCTGCGCAACAACTACCTGCCCATCACTGAGCTGCGCACTGCCGTCATCTGGACCAAGGGAGTGTCGTCCTTCAAGCCAGACTACCAGGTCGACTATTTGCCATCCAACCCCTGGATTCACCAGCCCTTTGAGAGCTATGACGCGATGGGTCCAGACAAATTGCTGGAGAAGTGGAAGATCTAAGGCTTCTGGTGGAAAGCGCGCTTTGCCCCGTGCGCGAGTCTCAGTAAGATGCAGCCATGGCTGACCTCTCCACTTCCCTGATTCACCACCCCTACAAGCCGCCCGCCGGCTTCGAGTCTGTTGCACCCGGCGTGCACAAGGCCTCGACCATTTTTTTCCCCACCGTGGCTGCTTTGCGCAACCGCGACTGGACGCATAAAACCGGCTACACCTACGGCCTGCACGGCACGCCCACCACCTTCGTGCTGGAGGAGCGGCTGGCCACTTTAGAGGGCGGTCGCCATTGCATCTTGGTGCCCAGCGGCTTGGCCGCCATCACACTGGTTTCTATGGCTTTTTTGGCCGCCGGCGACGAGGTGCTCATTCCCGACAACGCCTACGGTCCCAACAAGGCCTTTGCCGAGGCCGAGCTCAAGGCCTGGGGCATCACTGGCGTGTACTACAACGCCATGGACCCGCAAGACCTGGCGCGCCGGCTCAGCCCCCGCAGCCGCCTGGTTTGGATGGAGGCGCCAGGCTCCATCACCCTGGAGTTCCCTGACCTGCCCGCACTCGTTGAGGTCGTGCGCGCCCACCCGCAGGCCCACCCGCAAGGCATCGTCAGCGCGCTGGACAACACCTGGGGCGCCGGCATTGCCTTCAACGCCTTTGACCTGGGCGCAGACATCTCGGTGCATGCCCTCACCAAATACCCCTCAGGCGGCGCCGACGTGCTCATGGGCTCGGTCATCACGCGAGATGCGGCCTTGCACCAGCGCATTCATTTCTGCCACATGCGCCTGGGCTTTGGCGTGGGCGCCAATGATGTGGAACTGGTGCTGCGAGGCCTGCCTTCCATCGTCTTGCGCTACGCCGCCCAAGACGCCACCACCCGCGAGCTGGCCAGCTGGATGCAAACCTTGCCCCAGGTCGAACGCGTGCTGCACCCGGCCTTGCCCGGCTCCCCCGGCCATGAGGCCTGGAAGCGCGACTGCAGCGCCGCCGCCTGCATCTTCAGCGCGGTGTTCAAGCCCGAGTTCGAGCCCGCCCGCATCGACGCGTTTTGCGACGCGCTCCGTCTGTTCAAGCTCGGTTACAGCTGGGCCGGTCCTGTGAGCCTGTGCGCCCCTTACGACATGCCCAAACTGCGCCAACTCGGCTGGCCCCACCAGGGCGGTTTGGTGCGCTTTTGCCTGGGCCTGGAAGCCGTGGCCGATTTGAAGGCCGACATCGTGCAAGCCTTGCCCGCGCTGACAGTCAGCCGCTGAAAAGCTGACTTCTCTTTGTAGGAGCCAGCCTGCTGGCGATTGTTTGCCTGCGGTGATGCCTAAGGTCCACCACGATTCGCTTGCAGGCTTGTTTCCTACAAAGACAAGACAACCTTTCCTTCCCCTGTAGGAGCCGGCCTGCCGGCGAATGTTCGCCTGCGGTGATGCTTGTGGTACGGTTCGTTTGAAGGCTTGTTTCCTACAAAGACAAGACGGCTTTCCCCTGTAGGAGCCGGCCTGCCGGCGAATGTTGGCCTGCGTTGATGCTTGTGGTGCGGCACGATTCGCTGGCATGCTTGTTTCCTACAAAGACAAGATACCTTTCCCCTGTAGGAGCCAGCCTGCTGGCGATTGTTCGCCTGCGGTGATGAGCGTTGCACGGGGCGATTCGCTTGCAGGCAAGCTCCTACAAATACAAGCCGATGTTCCCCCTTGTAGGAGCCGGCCTGCCGGCGATTTTTCAGGGAGAAGCCTGTCCCCCGACCTCTGTCTGGCGTGTAGAAAAGGCCTCGCCGTTGACCCTCAAGCCTTGCGCCGACAACTCGCGGGCTTTGACCGGGCCCAGGCCTTTGATGCGCGCCAGCAACTCGGCCCAGGTGCGAAATGCGGCTTTCTCGCGTTCGGCCAAGATGTGCCGCGTGGTGGCCGGGCCCAGGCCGCGCAGGCCGTCTAGGTCGGCTTCTGTGGCTTGGTTGATCTCGATGGCGGCCAGAGCTTGACCTGCCAGCAGCAGTGAAAGCAACACAGACAAGAGCGGGCGCATGACTGGTCTTTTGGTGGTCTCAGCTGGCTTTTTGCGCGGCCAGCACGTTCATGTAGCTGGCCACGCCGGTGGCCACGTCGGCGAACTGCAACTCGCAGCCGGCGGCGCGCAAGGCGCTCAGGTCGGCCTGGGTGTAGCTTTGGTACTTGCCCACCAGGGCAGAGGGAAAGGCCACGTAGTCCAACAGGTCAAGACCCACGGCCTGCTCTAGGCTCACAGGGGTGGTCTGGCCTTTGAGCTGCTGCATGGTGTTGATCACTGCCAAGGCCACGTCGTTGAAGGGCTGGGCCCGGCCCGTGCCGAGGTTGAAAAGCCCGCTTTTTTCAGGGTGGTCCAAGAACCACAGGTTGATGGCCACCACATCGGCCACGCTCACAAAGTCGCGCATCTGCCCGCCGGGGCCGTAGCCGCCGTACTCGCCAAAGAGCTTGACCTTGCCCTCTTTATTGAACTGATTGAACTGGTGAAAGGCCACGCTGGCCATGCGGCCCTTGTGCTGCTCGCGGGGGCCGTAGACGTTGAAGTAGCGAAAGCCGGCCACCTGGGTGCGGGCGTTTTCAAAGCGCGGGCCAAGCTCGCGGCGCATGCGCTGGTCGAACAGCAGCTTGGAGTAGCCGTAGACGTTGAGCGGCTTTTCAAATTCTGGGCTTTCGCGGAAGGTCGCTGAGCCGCCGTAGGTGGCCGCTGAAGAGGCATACAACAAGCGCGTGCCCTGGGCTTGGCAGGCTTGGAAAAGCCCGCAAGTCAAGGTGTAGTTGTTGTCCATCATGAACTTGCCGTTGGGCTCCATGGTGTCGCTGCACGCGCCTTCGTGGAAGACGGCCTTGACTTGACCATATGCGCCCTGGGCAAAGCGCTCGTAAAAATCGTCGGCGTCCACGTAGTCGGCAATGTGCAGGTCGGCCAGGTTGCGGAACTTGTCGCCCTCGGTGAGGTTGTCCACCGCAATGATCTCGGTGATGCCGCGGGCATTGAGCCCTTCGATGAGGTTGGAGCCAATAAAGCCGGCTGCACCCGTGACCACAATCTTCATGACAAACCCTTTTCGTCGGTGGCGGCATGGGCAAACAGCTCGCCGTAGCTCACGGTGGCCGTGCCGAATTTGCCCACCACCACGCCGCCAGCGCGGTTGGCCAGCGGCACGGCCTTGCGCAGTGGCATGCCAGCGGCCACCAACACGGCCAGGGTGGCAATCACGGTGTCGCCCGCGCCCGTGACATCAAACACCTCTCTGGCCTGGGCGGGCACGTGGAACTCGCCCTGGGCGTCAAACAAGGTCATGCCTTCTTCGCTGCGGGTGAGCAGCAAAGCGTCCAGGTCCAGCGCCAGTCGCAGGCCGTGGGCTTTTTGCCGGAGCTCGGCCTCGCTGTGCCAGGCGCCCACCACGTGCTCCAACTCACTGCGGTTGGGCGTGATGATGCTGGCGCCGCGGTAGCGCGAGTAGTCCGAGCCTTTGGGGTCTATCAGCACCGCTTTGCCGGCTGCGCGGGCTTGCCCGATCATGGCCGCCACATGCGTGAGGCCGCCCTTGCCATAGTCGGAAAACAGCACCGCCTCGTGCTCGGTGTGCAGCTGCGCAAAGGCCGCTGTTTGCGAGGCCAGCACCTCGCTTTCAGGGGCTTTTTCAAAGTCCAGGCGAATGAGCTGCTGCTGCCTGCCAATGATGCGCAGCTTGACGGTGGTGTGCATCTGCGCATCGCGGCCAAAGTGCGGGCGTATGCCTGTGCCGGCCACCAGGGCCTCGAGCTTGTGGCTGTCCTCGTCGTCGCCCACCACGCTGAGCAAGGACGCTTGCGCGCCCAGCGAGACCACGTTGTAAGCCACGTTGGAGGCCCCGCCCAGGCGCTCTTCTTGGCGCGTCACGCGCACCACGGGCACGGGCGCCTCGGGCGAGATGCGCTCGACCGGGCCGTACCAGTAGCGGTCCAGCATGACGTCGCCCACCACCAACACACGGGCGCGGGCGATTTGTTCTTGGGTCAGGTGCATGGGGGCGGCAGGGGGGTCGGGCTCAAAGTTCTTCAATGCGGCGGGCCGGGTAGCTGTCCCAGGCTTGGCAGCCTGGGCATTGCCAAAAATGCTGGCTGGCCTCAAAGCCGCAGGCCGCGCACCGGTAGCGCAGCAGCGGCTTGCTGGCCCGCTCCATGGCGCGTTGCACCACGCCGTGGTGTTCTTCGTGTTCGAGCTTTTCACCGGCCAGCCACTTGCCCGCGGCAATCAGCGAGGGCTCGCGCTGCAGGTGCTCCACATAGCGCTGGCGGGCATGCTGGGGATCGGCGTCGAGCTTGATGAGGGCGTCCACCAAATCGATGGAGGGCGCGCTGGTATTGGCGGCCTCCAGCATCTCTTGGGCCTGGCTTTGGCGCCCGGTTTGCTCGGCCAGCTTGGCCAAGAGGCCGGCGGCCAAGGGCAGGGCGTGGCCGGCCTGGCCTTTGAGCTCCAGCAGCGCTTCAAAAGCCGGCTCAGGCTGGCCCAGTTGCGCGTGCAGCTTGGCCAGCTCCATCAGCGGCCGGGCCGACTGGGGCGCCAAGCTGCGGGCTTGCACCAAGGCTTGCACGGCTTGGAGGCTGTCGCCGGCGGCGGCGCTGGTCAGCGCCTGCTCGCACAGGTAATGCGATTGGCGCACCTGAAAGCTGCCCAAGGCGGCGCTGTCGAGCTGTGCGGCCATGAGGCGGGCTTGCGTCCAGTCGCGTGAGCGCTCGTAAATGGACAGCAGCGCCAAGCGGGCCTCTTGCTCGTAGGCCGTGCCTTCTAGCTTGCTGAGAGCCGCCTCGGCCCGGTCGAGCAGGCCTGCTTTTAAAAAGTCCAGCGCCAGCGCGTGCTGGGCGCGGTCGCGCTCGGGCTGGGTCAAGTCGCCCCTGGCCATCAGGTGCTCGTGCACGCGCACGGCACGGTCGTACTCGCCGCGGCGGCGAAACAAATTGCCCAGCGCGAAATGCAGCTCTGAGGTGTCGGGGTCGTTTTGTACCGCCTCAATGAAGGCGTCTATGGCCTGGTCTTGCTGCTCGTTGAGCAAAAAGTTCAGCCCCCTGAAGTAGGCCTTGGGTGCTTGGCGGTTTTCAATGCGCAGCTGCCGCAGGTCCAGCCTGGAGGCCAGCCAGCCCAGCGCAAAGGCCACAGGCAGGCCCAGCAGCAGCCAGGTGAAGTCAAATTCCACGGGGGGCCTGACTGGCTTGCGTGGCGCCCAGCGCACCAGGCGTGGCAGTTGCCTCGGCCACAGGCTGAGCCGCCTTGACTTGGCGGGCGATTTTGCGGCCGCGCCACCAGCGCGGCACCATCATCAGCACGCCCAGCGCCAGCCCAGCGGCAAAGGCCACCAACACCACGAGCACCAACGGGGCCTGCCAGAGCGTGCCAAAAAAGAAGTTCACCGACACCACCTGCTGGTTGTTCAGCGAAAAGGCAAAGAGGGTAAAAAACAGGGCTGCTTTGAACAGCCACATCAGGTATTTCAAGCGCGCAGCTCCCGTGTGGTCGTAACCATTGTAGTGAGCAAGCAAGGCCCAGGCGCGGGTGACAAAAGCGCTGGCTCAGCGCTCAAGGCGCTTGTTTTTTCATGGCCTGGGTGCGCTCGTCCACGGCTTCCCGCAAGGCCTTGCCCGGCTTGAAGTGGGGCACGCGTTTTTCAGGAATGGCCACGCTCTCGCCCGAGCGGGGGTTGCGGCCCATGCGGGGAGGGCGGCGGTTGATGGAAAAGCTGCCAAAGCCGCGAATTTCAATGCGGTGGCCGCGCACCAGAGCCTCGCTCATGACGTCCAAAATCGCCTTGACGGCCGATTCAGCGTCTTTGTGGGTGAGTTGGCGAAAGCGTTCGGCCAGTTCTTCTACGAGGTCGGAGCGGGTCATGGCAGCAGCAGGTGGCGAGGCGAAAAATCAACACCGAAAAAAGCGGGACATGCCTTGCACAGGCATGCCCCGCTTGAACCATCAGCAACGATCAGCCGTTGTTGTTGTCCAGTTTGGCGCGCAGCAGTGCTCCCAGGCTGGTGGTGCCAGCGGTGCCAGAGCTTTGCGACAAAGTAGCCATGGCTTCAGCCTGGTCAGCCGAGTCTTTGGCCTTGACCGACAACTGGATGTTGCGGGTCTTGCGGTCCACATTGACCACCACGGCCGTGACTTCGTCGCCTTCTTTGAGCACGTTGCGGGCGTCTTCCACGCGGTCGCGGGAGATTTCGCTGGCGCGCAGGTAGCCCAAAATGTCTTCGCCCAGGTCGATCTCAGCGCCCTTGGCGTCCACAGTCTTGACCTTGCCCGTGACAATAGAGCCCTTGTCGTTGACCGACACAAAGGTGGTGAACGGGTCGCCGTCGAGCTGCTTGATGCCCAGCGAGATGCGCTCGCGGTCCACGTCCACAGCCAACACGATGGCGTCGACTTCTTGGCCCTTTTTGTAGTTGCGCACGGCGGCTTCGCCGGCCTCGTTCCAAGACAAGTCAGACAGGTGCACCAAGCCGTCGATGCCGGCCGCCAAGCCCACGAACACACCAAAGTCGGTGATCGACTTGATCGGGCCCTTGACGCGGTCGCCGCGCTTGGTGTTTTGGGCAAACTCTTGCCAAGGGTTGGCCTTGCACTGCTTCATGCCCAGCGAGATGCGGCGCTTGTCTTCGTCGATCTCCAGCACCATGACCTCGACCTCGTCGCCCAGGTTGACCAGCTTGTTGGGGGCCACGTTTTTGTTGGTCCAGTCCATCTCGGAGACGTGCACCAGGCCTTCAATGCCGGGCTCGAGCTCGACAAAAGCGCCGTAGTCGGCAATGTTGGTGACCTTGCCAAACAGGCGCGTGGCCTGGGGGTAGCGGCGAGCCACGCCCATCCAAGGATCGTCGCCCATTTGCTTCAAGCCCAGAGAAACACGGTTTTTCTCGGTGTCGAACTTGAGGATCTTGGCGGTGAGTTCTTGTCCGGCTTGCACCACTTCGCTCGGGTGGCGGACACGGCGCCAGGCCATGTCGGTGATGTGCAGCAGGCCGTCGATGCCGCCCAAGTCCACAAAGGCGCCGTACTCGGTGATGTTTTTGACCACACCGCGCACCACGGAACCTTCTTTGAGGGTTTCCATCAGCTTGGCGCGCTCTTCGCCCATGGACGCTTCCACCACCGCGCGGCGGCTCAGCACCACGTTGTTGCGCTTGCGGTCGAGCTTGATGACCTTGAACTCCATGGTCTTGTTCTCGTAGGGAGTCAAGTCCTTGATGGGGCGGGTGTCAATGAGCGAGCCAGGCAAGAAGGCGCGGATGCCGTTGACCAGCACCGTGAGGCCGCCTTTGACCTTGCCAGAGGTCTGGCCGGTGACAAAGTCGCCTGTTTCCAGGGCTTTTTCCAGGGCCATCCACGAGGCCAGGCGCTTGGCCTTGTCGCGCGACAGCAAGGTGTCGCCAAAGCCGTTTTCAACGGAGTCAATGGCCACGGAGACAAAGTCGCCGACTTGGACTTCGAGCTCGCCCTGGTCGTTCTTGAACTCTTCAAGGGGCACATAAGCCTCGGACTTGAGGCCAGCGTTGACCACCACATGGTTGTGGTCGATGCGAACCACTTCAGCGGTGATGACTTCACCCGAACGCATTTCTGAGCGTTGGAGCGATTCTTCGAACAGGGCGGCAAAAGATTCAGACATGAGGTTTCCTTGCAGTCACAAACAGGTTGACGTCCGCACGATTGCAGGCGTTTGAAAGACTGATTGCGTTGCTTTGTGCGGCAGGGCCGCGGGGTTAAGGTGAAATGATCCAGCTGAACAATGCACAAGCAATGCGACGGGATTCAGCGGGGCCGGCCGCCTTGCCACCACTTGAGAACCAGGGCCAACGATTGATCAATCGACAGCTCAGAATTGTCCAGCGGCAAGGCGTTTTGAGCAGCTTGTAATGGCGCAGTTTGGCGGGATGAATCCCGTGCGTCCCGCGCCTGCAGGTCCGACTCAATAGCATTTATTGTAGTGGGAATTCCCTTTGAAATCAGCTGCTTATGGCGTCTTTCGGCTCTTTTTGCGGCGCTGGCCGTAAGGAAAACCTTGAGCGTGGCGTTCGGAAAAATCACCGTGCCCATGTCCCGCCCATCGGCCACCAGGCCGGGCAGGCGCCTGAAGCTGTGCTGCAAGCGCAGCAGCGCTGCCCGCACCTCAGGGTGCACCGACACGGCAGACGCGGCCATGCCCGCCTCTTCTGTGCGAATCTCGTCGGAGACGTCCTCGCCGTCCAGCAGCACCCGGTCGGCCTCAAAGCGCACGGGCAGGCTTTCAGCCACGGCCGCGGCAGCCACGCCGTCAGTCAAGGCCACGCCGGCGCGCTCAGCGGCCAAGGCCGTGAGGCGGTAGAGCGCACCCGAGTCCAGGTAGTGAAAGCCCAGTTTTTGCGCCGCCAAGGCCGCCAGCGTGCCTTTGCCCGAGGCGGTGGGCCCGTCTATGCACAGCACCGGGATGCGCTCGGCGGGGGCTTGCGCCACCGAAAACAGCGTTTCAAAGTACTCCGGAAAGGTTTTGGCCACGCAGTGCGGCTCTTCAATGCGCACGGCCACGCCGGCTGGGTTGAAGGCCGCGAGCGAAAAGCACATGGCCATGCGGTGGTCGTCGTAGGTGGCAATGGAGGCGCTGCGCCACACCTGGGGCGGGCTCACGCGAATGAAGTCGGCGCCTTCGTCCACGCTGGCGCCCAGCTTGCGCAGCTCGGTGGCCATGGCGCTCAGGCGGTCGGTTTCTTTCACGCGCCAGCTGGCAATGTTGCGCAGCGTGCTGGGGCCGTCGGCATAGAGCGCCATCACGGCCAGCGTCATGGCCGCGTCTGGAATGTGGTTGCAGTCCATGTCTATGGCCTTGAGCGGCCAGGCCCCGCGCGAGATGCGCAGGTGGTTGGCCTCCATCTCGACCACAGCGCCCATTTGCCGGGCGGCCTCCACAAAGCGAATGTCGCCCTGGATGGAGCCCGCGCCCAAGCCCCACACGTCAATGTGTTGGCCGGCAGGCGCGGCCAGCGCGCCCAGGGCCACAAAGTAGCTGGCAGAAGAGGCGTCGCCCTCCACATGCACCTCGCCGGGCGACTGGTAGCGGCAGCCGGCGGGAATGGTAAAGCCTTGCCAGCCGCGCCGCTGCACCTCAATGCCAAAGCGCGAAAGCAAGTTGAGCGTGATCTCAATGTAGGGCTTGGAGATGAGCTCGCCCACCACCTCAATGTGAATGTCTTTGCTGGCCACCAGCGGCAAGGCCATGAGCAGCGCCGTAAGGAACTGGCTGGAGACATCGCCGCGCACCTGAATGGGCGCATCGAGCAGCAGCTGGCCGTGGGGCCGAATTCTCAAGGGCGGAAAGCCGTCTTGGCCCAGGTAGTCAATGCTGCAGCCCAGCTGGCGCAGCGCATCGACCAAATCGCCAATGGGCCGCTCGTGCATGCGCGGCACGCCCGACATTTCAAAGTCGCCGCCCATCAGCGCCAGCGCCGCCGTCAGCGGTCGCATGGCCGTGCCCGCGTTGCCCAAAAAGAGCTTGGCGCTGTGCAGCGTGGCCCGGCCGCCCAGGCCGGTGATGACGGCGGTGTGCCCGGTTTGCTCCACCTGGCAGCCCAGCGCCTCAAGCGCTTGCAGCATCACGGCCGTGTCGTCCGAGGCCAGCAAATCGTGCACCACCGTCTCGCCCTCACAGAGCGCGGCCAGCAGCAGCACGCGGTTGGAAATGCTTTTGGAGCCGGGCAGTCGCACCGCGCCGTGGGCGCCGGTCAGGGGCGGAATGTCTAGAAAGTCGGTGTGCAGCATGGGGCAGGACGTGGCAGGGTGTCAGTCGGCGGGGCTGGAAGGTGGAGGTGGCGCAATGTCGCCCGCCATGCGCCAGTCGGCGCGGCGCTGGCTCACTTGGGCAATCAAGCCGCGCAGGGCGGGGCGGTCTTGGCGCTGCACCAAGCCTTCAAGCTCGGCCAACGCACGGCGCAGGCCTTGGGCCTGGGCCAGCACCGGGCCGCTGTTGGCCAGCAGCACGTCGCACCAGAGGTCGGCGTCACCCGCCGCAATGCGCGTGCTGTCTCTAAAGCCAGGGCCGCCCAAGGCCAAAAATTGTTCACCCTCGGGCTGGGCCATCAGGCTGTGCATGAAGGCAAAAGCCATCATGTGCGGAAAGTGGCTCACGGCCGCCAGGGCCTGGTCATGCAGCGCAGGCGCCAGCTCACGCACCCGGCAGCCCAGGCGGCGCCACACCTCGCTGGCTTGCGCCACGGTGGCCTGGGCATGGCAGGGCAGTGGCGTGAGGATCACTTGCTGGTGTTGGTAGAGCTTGGCGTCGGCATGTTCAATGCCCGCCACCTCTTTGCCGCAAATCGGGTGGGCCGGCACAAACTGGGCCATGCGCTCGCCCATCGCCGCCTGGGCGGCCAGCACCACGTCTTGTTTGGTGGACCCCACGTCCATCACCAGGGCGTGCGGCGCCAGCCCGGGCAGCAGGCTGCGCAGCGTGGCCTCGGTGGACGCCACAGGCACGGCCAGCAGCACCAGGTCGGCGCCTTGCACGCATTGCTCGGCGGTCGCGGCCACCGTGTCCACCACGCCCAGGGCTTGCGCGCGTTGGGCGCTGTGGGCAGAGCGGCTGTAGCCACTGACGCGCTTGACCAAGCCCGCCTCTCTGGCGGCCAACGCAAACGAGCCGCCCATCAGCCCGCAGCCGATCAGCGCCAACTGTTCAAACACCATGGCGGCTTACTCAGACACCGGGTAGGAGCCCAGCACCTTGTAAAAGGCGCACAGCTGCTGCAACTCGTTCAAGGCCGCAGCCACATGGGGCTGCGAGACATGGCCCTCAATGTCGATGTAGAAGTAATACTCCCACTGGCCCGACTTGGCGGGCCGCGATTCAAAGCGCGTCATGGACACGCCGTTGGCCTTGAGCGGCACCAGCAGGTCGTGCACCGCCCCTGGCCGGTTGGGCACAGAGACCACCAAGCTGGTGCAGTCGCGGCCAGAAGCTGGCGGCGTGGCCAGGGTTTGCGGCAGGCAAATCACGGCAAAGCGGGTGCGGTTGTAGGCCTCGTCCTGAATGGCGTGGTGCACGATGTGCAGGCCAAACTGGGAGGCGGCGCGCTCGCTGGCAATGCCGGCCCAGGCCGGGTTGGTGGCTGCCAAGCGCGCGCCTTCGGCGTTGCTGGAGACAGCGCGGCGCTCGGCGTGCGGCAGGTGCTGGGTCAGCCAGCCCTGGCACTGCGCCAAGGCTTGCGGGTGGGCCATGACCACCTCAATGCCGTCCAGGCCGTTGGCCAGCCGCAGCAGGTTGTGGCGCACCAAGAGGCTGACCTCGCCCACCACATGCACGGGCGAGCGCAAAAACAAATCGAGCGAGCGGGCGACCACGCCTTCGGTGGAGTTCTCCATGCCCACCACGCCGTACTGGGCGGTGCCGGCGGCCGTGGCGTGGAACACTTCGTCAAAGTTGGCGCAGTAAATCAAGTTGGCGGCGCTGCCAAAAAACTCCACCGCCGCTTGCTCGCAAAACGTGCCCTGCGGCCCCAGCACCGCCACGCGCTGCGGCGCCTCCAGCGCCAGGCAGGCCGACATGATTTCGCGCCAAATGGCGGCCACGTGTTCGTTGTGCAGCGGGCCGGGGTTGGCGCTGGTGATCTTCTGGATGACTTGGGCCACGCGGTCAGGCCGGAAAAACGGCGAGCCCTCGGCGCGCTTGATTTCGCCCACCTGCTCGGCCACGCGGGCGCGCTGGTTGAGCAGTTGCAGCAACTGGGCGTCCAGGCTGTCGATTTGTACCCGCAGGGGGGCCAGGGCGTCGGATTGGATGGGGGTCTGGCTCATGGCTGGAAGGCACTCCATAGGTTGGTGCGGGCAAGCTTGCCGCAGTGCATCGTCAAAGGCGAGCTCATGCCCGCTGCTCAAACGCACGCATGTAGTCCACCAGCGCTTGCACGCCTTCAAGCGGCATGGCGTTGTAGATGCTGGCGCGCATGCCGCCCACTGACTTGTGGCCTTTGAGCTGCAGCAGCCCGGCGGCTTTGGCGCCCGCCAAAAAAGCCTCGTTCAAGGCCTCGTCGCGCAGGAAAAAAGGCACGTTCATGCGCGAGCGCACAGCCGCATCCACCGGGTTGGTGTAGAGCTGCGAGCCGTCAATGAAGTCGTACAGCAACTTGGCCTTGGCCTCGTTGCGCGCCTCCATGGCGGCCACGCCGCCTTGGGCCTTGAGCCATGCAAAGGTCAGCCCCGCCATGTAAATGCCGTAGGTGGGCGGTGTGTTGTACATGGACTGGTGCTCGGCCACCAGCGTGTAGTCAAAGGCCGAGGGGCAGGCGGTTAGGGCGTGGCCCAGCAGGTCTTGCCTGACCACCACCAGCGTCAAACCGGCGGGCCCTAAGTTTTTTTGGGCCCCGCCAAAAGCCAGGCCCACGCGCAACCAGTCCACGGGCCGGGAGCACACATGCGAGGAAAAGTCCACCACCAAAGGCGCCTGGCAGCCCAAGGCTTGCAAGTCGGGCAAGGCCTGGAACTCGACGCCGTGTATGGTCTCGTTGGTGCAAATGTGCACATAGCTGGCGTCGTCACTCAGGCGCCAGGAGGAGGGCGCAGGAATGCTGTGAAAGCCCGTGTCTTGGGCCGTGGCGGCCTCACGGGCTTGGCCGTATTTGCCCGCCTCTTGGAGAGACTTGTGGCTCCAGCTGCCGGTGAGCACAAAGTCCATGGCGCCGCCACGCGAGAGGTTGAGCGGCACGATGGCGTTTTCAGCCAGGCCACCGCCTTGCATGAACAAAATCTTGAAGTTCTCAGGCACCGCCAGCAGCTCGCGCAGGTCGCGCTCGGCCGCCTCGTAAATCGAGATGAACTCCTTGCCTCGGTGGCTCATCTCCATCACGCCCATGCCGCTGCCGTGCCAGTCCAGCATCTCGGCGGCGGCCGTGCGCAGCACCTCTTCAGGCATCACGGCCGGTCCGGCCGAGAAGTTAAAGGGCCGGCTCATCAGGGGGTCGTGGGCTCTGCGCCGGCCTCGCCTTCGCCAGCGTCTGTGCCATCGTCTTTGCCATCAGCGTCCAGTTCGGGCTCGCCGCCCAAGGCTTGGGCGTTGGCATCGTTTTCCACAATGCGCTGCAGGCCCGACAGCTGGGTGCCGTCGTCCAGGCTGATCAGCGTCACGCCTTGCGTGGCGCGGCCGAGTTCGCGGATTTCAGACACGCGGGTGCGCACCATCACGCCCCGGTCGGTGATCAGCATGATCTCGTCGTCGGTGTGCACCAGCGTGGCGGCCACCACTTTGCCGTTGCGCTCGCTTTGCTGAATGGCAATCATGCCCTTGGTGCCCCGGCCGTGGCGGGTGTACTCGCCAATGGGGGTGCGTTTGCCAAAGCCGTTTTGGGTGGCGGTAAGCACGCTTTGGTGCTCGTCTTCGGCCACCAGCATGGCAATGACGCTTTGGCCCTCGTCCAGCATCATGCCGCGCACGCCGCGCGCGTTGCGGCCCATGGGTCGCACGTCGTTTTCGTCAAAGCGCACGGCCTTGCCGCCGTCGGAGAACAGCATCACGTCGTGCGTGCCGTCGGTGAGCGCCGCGCCAATCAAAAAGTCGCCCTCGTCCAGGTCCACGGCAATGATGCCAGCCTTGCGCGGGTTGCCAAATTCTTCCAGCGCGGTTTTCTTAACCGTGCCCATGGAGGTGGCCATGAACACATATTGGTCGGCCGGAAAGCTGCGGGCCTGGCCAGTCAGCGCCAGCACCACAGTAATTTTTTCGCCCTCTTGCAGCGGGAACATGTTGACGATGGGCCTGCCCCTGGAGCCCCGGGAACCTGCCGGCACCTCCCACACCTTGAGCCAGTAAAGCCGGCCTCGGTTGGAAAAGCCCAAGATGTAGTCGTGCGTGTTGGCAATAAAGAGCTGGTCAACCCAGTCGTCGTCTTTGGTCGATGTCGCTTGCTTGCCGCGCCCGCCGCGTTTTTGCGCGCGGTACTCAGACAGCGGCTGGCTCTTGATATAGCCCAGGTGCGACAGCGTCACCACCATGTCAGTGGGCGTGATCAGGTCTTCGGTCGACAGGTCGTAAGAGCTGTGCTCAATTTGGCTGCGGCGCATGCCCAGCTTGGTTTGGCCAAACTCTTGGCGGATCACCGTCAGCTCTTCGCTGATGATGGTCGAAACACGCTCGGGCCGCGACAAGATGTCGAGCAGGTCGTCGATCTCGGACATCACCTCTTTGTACTCGCCCACAATTTTGTCTTGCTCCAGCCCGGTCAGGCGCTGCAGGCGCATTTGCAAAATCTCTTGCGCTTGCGTGTCCGACAGGCGGTACAGCCCGTCTTGGCCCATGCCGTACTCGCGCTGCAAACCGTCAGGACGGTAGTCGTCGGCGTTGACCACGCCGCCGTCTGTCCGCGCACGGGTGAGCATCTCGCGCACCAACTGGCTGTCCCAGCTGAGCTTCATCAGCTCGGCCTTGGCCACCGGCGGGGTGGGGGCCTCGCGGATGATGCGGATGAACTCGTCAATGTTGGCCAGCGCCACGGCCAGGCCTTCAAGCACATGGCCGCGTTCACGCGCCTTGCGCAGGTTGAACACCGTGCGCCGCGTCACCACCTCGCGGCGGTGCGACAAGAACACCGAGATCAAGTCTTTGAGGTTGCACAGCTTGGGCTGGCCGTCGATCAAGGCCACCATGTTCATGCCAAAGGTGTCTTGCAGCTGCGTTTGCTTGTACAAGTTGTTGAGCACCACCTCGGGCACTTCGCCGCGCTTGAGCTCAATCACCAAGCGCATGCCCGACTTGTCGGACTCGTCTTGAATGTGGCTGATGCCTTCGAGCTTTTTCTCGTGCACCAACTCGGCCATGCGCTCTTGCAGCGTCTTTTTATTCACCTGGTAGGGCAGCTCGTCCACGATGATGGCTTGGCGCTGGCCTTTGTCGATGTCCTCAAAGTGGCAGCGCGCCCGCATCACAATGCGCCCGCGCCCGGTGCGGTAGCCGTCTTTGACGCCGCTCATGCCGTAAATGATGCCGGCGGTCGGAAAGTCGGGCGCCGGCACAATTTCCATCAGTTCGTCAATGCTGGCGTCCGGGTTTTTGAGCAGGTGCAAGCAGGCGTCCACCACCTCGTTGAGGTTGTGCGGCGGAATGTTGGTGGCCATGCCCACGGCAATGCCGCCCGAGCCGTTGACCAGCAAATTGGGACTGCGGGTGGGCAGCACCAGCGGCTCTTTTTCAGAGCCGTCGTAGTTGGGGCCAAAGTCCACGGTTTCTTTGTCAAGGTCGGCCAGCAGCTCATGGGCCAGCTTGGACAGGCGAATTTCGGTGTAACGCATGGCAGCCGCGTTGTCGCCGTCCACCGAGCCAAAGTTGCCCTGGCCGTCCACCAGCATGTGGCGCATGGAAAAGTCTTGCGCCATACGCACAATGGTGTCATACACCGATTGGTCGCCATGCGGGTGGTATTTGCCAATCACGTCACCCACAATACGGGCCGACTTCTTGTAAGGCCGGTTCCAGTCGTTATTGAGCTCGTGCATGGCAAAGAGCACGCGGCGGTGCACGGGCTTGAGGCCGTCCCGCGCATCGGGCAGCGCTCGGCCCACGATCACGCTCATGGCGTAATCCAGGTAGCTGCGGCGCATCTCCTCTTCCAGGCTGATCGGAAGGGTCTCTTTGGCAAATTGGGTCATGGGTGAGCCTGGGTCTGAGTCGCTGGAGCGCGTGGCCTAACATTCGCCGAAGCACTTGTGCTGCAGCTAACCTTACATTGTAAAGCCCTGTCTTTAGCAGGCCGTTTGTCGCAGCCTTGCAACACATGCAAGTCCATTTGGGCCTTCCATACAGGCGGGTTTGAGCTATTTAACGTGCTTCAAAGTCGCTATGGCACAATGGATTCATCGTTTCGAGTGATGGTCATTCGAATCGTATAAATCCAACGCCAACGCACAAGACTGCGGGCACATCTCTCGAGGACGTCCATGAAAAATCTCAATAAGGTGGCAATGTTGTTTGCATCTGTGGCTGTTGTAACAGCAGCAGGCGCCCAAACCATAGACAACTGGAGAAACGGCACCAGCGAGCTGGTCTGGAAGAACGGCACCAACGAACTTTGCTGGCGCGATGCTTCATGGACCCCCGCCACTGCGGCCGCAACTTGCGACGGCGCCATTGTTCCTAAGCCAGCCGCTTCCGCAGCCGCCCCAGCACCAGCACCAGCACCAGCAGCTGCACCCCGTCCGGCACCAGCTGCTGCTCCAGCACCAGCACCAGCTGCTTCTCCAGCACCAGCACCAGCTGCTGCTCCAGCACCAGCACCAGCAGCTGCTCCAGCACCAGCACCAGCACCAGCAGCTGCACCCCGTCCAGCAGCCGCACCTGCTGCATCAGCAGTGGCTGCCACCAAGGTCACCTACGCTGCCGATTCTTTCTTTGACTTCGATAAGTCCGTTCTCAAGCCTGAAGCCCGCGCCAAGATAGACGACCTGGTCGGCAAAGTCAAAGGCATCAGTCTGGAAGTGATCATTGCCGTCGGCCACACCGACGCCATTGGTGCTGACGCCTACAACCAGGCCCTGTCGGTGCGCCGTGCTGAAGCTGTCAAGGCTTACCTGGTGAGCAAAGGCATAGAGAAAAACCGCGTTTACACCGAAGGCAAAGGCGAGAAGTCGCCCGTGGCTGACAACAAAACCGCTGAAGGACGCGCCAAAAACCGCCGCGTCGAAATCGAAGTGGTCGGCACCCGCGCCAACAAGTGATCTTCTGATCGCTCTCAAAAACCGGCCCTTCGCGGCCGGTTTTTTTATGCCTGCCCGATAATCTCGGACATGCACACCAACACCAACGTCGATCCGGCCGAACTGGCCAAGTTCTCAGACCTCGCCCACCGCTGGTGGGACACCGAGAGCGAATTCCGGCCCCTGCACCAAATCAACCCCTTGCGCCTGGGCTGGATCAATGAGCGCGTGCCCATGCCAGGCTTGCGCGCCCTCGACGTGGGCTGCGGCGGTGGCATCTTGGCCGACGCCATGGCCCGCCAAGGCGCTCAAGTGCTGGGCATAGACCTCGCCACCAAGGCCCTGCGCGTGGCTCAGTTGCACGCCCTGGAAGCCCAAACCCCCAACGTGCAGTACCGAGAAATCAGCGCCGAGGCGCTGGCCGCCGAGCAGCCGGGCAGCTTTGACGTGGTCACCTGCATGGAAATGCTAGAGCACGTGCCCGACCCCTCGTCCGTGGTGCGCGCCTGCGCCAGCCTCGTCAAGCCCGGTGGCCATGTGTTTTTTTCTACCCTCAACCGCAACCCCAAAAGTTTTTTGTTCGCCATCGTCGGGGCCGAGTACATTTTGAATTTGCTGCCACGCGGCACGCATGAATTCGCCAAGTTCATCCGCCCCAGCGAACTGGCCTCGTATGCGCGAGCCGCCAGCTTGGACCTGCTGGAAACCAAAGGCCTGGAATACAACCCCTTCACCCGGCGCTACTGGCTCAGTGGCAACACCAGCGTCAACTACATGCTGGCTTTTCAAAAGCCCTGAGCTGACGTGTTGAGCACTGCATCAGCGCTGACCGGGCAGCCACCATTTCCCGTTTTCACCGGCATCAAGGCCGTGTTGTTCGACCTCGACGGCACTCTCATTGACAGCGCCCCCGACCTGGGCGCCGCCGCGGACAAAATGCGCCTGGCCCGTGGCCTGCCCTCGCTGCCTTTCGCCGCCTACCGTCCCATGGCCGGCGCCGGCGCGCGCGGCATGATAGGCGTGGCTTTCGGCCACACGCCCGAGCACCCCGAGTACGAGTCATTCAAGCGTGAATTCCTGGCCAATTACGAGGCCTGCATGACCGAGCGCACCCGCGCCTTTGATGGCGTGGCCGAACTCGTCGTTGCCCTGCTGCAAGCGGGCCTGGCCTGGGGCGTGGTCACCAATAAAATCGAGCGCTTTGCCCTGCCACTGACCCGCCACATGCCGCTGTTTGCCAGCGCCGGCGCGGTCATTGGCGGCGACACTACCGCCCACCCCAAACCCCACCCCGCGCCGCTGCTCGAAGCCGCCCGACGGCTGGCGCTGGCACCGGCCGATTGCATCTACGTGGGCGACGACGAGCGCGACATTGTTGCGGGCCTGGCCGCCGGCATGCCCACAGTGGCCGCGCGCTACGGCTACCTCGGCCACAAGGGGGACACCCTCAGCTGGGGCGCCCAGGCACACATTGATACACCGCTGGATCTGTTGAATTGCCTGCCCAGGGCGTAAGATAGGCGACTTGGGGCTGCATTGGTTTCGACGTGGGTTCGGACGCGGTGTGGTGCATGTCGAGCTTGGTGTGCTCGTAAATCCTGCCAAAACAAACTAACTGCAAACGACGAACGTTTCGCACTCGCAGCTTAATTGCCTGTGAGCTTTGCAACAGTCTGCTGATGGGCTGGGCAAGGGGTGAAGGCGCAAGCCCAAGCTCCCGGCTGCAAAGATAATCTTCATCGGCTGGTTCTGACCCGGGTGCCTTGGGTCAGGACGAGATTCAAGGGCACTGGCGCCCTGGACAGCGTGCGACTGCGCGGTCCAGGGAGCGAGACTCAAATCAGACCGCTAAACATGTAGATCTGCCCGAACAAGGCTTGCGGACGCGGGTTCAAATCCCGCCAGCTCCACCATACTCAAAACCCCAACTCGTCTGAGTTGGGGTTTTTTCTTGTCCGATCGTGCGTGTTCCCCGGTGTTTGTTGCGTGTTAATGCGGAATCTTGCGGACTTCGCCCTCAAGGTCATCGGGCCGGTTCCGCGTCCGGTTCTCTCAGATAGCCCGATTTCTCTCAGTGGGGCTGCCCCCCGGCAACACGCCGAAGTCCGCAAGGACCGCGCAATGGGGCCAATGAAATCAACGACTTACGGGTGGACGAATCGAGCGGTTTGATTTCTGCATTGGCAGGAGCGCAGAAATCACAACCGCCTGGACCGCACTCTCAGAGAGAAGAAAAAATATGAAAACTCTCTGCGTCACTCGGTGGCTGGGCCGCTTTGATCCTTGCCAAGCTCTGCCAGATAGCGCTCGTCCAGAAGCTCAAGCATGAGATCAAAAATGCCCTTGGCGCTGACGCGCACGGCAACATCGGTCTTGCCCACCACGACTTGCTCGATCAGTTGGCGAAACACGCGGGTCTGATGCGCAGGGAAGACTTGGTCGAGCATGGCCTCAAAGGCTCGCAGCCGTTGCGCCATTAACTGGCGGTCAAAGGTGGGGTGTTCAGTCAGCGCTGGCGGCAGCGCCTCAAACCACGGCTCGGGATCACGCAGGCAAGATCGAAGGTGCGCCCACACCGATGCGTGGAGCTTTCCTGCGGCCAGTCGCGGCAGGCGTGAGGCGCCTGCGCCCACCGCGATGTCTTGTTGGGGCACGTAGTAGGCGTAGCGGCGACCGCGGTAGCTTGATGAGAGGGAAGGCGTCATGGCCCGGCCATCGCTGCCCACCAGCAGGCCCTTAAGCCAGAACTGCTGTTCTTCCGTCGGGGTGGTGCTCACACCTGTGCGCCGAGCGCGAGATTGCATCACGGTGTGGACCTGAGCCCACAGTTCTGGCGTCACGATGGCCTCGTGTTCGCTCGCGTGCCAGTCGCCCTCGTAATGCATCTCGCCTAGGTAGACGCGGTTGTTCAGCATCTTGTAGAGCGCGTTTTTGTCAAAGGGCCGCCCGCCCTTGGGCTGTCCTGCCAGGGTCTTCCATCGCTTGGTTGTGATGCCTTCCAGGGCCAGCTCTTGCAGCAGCGTTGTGACAGAGCTTTGCGCCGCGAAGCGTGTGAACATGTCTCGCACGATCGACGCCTCTTGGGGTTCGATTACCAAGCGTTGCTGCACGAGGACATAGCCCAAGGGTGCGGCGCTGCCGTGCCACAGGCCGCGGCGCTTGGCGGCGGCACGCTTGTCGCGGATTCGCTCCCCGATCAGCTCGCGTTCGAACTGGGCGAATGAAGTCCACAGGTGCAGCGCCAGACGGCCGTGTGAGCTCGAGGTATCCAGTGATTGCGTCACGCAGACCAGTGCCACCCCGTGCTGCTCAAAGACCGACATCAGGGTTTGCATGTCTCCAACGTGCCGGGTCAGCCGATCGAGGCGATGCACCACCACAACGTCGACCAAGCCGGACTGAACATCGTCAAGCAGCATTTGGATCCCGGGGCGTCTCAAGTGGCTTGCCGAGTAGCCTCTGTCTTCGTAGAGCCTGCTGCTGGGCTGCCAGCCCAGCCCCTGCTGCGAGGCGATCAGTTCATGGCAGGCCATGAATTGCGCATCGTTGGAGCCGAACGGCTCGTGGCGAGCGTCATCGACCGACACACGTGTGTACACCGCGCAGCGCTTGCGTTCGGGTATGGATGCGTGAACCTGCGACTCGGCCATCTCCGGATGATCTCAGAGCCGCTCGCCCGCGCACCGTGCGGTATGGACTTGACACCATATGGCATTGAATCCATAATCACGCCTGTGAACTGGACCGTTCTTTTCCACGATGACTTCGACGGCGAGTTCGCCTCCTTGACAGAGGACCTGCAGGATGAGTTGTTGGCGCACGCGAAGTTGCTGGCGCAGTTTGGCCCGAACCTGGGGCGGCCCACGGTCGATACGCTTAAGGCCTCGCGCCACGCCAACATGAAAGAGCTCAGGTTTGCCTGGAGTGGTGAGGTCTGGCGCGTGGCCTTTGCCTTCGATCCCAAGCGTCAAGCCATCCTCTTGGTGGGCGGCGACAAGGGTGGGGCGGACCAGCGGCGGTTCTACAAACGATTAATTGCGATGGCTGATGATCGATATGACGGCCATCTGGCATCGCTGACCCAAGACAGTGAGGATTCCAATCATGGCAAGAAAACTCGATGACATGATGGCGGCGCTGCCGCCGGATCGGCTCCAGCGCATTGATGCGCGTGCGATGGAGTTGGCGACCCTGAAGGACTTGCGTCAAGCCGCTCAGCAAACGCAGGAGCAGCTGGCTGCGACTCTGGGGGTCGGTCAGGACACCATCTCCCGGCTCGAAAAGCGCAGCGATATGCTGCTCTCCACACTGCGGCACTACGTGGAGAGCATGGGCGGCCAGCTCAACCTGGTGGCGCAGTTTCCCAACCGTCCACCGGTGGTGATTGAGCACCTGGGCGTGCAGCAGCCGGTCGCATCCAGTAAGTCCAGTCCTCGCCGAGCCCGCGCTGCGGCCTGAGGGGACTCGCGCGCCTCCTGCAATCCTCGATTCATGAAGATCATCCGCAGCAAAGAATTTACCGCCGACCGAGCGTGGGGGGCGATGGATGTCGCGAACATGAACGGCATTACCACCCGCGTCCATTGGACCGACCAGCCGTACAAGTGGCATGTCAACGATGGCGAGGAAGTCTTCGCCGTGCTCGATGGCAAGGTGGACATGCACTACCGTGTGGATGGCAAAGAGCACGTCGTCGCGCTTGGTGTTGGCGATGTGTTCTTCGCCGGGGTAGGTTGCGAGCATGTGGCTCACCCGCAGGGCGCAGCCCGCATCTTGGTCGTTGAGACCGAAGGAAGCGTTTGAGTTTTCCTCCGTTATCGGCTCGCATCAATCGGCGTTTGTTAGTCCCGGTTTACTAAAAACCTCAATGCTGGCAATGAGTTAGCAAGCGTTTTCATATTCCTGCTTGCCACCAATACCAAAACCCCAACTCGTCTGAGTTGGGGTTTTTTCTTGGGCGATCGCGCGTGTCGCCCCGTGTTTTTGCGGGTTCATGCGGAAACTTGCGGACTTCACCCACCGCACCACTAAGGCGGTTCTGCGCCTGGTTCTCTCTCTTCCGGCCATTTCTCTCTGCATCCCTCGCGCCCGGAAACGAGACGAAGTCCACAAGGCCCTCCGCCAGGGGTCAAGCAGATCAACAACTTACGAGTGGACGATTTGATCGGTTTTTTTCCAACATTGGCTAGAGCCCGAAAATCACAACCAAGCGGTTTCGGCTGTGGTGGACTGAGAAAGGCAGGAGTCGGCCATTAGCTGACGGTCACAGCACTTGCCGATAGCAGTAGCTCGTGGAGCAGATCGGCCAGAAGCAGAAAGTCATTAGCGCAAGAGCATGGACCGGTTGTCCCGCATCGATATCTAGGTCCAACTCGGAGGAGTCCCCCGTATTGATCGGCTGCCGTTCTTGCTATCGCATCGGGACTGTGCTGCGCTGGCTCTTGTCTACGATAACAAACTCTAGAAAAACGAGTTTTTCCGTTGCGCTCAAATTGCGGT
>CAMCUN010000001.1 GCA_945878995.1 Polaromonas sp. YR568 | reverse complement strand
GCGCCGGGGCGGTCGTCGCCGCGCATGGCAATCACGGGCTTGGGCGGGGCCTTGGCAGCGGGCGCGGGTGTGGTGCTGGCCTCGGGTTCAGCAGGCGCTGCAGCGTCGGCCTCGGCCTGGGCCGGCTGGTCAGCAGTTTCTGTGGCTGCATCGCGGCCCTTCTCGGCCGAAGCTGCCTCAACGGCCGGTGAAGGTGTGTCTGAGGGGGCAAGTGCGTCTGCAGGAGCCTGGGCTGCCTCAGGCTGGGGTTTTTCACCGCGCAAAGCCGCTTCCAGCGCCTTGATGGCGGCCTGGATTTTTTGCGCATCGCCCGAGGCGTTGGCTTGTTGCACGGCTTTGGAGGCGGCAATCACCAGGCGGTCATGCTCGCCCAGGGCCTGGGTGGCTTTTTCGCGTTCTTCGGTTTTGCGCTGGAAGGCCTCGTCAATGGGTTTGCGGAAGGCGTCCCACAGCTTTTGTTCCTGGCGCCGCTCCAGCGGCACCGCCTGGGCCTCATGCTGCCAGTGCTGCTGCAAAGACTTGATGGCGTCAATGTGCAGCACGGGCTCGGCACCCAAGACCTGGGCCTCGTCAATCATGGCGCGGCGGCGAGCCAAGCTTTGCTGGCGCACCTCGTTGAGCGGGGCCTCGGCCGCGTCCATGAGCGGCTTCCAGTGGGTGTTGATTTCGGCAAAGGCTTTTTCGCTGAGGTGACCGGCTTCGCGCCAGCGCTGCTCAAAACCATGAAGCGTGCGGATGCGCAGCTTCCAGTCGGTGTTGCCCTGGTGGGCCTCGGTCCAGGCGCGCAGCTCGTCCATCAAGCCCCGGCGCTGGGCGCGGCTGGCTTCTTGCTGCTCACGGGTTTTCTCCAGCCAAGCTTCGACCACTTTGTAGGCCTGGTTGCAGGCCTCGTCAAAGCGCTTCCACAAAGCGTGGTTGGCCGCGCCCCCTTGGTCGCTGGTTTTCCATTGCTCGCGCAGGGTGCGCAGCGTCTCTTGTTGCTTGCGACCGCCCAGGGGCTTGTCGAGCAAGGCCTGGGCCTTGGCCATCAGCTCTTCGCGGATTTGGTCGGCGCGCCAGCGCTGCCAGCCTTCCAACTCGCCAGCCGCGCCCAAGCTGGCGTGGGCGTCGGCTTCCAACGCGGTGTCCAGGTGACGGGCGTGGTCTTTGAGGGCCTGGCGCAAATCAGCTGCCGCCTTGGGGGTGGACTTGCCATGGCCTTCGGCCAGCTCTTTTTTCAGCACCTCCAGCGCCTGGCCCACGGCGTCGGCGGCGGCTGCACGTTGCTGGGCCACCACGGCCGGGTCTGCCTTGGGGCGGGCGGGCTTGTCGGCCGGCGGCTCGCCGCGGCCGGCACGCAATTCGTCAGCCCACACGGGCACGGCGGGCAAGTTGGCAGAGGGGTCGGCGCTGGCCGCGACGGCCAAGGCGAGTGCGGCCTGAAAAGCCTCCCAAACAGCCAGCAATTGCAAGCGGGCCGCTTCCAACAAGGGCGGAAAACGCATGTCTACGCTGGGCCAAATGGGGTCTTGCTTGAGCTCTTCGGCTTGCGCCTGCCAGGCCGCCACATCAGCGCGCAGCCCTGCCCAGGCCGCTTGCGCGTCTTTCCAGGACTTGGTGGACAGCACCTCGGCGCGCTGCGACACCAGCACAGCGGCCTCGCGCTGCACCTGGGTGCGGTGCTGCAGGTCTTCAATGATGCGCACGCGCTCGGCCAACTGGGTTTTAAAACCGGCCAAGGGCTCCCGCGACAGCGGCGCCCCCGCTTTGGCGGCATCACGCTGCCAGGCCAGCGCATCAGCCGGGTTGAGCTTGGGCAAATCAAGCCAGTGCTGGGCCTTGGCGGCCCACTCGGCCACCACCGCGTCTTGGTCTTTGGCGCGGCGCAGCTCGTCGAGCTTTTCACGCAAAGGCTTGGCCGCGCCCTTGTCCCGGTTGGCCAGCAGCTTGAAAACGTCCGCAATCTGATCGGCCGAGGGGTCTGTGGCCAGCCATGCGCGCACACGCGTGGCACGCTCGCCCGAGGTCGGGGCGGTGAAGGCCCCGCCCGTCAGCCTGTCAAGGGCAGACAAGTCGGCGGGTGTTCGCGTCTGGGCGGAGGAAGAATCAGGAGTGGACATGTAGGATTATTGTGAAGAAAACGGACAGCTTTGACCGGCTTGTCTGCAAGGCCGGACCCGTGCAAGCACCAAGTCTGCAATGCGATGACCACCGCCTGCAATACCTGACTGTCTAGAACGGACTGAAGGTGTGATTGCACAGCCTCAGCTTGATGAACGGAAAACCGTGTATTTTCGCCGCATTTGGCAAAGCTTCACTCAAGACTGGCTGCAAGGACATCAAACATTGCTAAAAAGGGAGTGTTTCAGCCCCATGCTTGGGTCTGCGGCACAACAGATGCAATGAACAAGGCCTGGTCCTGGCTTTGGCAGCTGCGCAATTTTTTTGATCTTAAAAAACCCCAGTGATCGCGCGCGCCTCAGTTCTTGGTCATGCTTTTAGGGCTGGACAGCCGCGCAAAGAAACTACTTTGAAATAACAAAGTCATTCTATATTCTTGACAGGTTATTTAGACGGCTCCTAGAATTCATTCTCCGGCTTTATCGCCAAAGCCCTGCCCCGCACCCATCGCCTTGCCGGGACGGCATTTGGTGACCACCCGAATTTTCAATCTGCTCTTTTATCAAGAGAGAGACACGAAGAACTTTCGGATTCCCCTTTCGCACAGCCTTCAGGCCCCAGGGCCAGGCCGTGATCACCAATAGGAAAGACATGACAGCGCAAGTACACACTGGCATCAAGGCCGGCCTGCACCGTGTGCACCGCAGCCTCGTCAACGTGGCGGACGACATTGCCCAAGGTTTTTTTGAAATCAGCCACAGTGGCTTGGCCATGCTGGGCCTGGCGGTGGCCTGCCTGTGCATTGCATTGGCCGCGCGCCCTGACCTGCGTGACGCGGCAGAGTCACGCCTGATGACGCTGCTGCTGGAGCGGCAAGAGGCCATGATGGGCCTGATAGAGCCCAAGGCTGTCAATCGGGCAACGGCCATGAACCCCAAGGATTTACCCAAAGAGCAAGCGGCGGTCACCAACTGGATCAGCCGCAAGTACGGCGTGGCACCGGAGCCGGTGGCGGCCTTGGTGTCAGAGTCCTACAAAATGGGTTCCAAGGCCAAGCTCGAGCCCACGCTGATTTTGGCCATCATGGCCACAGAATCGGGATTCAACCCATTTGCCCAAAGCCCTGTGGGTGCGCAGGGCCTGATGCAGGTCATGACCGGCATCCACCACGAAAAATACAAAGACTTTGGTGGCAAGCATGCAGCCTTTGATCCTGTGAGCAATTTGCGCGTGGGCATTCACGTACTGCTGGACTGCATCAACCGGGCCGGCTCCTTGGAAGGTGGCTTGCGCTTTTACGTGGGCGCGGCCAACCTGGACAGCGATGGAGGGTACGTGGCCAAGGTATTGGCCGAACATGACCGCCTGCGGCAGGTTGCCAAGGGCGTCAACGTGCCGACCTTAAGCACCACGCCCGTGACGGCACCACCGGTTTCTCGGCCACAGGCCAAGCCCCAAGACCAAATCGCGGGCCTGGGCAGTTCCTAATTACAGGCGGCCTGGGGCCGGTCGCTGGGCTACACTGGCGGTTGTGCGCAACTGGCGATAGGCTAGGCTTTTAAAGGGCCTCAGCTGACGTGGGGACACCACTGGGGAGCGCGCAGCTGGCGTCATGGGGCGTTGGTGTTTAGCCGTTCGCCTGGGCAGCCCTCCGCTTTCTTTTCAGGGAGCAGGGACCGTCATCAAGAACTGCCATGTACCACCGAGATTTTTTGATCGAACAAACCGACCCCGAACTTTGGGCCGCGATCCAGGCTGAAAACGCCCGCCAAGAACACCACATTGAGCTGATTGCGAGCGAAAACTACGCCTCGCCAGCCGTCATGGCCGCCCAAGGCTCGCAGCTGACCAACAAATACGCCGAAGGCTACCCCGGCCGCCGCTATTACGGAGGTTGCGAGCACGTGGACGTGGCCGAACAACTGGCCATTGACCGCGTCAAACAACTGTATGGCGCCGATGCGGCCAACGTGCAGCCGCACTGCGGAGCCTCGGCCAACCAAGCCGTTTTCCTTGCATTCTTGAAGCCCGGCGACACGATCATGGGCATGAGCTTGGCCGAAGGCGGCCACCTGACCCACGGCATGGCGCTGAACATGTCGGGCAAATGGTTCAACGCCGTTTTTTACGGCCTGAACGAGAAAGAAGAAATTGACTACGACGCCATGGAGCGCAAGGCCCACGTGTGCAAGCCCAAGCTGATCATTGCAGGCGCCTCGGCCTACAGCCTGCACATTGACTTTGAGCGCTTTGCCAAAGTGGCCAAAGACGTGGGCGCTATTTTCTTGGTGGACATGGCCCACTACTCGGGCCTGATTGCCGCCGGCGTCTACCCCAATCCCGTGCCCCATGCTGACGTGGTGACCTCGACCACGCACAAGAGCTTGCGCGGCCCGCGCGGCGGCATCATCTTGATGAAGGCCCAGCACGAAAAAGCCATCAACAGCGCCATCTTCCCTGGCCTGCAGGGCGGCCCGCTCATGCACGTGATTGCGGCCAAGGCGGTGGCCTTCAAAGAAGCCTTGACGCCTGAGTTCAAAACCTATCAGGCGCAGGTCATCAAGAACGCGCAGACCGTGGCGCAGACCCTGACCGAGCGCGGCCTGCGCATTGTCAGCGGCCGCACGGAAAGCCATGTCATGCTGGTGGACCTAAGGGCCAAAGGCATCACCGGCAAAGAGGCTGAAGCTGTGTTGGGTGCGGCCCACATAACCATCAATAAAAACGCCATCCCTAACGATCCGGAAAAGCCCATGGTCACCAGCGGCGTTCGCATTGGCACCCCGGCCATGACCACGCGCGGCTTCAAGGAAGAAGAAGCGCGAACGACAGCCCACCTCATTGCCGACGTGCTCGACAACCCTCGCGATGAGGCGCACATTGCGGCCGTGCGGGCCAAGGTCAACGCCTTGACCGCGCGCTTTCCGGTCTACCGCTGACCTTCACACTGGCCCCTTTGGGGCCTTTTTTCATTCAAGGCCTGATGCATGAAGTGCCCCTTTTGCGGCCATCTGGAAACACAGGTGGTGGAGACCCGGGTGTCCGAGGACGCGGACTTCATCCGCCGCCGCCGCCAGTGCGGCGCCTGCGAAAAACGCTTCACCACCTACGAGCGGCCAGATGTGAATTTTCCGGCCATCGT
Organism: Polaromonas sp. YR568; assembly: GCA_945878995.1. GTDB lineage: Bacteria > Pseudomonadota > Gammaproteobacteria > Burkholderiales > Burkholderiaceae_C > Polaromonas. The sequence continues at coordinate 123,099 of CAMCUN010000001.1, read as the reverse complement.
CAAAAAAGACGGCCGCCGCATTCCCTACAAGCGCGACAAAATTCTCGAATCCATGAACCTGGCGCTGCGCAAGCGCCCGGTGAGCACGGAGCAAGTGGACGCGGCCATTGAGCGCATGGAAGAAAAAATCCTCAACCTCGGCATGCGCGAAGTGGCCTCCACCCGCCTGGGTGAGTTGGTGATGCGCGAGCTCAAAAAGTTGGACAAGGTCGCTTACGTGCGTTTTGCCAGCGTCTATCGCAGCTTTGAGGACCTCGACGACTTCAAAAACCTGGTGGACGAGGTCAGAAGCTGAATCACTTCAGGCGCTGCGCGGCATTCACTGCCAGCATTGCTGCACGGTCAAGCCACTGCCCGTGCGCCCCTTGGCCCCCGTGCTCGCCAGCGTGAGGCTGCCACACGCATCAACGGCCAAGGCATCTTGCGGATCGGCGTGCAGCGTGTATTTGCCCGCCTCCACCCCTTCGAGTTTGAGTCTGTAACGCACCGTCCCCTGGGCTGGCACCGTTTGCAGCCGCACAGGCAAGGCAGGCGCTGAGCCCGTGGCCGTGGTGTAGCGGCCCTGCACGGCGTAATACCTCTCCATGAAGTGCTGCGCCTCCATCAAGGCGGTGGCCGCCTCCACGCGGTGGCCGCGCCGCACATGGCTTTGGTAGCTGGGCCAAGCCAGGGTCAGCAGCAAGCCCGTGATGAGCAAGACGGTCATCAATTCAATCAGGCTAAAGCCCGGGTTTGTGCGCGAAATTTTCATGGCTCACCTCACTGGGGGTTGCAAAAGCCGGCGTTGAACACGGTCGCGGACCTCGCCCGCGTCCACCAACACCACGGACTGCAGCCACACGGCACTGCCGCCCAGGGTGGCAGCCTCTGTATCGCCCCGCCAATCGGGGCTGAAGCCGCGCGCCGTCACCACATGCACATGGCCGGCCCCCAAGGGCTGTTTTTCAACCATGCACACCGGCCACACCCCGGACGCCAGCCACGAAGCCGGGGGCGAAAGCAGCGCGGCCGAGCGCCAGCGCGCGGCCTGCAGCCACACGGGCGCAGCCGCCGTGCCCACAGGCAAGGCCGCGTCCAAAAGTTGCGCCAGGCGTTGGGCCTCGGGCTGCAACAGTTGTTGCTCGCAAAAATACAGTGCCGTTTGCGCCGACTGCAGCGCCATGGCCTGCATGTGAAAGCTGTTGGCCACCTTGGCGCTGCTGCTGGCCGAGCGCATGGTGTGGGCCGAGGCCAAGGCCAGCGCGCCCAGCAAAATCAACACCATGACCAAGCTGAACCCGCCACTGGCCTTGGCTTGCAGCCCCATGTGAGCTCAGCCGCCCGGGGCAGCGCGCACGGCCACCACGGCATGAAAGGCGCGCCGCAGCCGGCGGTCGCTGGAGGTTTGGGGCGTGCCCTCGCAATCGAGGTAAGCCGAGGCGTCATCGGCCGCCAACACCGCGTCGGTACTGCGCATGAGCAAGCACAGGCGCACGCTGCGCACCCGGCTGAAGCTGTCCACCTGAGATGCCTTGACATAGCGCACCGGCGCCATGGGGTCGGCCACCTGGGCCACGCTGAACCACAGCGCCAGCACTTCCACGTTGTCCACCAAGGGCTGGCCCGGGTTGCCCAGACGGCTGGCGCAGCGCAATTCGGTGCGACCTTGGCTGCTGGCCACGTACCAGCGGTTGTGGGTGAGGTAAACACCCTCGTTGGCGCTCAGCCCATAGCCCAGGCAGTCAGAGGGGCGAGACGTGCCCGACAAGGGCACGGTGTTGAACGCATCGGCCTGGTAGCTGACCTCTATGGCGGCCGAAAGGCCGCTGGCCGCACAAGCCACCGAACCCTCGCTGGCGGGGGACTCAAAGCCCTTGTCGCAGGCCATCAGCGGGAACTGACCCGCCAAGGCAGTTTGCCAGCGCTGCCGGCCTTGGGCGTCCAGAAGCAAACGCTGAGGCTGGGCAAAGCCTGCCATCATCAAGTCGGTGCGCAAGAGCTCCAGCCCGATCTGAGCGTCCTCCACCATTTGCGCCTGTGCCGCCTGCAGCCGGCTGCTTTGGCCGGTGGCCAGGTAATGCACGGCCACGGCCGACACCACCACCAAGCCCAGGGCCAGTCCCACCATGAATTCAAGCAGTGTGGCGCCCGCCATGCCGCACCATGCGCCACGGGGTCTGAAGCCATTAAGAGGTACAAAGTGGCCGCAGCGCCTCACCACGCGAACCTCAGGTGCAAGCAACGCACGCCACTGTCGGGGCTCAGGCCCAAACCTGCCGGGCACTCGGCAGCCGCCTGGGGCGCCTCGTCGGCGCGCAGCGGCTGCGCGTCGCGCCAAGCCACCCAGACATCGGCCAGGGGCAAAGCCTGATCGACCTGCACCTGCACCTGCGCTGCGGCCGAAGGTAAAGCTCGCCTCAGCAGCATGCGCCACTGCGCGGCGTCGGCTTGGGCAAATTCCCGGGGCGTGCAGGTGGCGGCCGCACCATCGCAGGCCGTGGCCAGGGGGTCGGCCGCGTCCGTTTGCTGGGCCGCCCAGCTTTGGCTGAACTGGTAAGGGCTGGGCCCACCCTCGCCCAAGGCGCCCGCCGGGTGGGCGCGCAGGCGCTCGGCCAAGTCAGCGGCCAGTTGCGCGGCTTGCACCCGGTTGAGGCCTGAGCGCGTGAGCTGCAGGGCTGCGGCATGGGTGCGGGCCACTGCCACAACGGCCAGGCTGGCCAGCAGCATGGCCACCAGCACCTCCACCAGCATGAAGCCCGCCACCGGCGATGAGGCCGACTTCATCTGCATTCGCTCCAGCCCTCAGGGCGCAAGGTGGGCCGGCCCTGGCCAGAAATACACACCACACGAGGCGCTGCCGCGCTGCCTTGTGGCGTGAAAACCAGCGTTTGGTTGGCGGCCTTGGCCCAGCCCGTGGGGTGGTACACAAAATAAGCATTGTCGTTTTGGGGCTTGGTGCTGGCCACAGAGATCAGGCCAGAAAGACGCGGCTGTACCCGGATGAGCTCCTCGCTGGCGTCAAGAAGCCTGTCGCCATCGCGGTCAGCAAAAACAATCCAGCCCTCCAGCCAAGCGGCCGAGGCGCTGCAGGCCTGGCCGTCAAGAGAAGAGCACATCACCACGGTGTGGGCGCGCTTGACGGCCTCGCTGCGCGCCAGCCGCAAGTCGGCCACCAAAGCCTCAGCTTGGCTGTGCACCGAACGCTTGAGCAGCAGCGCACCCATGGACGGCACGGCCAGGCTGGCCAACACCCCCACCAAGCCCAGCACCACCAGCAGCTCCAGCAAGCTCAAACCCAAGCCAAACGTTCTGTCAGTGAGCGCGCAGACTTTCATCAATTCATATTAGTGAGCCCCGTTGAACCCCGTGTAAATTGTGTTTAGGGGCAGCGATACACTGCCGCAAGTTGCTCAACCTGCCCTTTCAAAGACCCCGCACATGATGGACCGCGCCCTTGCTTTGGCCGCCCTTGCCCGCCTGCTGGCCCCGCCCAACCCGGCGGTGGGCTGCGTGCTGGTGGCCGCCGATGGCCGCATCCTGGGCGAAGGCCACACCCAGCGCACGGGCCAGGCGCATGCCGAGGTCATGGCGCTGGGCCATGCCGCGGCCCAAGGCCACGACGTGCGCGGCGCCACCGCCTATGTGACGCTGGAGCCCTGCGCCCACTCAGGCCGCACCGGCCCCTGCTGCGACGCTTTGGTGCACGCCGGCATCAGCCGGGTTGTGGCCAGCTTGCAAGACCCCAACCCCTTGGTGGCCGGCCAGGGCTTTGCGCGCTTGCGGGCGGCGGGCATCAGCGTGGAGGTGGGGCCGGGCGCACAGGCCGCACGCGAGCTCAACCTGGGCTTTTTCAGCCGCATGCAGCGCGGCCTGCCCTGGGTGCGCATGAAAGCCGCCGCCTCGCTCGATGGCACCACCGCCCTGGGCAACGGCCAAAGCCAATGGATCACCTCGCCCGAAGCCCGCGCCGACGGCCATGCCTGGCGGGCCAGGGCCGGTGCGGTGCTCACCGGCATAGGCACGGTGCTGGCCGACGACCCCAGCCTGGATGTGCGCTTGGTGGACACGCCGCGCCAGCCGGTGCGGGTGGTGGTGGACAGCGGCTTGCAAACACCGCCTTCGGCCCGGCTCTTCAAGGCGGGCAGCCCAGTTTGGATTTACACCGCCAGCACGGACGCGGCGCGCACCCAGGCCCTGCAAGCTGCAGGCGCCCACCTCACTTGTCTGCCCGACGCCCAGGGCAAGGTGGACCTGGCCGCCATGCTGCGCGATTTGGCCCAGCGTGAGATCAATGAGCTGCACTTGGAAGCAGGCAGCAAGCTGAACGCGTCCTTCATGCGCGCGGGCTTGGTCGATGAGCTGCTGGTGTACCTGGCCCCGCGCTTATTGGGCCCTGGCCAGGGGCTGCTGGCCCTGCCCGCGCTTGAGTCTTTGGACCAAGGCACGGCGCTGGACTTCATCAGCTGCGAGCGCATGGGCCCGGACCTGCGCATCCTCGCACGGGTGCAGGGCCGGGACTCCTTTTAGAGCCATTCAAGGGGCTTGGCGCCCAGGCCAGGCCGGGTGGGGCAAATCCCTGCGAAAATACACAAATGTTTACCGGCATCATCACAGGCGTGGGGCGCATCGTCGCCATCGCCCCCCTAGGCAGCTCCTTGGACCATGGCAAGCGATTGCGCATACAGACCCCCCCGTCTTACCTGGACGATGTGGGTTTGGGCGACAGCATTGCGCTGAACGGGGCCTGCATGACAGTGACCTCGCTCAGCCCCGAAGACCCGAGTTTTACCATAGACATTTCCGCAGAGTCCCTGGCCAAAACGGCCGGCTTGGACCAGGCCGGCTCCATCAACCTTGAAAAAGCCCTGCGCGCCAACGACCGTTTGGGTGGCCACCTCGTCTCCGGCCATGTGGACGGGCTGGGCACGGTGACGTATTTCGCGCCTGTGGGTGAGAGCTGGGAGCTGCGCATCCTCGCGCCACGCGAGCTGGCCAAGTACCTGGCCTACAAAGGCTCCATCACCGTCAACGGCGTGAGCCTGACGGTCAACCGCGTGCTGGACGTGGACGCCTCGCACCCCCAGGGCGCGGGTTGCGAGATCAGCATCAACATCATTCCCCACACGGTGGACCACACCGCTTTGGGCACCCTCCAGGCCACGTCGCCTGTCAACCTCGAGATCGACCTGATCGCCCGCTACGTCGAGCGCATGCTCCAAGACAGCACTCTCCCAAGGACCGCATGAACGCCGCCGCTCCCCTGCCACCCGTGGCCATTTCCCCCGTGCAAGAGATCGTGGCCGAGATGGCCGCCGGCCGCATGGTCATCTTGATTGACGAAGAAGACCGTGAAAACGAGGGCGATTTGGTGCTGGCCGCCGACCACGTCACGCCTGAGACCGTCAACTTCATGGCGCGCTTTGGCCGTGGCCTGATTTGCCTGACGCTCACCCGCGAGCGCTGCGAGCTGCTGCAGCTGCCTCCCATGGTCAGCCGCAACGGCACCAAGCATGCCACCGCTTTCACGGTCTCCATTGAGGCAGCCGAAGGCGTGACCACCGGCATCTCGGCGGCCGACCGCGCCCGCACCGTGCAAGCGGCCGTGGCCCGCCAGGCCCAGGCCAGCGATCTGGTGCAGCCAGGTCATATTTTCCCGTTGCAAGCGGTCGATGGCGGCGTGCTCATGCGCGCTGGCCACACCGAAGCCGGTTGCGATCTGGCGGCCATGGCTGGCTGCTCGCCGGCCGCTGTGATTTGCGAGATCATGAAAGACGACGGCACCATGGCGAGGCTTCCCGACCTGCTGGTATTTGCCGCCGAACACGGCCTGAAAATCGGCACCATCGCCGATCTCATTGAGCACCGCAGCCGCACTGAGTCACTCATTGAGCGCCTGGGCAGCCGCCCCATGCAAACCCAATGGGGCGAGTTCACCGCCCACGCCTACCGCGACCGGCCCAGCGGCAGCTTGCACCTGGCCCTGGTCAAGGGCAGCTGGCGCCCAGACGAAGCCGTGCCTGCGCGCGTGCACGAGCCCTTGTCGCTCTTTGACGCCCTGGAAACCGGGCGCGCCATGCACTCCTGGAGCTTGGACGAGGCGCTGGCCCACATTCAAAAAGAAGGGCGCGGCGTGGCCGTGCTGCTCAACTGCGGCGAGAGTGCCGAGCAACTGCTGGCCCAGTTTGAAGGCCGGGCCACCGCCAGCCAAGCCCCCACGCGCGGCCGCATGGACCTGCGCACCTACGGCATAGGTACGCAAATTTTGCTGCAAAGCGGCGTGCGCAAAATGCAGCTCTTGGGCAACCCACGCCGCATGCCCAGCATGGCCGGCTTTGGCTTGGAAATCACGGGCTACCTCAGCAAAATCGCGGCACCTCAGTCCACTTGAACAGAAAAAACATGCAAGCAGCAAATCAAGGTCAGGGGCCCCAGCTCAACGGTCACGGTCTGAACATAGGCATCGTGCAAGCGCGCTTCAACGAAGACGTGACCAACGCTCTGGCCCAGGCCTGCACGGCCGAGCTCCATGCCCTGGGTGTGCGCGAGATCACCCACATTCAGGTGCCAGGCGCGCTGGAAGTGGCGCTGGCCCTGCAGGCCCTGGCCGAGCGCGACGAGTTCGACGCCCTCATTGCGCTGGGCTGCATCATCCGCGGCGAGACCTACCACTTTGAGCTGGTGGCCAATGAAAGCGGCGCCGCCGTCACCCGCATTGGCCTGGACTACAGCCTGCCCATTGCCAATGCCATCCTCACCACCGAAGACCTGGCCCAAGCCGTGGCACGCCAGCAAGACAAGGGCCGAGACGCCGCGCGCGTGGCGGTCGAGATGGCCCTGCTGCTCGAAAGTCTGAATTGACCACCACACCTGCGCCACAAAAACGCCCGCCCCAAAGCCGCACCGGCTTGACCGATACCGGCGTGCGCAAGGCGGCCGACAAGTCGGGCCGCACCCGCGCCCGCGAGTTCGCCCTGCAAGCGCTTTACCAGCACCTGGTGGGTGGCAACGAGGCGGGCGACATTGACATTTTCACCCGCGATTTGATTGGTTTTCACAAGGCCGATGCGGTGCACTTTGACGCGCTGCTGCACGGCTGTCTGGAAGCGGCCCAAGAGCTGGACGCGCTGATCACGCCGCACCTGGACCGCAAAATGGCCGAAATCTCGCCGGTGGAACACGCCGTGCTGTGGATAGGCGCCTACGAGTTCAAAAACTGCCTTGACGTGCCCTGGCGCGTGGTCATCAACGAATGCATTGAGCTGGCCAAGGCCTTTGGCGGCACCGACGGCCACAAATGGGTCAACGGCGTGCTCAACCAACTCGCGCCACAGTTGCGCGAGCTCGAGGTGGCGCGCGACAAGGCGCGCTAAAGTTGCAAGCCATGCCGCCAGCCCCCCTTCGCGTGGCCGCCCGTACCCAAAGCATGGAGCCCTTTTATGTGATGGAGCTGGCCAAGGCGGCCTCGGCACTCAGCGCCGCCACGCCCCAGCAGCCGCCCATGGTCTACCTCAACATTGGCGAGCCCGATTTCACGGCCCCGCCCTTGGTGCAAGAGGCCGCCGCCCGCGCCTTGCGCGAGGGCCGCACCAGCTACACGCCCGCGCTGGGCCTGATGCCGCTGCGCGAAAAAATCAGCCAGTGGTACCAGGACCGCTTTGGCGCGCAGGTGCCCGCCTCGCGCATTGTGGTCACCGCAGGCGCTTCGGCAGCCTTGCAACTGGCCTGCCTGGCGCTCATAGAGGCCGGCGACGAGGTGCTGATGCCCGACCCCAGCTACCCCTGCAACCGCCATTTTGTGGGCAGCGCCGAGGGCCGGGCCGTGCTGCTGCCCACCACGCCCGAGCAGCGCTTTCAGCTCTCGGCCGAAGCGGTCGAGGCCGCCTGGGGCCCGCGCACCCGCGGCGTGCTGCTGGCCTCGCCCTCCAACCCCACGGGCACTTCCATCGCGCCCGACCAACTGAGGCGCTTGCACACCTTGGTGCACGAGCGCGGCGGCGTCACCCTGATTGATGAGATTTACCTGGCCTTAAGCCACGAGGCCGAATTCGGCCAAACTGCCCTGGCTCTGCCCGATGAACTGCAGCACAGCCTGGTGAGCATCAACAGTTTCAGCAAGTACTTCAACATGACCGGCTGGCGCCTGGGCTGGTTGGTGCTGCCGCCCGCGCTGGTGCCTGTGGTGGAAAAGCTCGCGCAGCACCTCTACATCTGCCCCAGCACCGTGGCCCAGCATGCGGCGCTGGCGTGTTTTGAGCCCGAGAGCTTGGCCGAGTATGAAAAGCGCCGCGCCGAGTTCAAGGCCAGGCGTGACTACTTTATTCCCGAGCTCCAGCGCTTGGGCTTTGAGGTGCCCGTGGTGCCCGATGGCGCGTTTTACGCCTATGCCGACGCCCGCAAAGCCATAGACAAACTGGGCCTGCACACTGGCCGCGCCGACGGCACAGGTGGCAGCTGGGATTTGGCCTTTGAGCTCATGCAGCGCGCCCGCGTGGTGCTCACGCCCGGCCGCGATTTTGGCCAGGCCCAGCCGCAGCGCTACCTGCGCTTTTCCACGGCCAGCGCCATGGCGCAGCTGCAAGAAGCTGTTTCCCGCCTGGAGGCCGTGCTTGGCTGATTTCTGCTGGCCCGTGCGGATTTACTGGGAAGACACCGATGCCGGTGGCATCGTGTTTTACGCCAATTACCTGAAGTTTTTTGAGCGCGCCCGCACCGAGTGGTTGCGCTCGCTGGGCGTGGAGCAGCACGCCCTGCGCGAGCGCACAGGCGGCATGTTTGTGGTCAGCGACACCCGCACCCGTCATTTGGCACCGGCCCGGCTCGACGATGAGCTCAGTGTCACGGCCGAGCTGGTGCACGCTGGCCGCGCCCTGCTGGAGCTGCGCCAACAAGCTTTCAAAGGAGCTGAGCGCACACTCTTGTGCGAGGCAATAATACGCATGGCCTGGGTGGAGGCACACAGCCTCAAGCCCAGCCGCATTCCCGCCACCCTTTTGCAGCTGATCGCTGCGGCCGACACCACAAAGCCATGAACCAGCAAGACCTGTCTATTGTTCAACTCCTGCTCCACGCCAGTTGGGTGGTGCAAGCCGTGGTGCTCATCTTGGTGGGCATGTCTATGGCCAGCTGGACCGCTATTTTTCGCAAGCTTTTTTCACTCCATAGAGTAGCCAGGCTCAACGACGAGTTTGACCGCGAGTTTTGGTCGGGCACCAGCTTGAACGATTTGTACGCTGCGGCCGTGCAAAACGCCCGCACCAGCGGCCCCATGGAGCGCATTTTTGCCAGTGGCATGCGCGAGTACCAAAAGCTGCGCGAGCGCCGAGTCACCGACTCAGGCGCCCTGCTCGACGGCGCTCGCCGCGCCATGCGCGCGAGCTACCAGCGCGAGCTTGACGCGGTGGAGTCCAAACTGTCCTTTTTGGGCACCGTCGGCTCGGTCTCGCCCTATGTGGGTTTGTTTGGCACGGTTTGGGGCATCATGCACGCCTTCACCGGGCTGGCCGCGCTGGAGCAAGTGACGCTGGCCACCGTGGCCCCTGGCATTGCCGAGGCCCTGGTGGCCACGGCCATTGGCCTGTTTGCCGCCATACCAGCGGTGATCGCTTACAACCGCTTTGCCCACGACATCGACCGCGTGGCCAATCGGCTGGAGACTTTCATTGAGGAATTTTCCAACATCTTGCAGCGCAACTTGGGCGCGCAAGCCCACTGACCATGCCCAGCATGTCCACCCGCCGCCGAGGCCGGCGCACCATCAACGAGATCAACATGGTCCCGTTCATTGACGTGATGCTGGTGCTGCTCATCATCTTCATGGTGACCGCGCCGCTGATCACGCCCAGCATGATCTCGCTGCCCAAAGTGGGGCAAGCCGCCTCTCAGCCAGTCAAGCCCATTCAGGTGCTGATTGACAAAAAAGAGCGCATTGAAATCCGCGCCAGCGGCCCGGCCCAGAGCGCCACCCTGGCCACCGTGGGCCAGGCGGTCAAGCGCCTGCAGCCGGCCGTGCCGCAAGGCGAGCAAACCGCGCCGGTGGTCATCAGTGCCGACAAGTCCATCAAGTACGAAACCGTGGTGAACGTGATGGACGCGCTCAACAAGGCGGGCGTCAGCCGCATTGCCCTGTCGGTGCAAACCGGCCGCTGAAGCCACCTTGATGCCCTCCCAAGTGCCCCCCTTCATGCCCAGACCATGAACACGCAAGCCCGCCTGGACCTGGCCCCACCCGCTGAAGCGGGCTCTCGCCCTGCCGTGGCCTTGTCGCTGCTGGCCCACCTGCTCCTGGGCGCCGCCCTGGCCTGGGGCGTGAACTGGACCAAGAGCGACCCGCAGGTGGGCTTCAGCGCCGAGTTGTGGTCGCCCAGCGTGAAAGCGGCCGCGCCTGCAGCGGTAACTCCGCCCCCGCCCCCGCCCCCGCCTCCACCTCCTCCAACACCACCTGCGGCGCCCGTCAAGCGTGTACCGCCCCCCACGCCCGAGGCGCGGCCACCGCAGCCCCAGGCCGACATTGCCCTGGAGCGCGAGAAAAAGCGCAAGCTCGAAGAAGATCGCAAAAAAGCCGCCGCGCTCAAAGAAAAAACCGAGAAAGAAAAGGTCGAGAAAGACAAGGCCGAAAAAGACAAGCTGGCCAAAGACAAGGCGGACAAAGCCCTCAAAGACGAGGAGGCCCGCAAGCTCAAAGACAAAGAAAAAGAGCGAGAACTCGCCAAGGCCAAAGAAGAAGCGCGCAAAGAAGAGGCCCGCAAAGAAGCAGCAGCAGAAGAGGCCCAAGCCGCAGCCCAGGCCAAATTACGCCAAGAACAAATGCAGCGCATTCAAGGCATGGCAGGCGCCACCGGCTCGCCCGACGCCAAAGGAACGGCCCTGCGCGCGTCGGCCCCCTCGGCCAGTTACGCAGGCAAGATCATTGAGCTGATCCAACAAAACACCGTCTTCAACGACGCCAACGCTGGCCGACCCTCGGTGGTGGTCATGGTCAAGACCTCATCGAGCGGCCTGATAGTGAGCCGGCGCGTGGTCACCAGCAGCGGCAACAAAGCCTGGGAAGAGGCGGTGCTGCGCGCCGTCGACAAAATGGCCAACGTGCCCCGCGACACCGATGGCCGCATCCCTGAGGTGCTGTTGCAAGACGGCTTAGAAATCAAAGTCACGTTCGGACTGTGACTGTTTTTTTGGCAGTGGCTGCGAGGCAGCGCGTTAAGGGGGAATGGCACGAACTGATGCCCGTTGACCAGCACACATCGCCAGCAGGCTGGCTCCTACAAAGACAAAAATCTCATCCCCTGTAGGAGCTTGCCTGCAAGCGAATGTTCGCCTGCGGTCATGCTTGTTGACCGGCACCATTCGCCAGCAGGCTGGCTCCTACACAGACATGGCGACGCATCCGGGCGTCGGGCCATACCGCTTACTCGTAAACGATGTGCGCCAAGCCTTTGTCGGCTTGCGCGATCCAACTGCCCAAGGCCGCGTCGCTGGGGTAAAAGCGCGCGGCTTCGCCCAGTTGCACATCGGCCGTGGCGCCCTCGCGGAACACCGACAGGCGCACGGCCAAGCCACGAACCAGCTCGCCTTGTTCGGTCTCCAGCCGGCGCGGCGGGTGCTCGCGCACCATGCGGGCGATGTCGGGGGGCGTGCCGTTGACGGCCACGCGCAAATACTTGCCAAAGCGGCAGCGCGCGGCTTCGAGGTCCCAGACCTGCTGCACCTTGAAGCGAAAGCCGCCTGAAAAGCGGTCGGGCTGCAGCACGCCCTGCACCACCACCAGTTCGTCGTCTTTGAGCAAGTGGCGGTTGGCGTTGTAGAGGTTCTCGTCGGCGGTGGCCTCGATGGCGGCCGTTTTGTCGTCGAGCTTGAAGATGGCCACCTTGCCGCGCTGGCCGTTGATGACGCGCAAGTCCGTCACGATAGCAGCCAGCAGCTGCGGCTCGCGCGAGTCAATCAGGTCTTCAATCTTGCGCTTGGCAAACTGGCGCACCTCCAGCACCACCTCGTCAAAAAGGTGGCCCGAGAGGTAAAAGCCAATGGCGGTTTTCTCGTGCGTCAGCTGCGTTTTCACGCCCCAGGGCAGCGCATCCACCAGCGGCGGCTCTTGCGTGCTGGCCGCATGCGAGTCCATGTCAAACAGGCCCCCCTGGTTGGCGTTGGCCTGGGTGGCGGCGGCAAATTCAAAGGCGCGGTCCACCGAGGCCAGCAAGGTGGCGCGGTTGCGCTGCAGGTTGTCAAACGCGCCAGCCTTGATGAGGGCTTCCACCGTGCGCTTGTTCAGGCGCGACTTGTCCACCCGCACGCAAAAGTCGTACAGCGAGGTGAAGGGGCCGCCCTCCTCGCGCGCGGCCACCATGGCCGCCACGGCCTGCTGGCCTGTGCCTTTAACAGCACCCAGGCCGTATCGTATGGAGGTGTCGGTGATGGGCTCAAAGCGGTAGTGGCCGCGGTTGACGTCGGGCGCCTCAAAGCTGATGCCCATTTTCAGGGCGTCGGCGTGCAAGACCTTGAGCTTGTCGGTGTCGTCCATCTCCACCGTCATGTTGGCGCAAAAGAACTCGGCGGTGTAGTGCACCTTGAGCCAGCCCGTGTGGTAGGCCAGCAGGGAGTAGGCGGCGGCGTGCGACTTGTTGAAGCCGTATCCGGCAAACTTTTCCATGAGGTCAAAGACCTCGTCGGCTTTTTTCTCGTCAATGCCTTTTTCAGCCGCGCCTTTGCGAAAAATCTGCCGGTGCTCGGCCATTTCTTCGGCTTTTTTCTTGCCCATGGCGCGGCGCAAAAGGTCGGCGCCGCCCAGGCTGTAGCCGCCCAGCACCTGGGCGGTCTGCATCACCTGCTCTTGGTAGACCATGATGCCGTAGGTCTCGGACAGCACTTTTTCGACCAGCGGGTGCGGGTACTCCACCACCTCGCGGCCGTGCTTGCGCGCCACAAAGCTCGGAATCAGGTCCATGGGGCCGGGGCGGTAGAGCGCGTTCAGCGCAATCAGGTCTTCCAGGCGCGTGGGCTTGGCGTCTTTGAGCATGCGCTGCATGCCTGCACTTTCAAACTGGAACACGGCCTCGGTGCTGCCGTCTTGAAACAGCTTGTAGGTGCGGCCATCGTCCAGCGCGATGTTCTCGTAGCTGAAATCCTCCTGGCCCCGGTGGCGCTGGATGATGAACTCGCGCGCAATCTCCAAAATGGTCAGCGTGGCCAGGCCCAAAAAGTCGAATTTCACGAGGCCTATGGCCTCCACATCGTCTTTGTCGAACTGGCTCACCGCCGAGTCGCTGCCCGGCTGCGCGTAAAGCGGGCAAAAGTCAGTCAGCTTGCCCGGGGCAATGAGCACGCCGCCCGCGTGCATGCCCACGTTGCGGGTCATGCCTTCGAGCTTTTGCGCCAGTTCAATGAGGGTTTTGACCTCGTCTTCTTTTTGCAAGCGCTCGGCCAAGATGGGCTCCATCTCCAGCGCGTAGTTGTTTTTGTCGCCGTCCACCTTGGGGCTGGGCGGGTACTGCAGCGTGACAGACATGCCCGGCTTGTTGGGAATGAGCTTGGAAATGCCGTCGCAAAAACCGTATGAATAGTCGAGCACGCGGCCCACGTCGCGAATGGCCGCGCGCGCGGCCATGGTGCCAAAGGTGACAATCTGGCTGACCGCGTCGTGGCCGTACTTGGCCTTGACATAGTCGATCACGCGGTCCCGGTTGGCCTGGCAAAAGTCAATGTCGAAGTCGGGCATGGACACCCGCTCCGGGTTGAGAAAGCGCTCAAACAGCAAGTTGTACTGAAGCGGGTCCAGGTCGGTGATTTTCAGCGCGTAAGCCACCAAGGAGCCCGCGCCCGAGCCGCGCCCAGGCCCCACCGGGCAACCGTTCTTTTTGGCCCAGTTGATGAAGTCGCCCACGATCAAAAAGTAACCGGGAAAACCCATCTTCAAGATCACGTCGATCTCAAACTCCAGCCGCGCCACGTACTCAGCCCGCTTTTGCTCGCGCAACGCCGCGTCTGGGTAGAGCTTGTGCAGGCGCTCTTCCAGGCCTTCAAATGAGGATTGGCGAAAGTAAACATCTATGGGCAGGGGCGCGCCATCGACCACCGGCGTGGGGTAGTTGGGCAGCTGCGGCCGGCCCAATTCCAGCGTCAAGCTGCAGCGCTTGGCAATTTCCACCGTGTTGGCCAAGGCCGAGGGCACATCGGCAAACAGCTCGGTCATTTGCGCTTGCGACTTGAAGTACTGCTCCCGCGTGAACTTGCGCACCCGCCTGGCGTTGCCCAGGATCTCGCCTTCGGCAATGCACACGCGCGCCTCGTGGGCCTCGTAGCCCTCGGCCTGGCCAAACTGCACCGGGTGCGTGGCCACCACGGGCAATTTCAGGCGGGCGGCCAGTTGCACGGCGGCTGTCACGTGGCGCTCGTCGTCTGGGCGGCCAGCGCGCTGGAGTTCCAAGTAAAAACGGTGCGGAAACAGCCCGGCCAGTTGCAAGGCCGCATCGGCTGCGCGCGCGTCGTCGCCTTGCAGCAAAGCCTGGCCCACGGCGCCAAACTGCGCGCCCGACAGGGCAATCAAGCCCTCTCCGAGTTCTTGCAACCAGGCCAGCTTGATCACAGCTTGGTCGCGCTGCACGTTTTGCGTCCAGGCGCGGGCCAACAGCTCGCACAAATGCAGGTAGCCTTGCTTGCCCTGCACCAGCAGCAACAAGCGCACAGGCGGCGAGCCCGCCTCTTTGCCAGGCGCCTCCATCCAGACGTCGGCGCCTATGAGCGGCTTGATGCCTTTGCCCCGCGCCTCTTTGTAAAACTTGACCGTGCCAAACAGGTTGGACAAGTCCGTGATGGCCAGCGCCGGCTGCTGGTCCCCGGCCGCACTGGCCACCAACTCGTCAATGCGGTTGGTGCCGTCAAGCACTGAAAACTCGGTGTGGATGCGCAGGTGAACAAACATGGTTTTGATTGTAGGCGGCGGGTTTTGGGCCCCCCTGAGCTTTGAGATGGATGCGGCACTTTCGCAAGCGCTGCGCGGCAAGCAAGTCACCCCTCAATCCTTAGCGAGCTTGCTCAACAGGCTTCATTGCGTTTTGATGACCATCGGCACTTTAAAAAATAAAAGGACCGTCAACGGGGCATCTGACTGGCTGACGCACTTCATCGACCCAAAATGCGGTATATTTTTACGGTATGGAAGGAGTTCTTTGCCATGGCTACTGCAACAAAACGCAAGACGTCTTTGACACTCGATGCCCAATTGCTTGACAGCGCCAAAGCACTCGAGATCAATGTGTCCGCTGTAGCGGAAGCCGCGCTCAAAACCGCGGTTGCAAACGCCCGACACAGGCAATGGCTCAGCGGCAATGCGCAGGCCTTCGCTGCACAAGCGGCTTGGCATGAACGCCATGGGCACCCCCTGGCAGACATTATTTGTGCGCCAGGAGCCAGATCGTGGAGCGCTTAAGCCGGTACGACGTGGCTGAATTCATCGGGGTGAAGATGGTCGTGGTCGAAAGCGATCTCTTGCCTCCTGACCCTGCGGTGGTGGTGATTCCTTTGCTTGTCGACTACCCCGCGGTCAAAGACTTGAACCCACAGCTTGTGCACAACGGTCAACACCTTGTCCTTGCAACCCGACTGGTGGCTTCCGTGCGGCGCTCAAGTTTGCGCCGCATCGGCAGCGTGGCTGACCAAGGTGATCTCATCGGTCGCGCTGTCGATGTGCTCATGGCTGGGATTTGAGCTTTTTTTGGCTGGAATCAAGTGCAGGCGTAGCCGCCAAACGCATCTTGACCCGCACACGGCAGGTGTGAAAAGCTTCTGTTTTTGAGCTCAAGCTGCGCCAAATGATGCATGAAAATCACCGCTTTGCGATGCAACGGCTGACACTCCATGATTACAATGCAATCATTGCAAGCATTTTTAATTCGAGCCCATGAGCAGCATCACCATCCGCAATCTTGACGACACCCTCAAAGCAAGTTTGCGCATGCGCGCCGCTAGACACGGCTTGTCCATGGAGCAAGAGGTAAGAAACATTTTGCAAAGCACCTTGGCTGCAGATGCCGGTCAAGTCAGTGGCTTGGAGTTTGCGCTTCGCATCAACCACCGTTTCAAAGGGCTTGCCGGTGATGAGCTGGTTATGCCTGATCGCACGATCGCCAGGCCAGCCCCAGACTTCAGCAAGCCATGAGCAGTGGCTTCCTGATCGATACCAACGTTTTGTCAGAACTCATGCGCGACAAACCAGACCCGCAAGTGCTGACCTGGTTTTCCAAACAAACCGTCAACCACCTGCACACCAGCGCGGTGACGCAAGCAGAAATCCTGACCGGCGTTGCACTGCTGCCTTCTGGCAAACGCCAGCAAGCCATGGCCCTGGCAGCCAGCCAAATTTTTGAAGAAGACTTTTTGGGCCGCTGCATTGACTTTGGTGGGTTGGCCGTTGCGCAGTACGCCTTGGCCAAAGCACAACGCCAACAGGCAGGCAGACCCATAGACACAGCTGACGCTCAAATAGCCGCCATCGCCCTGGCTGCCAACTTAACGCTGGTGACCCGCAACACCAAAGACTTTGAGGGCATAGACGGCTTGCAAGTCGTCAACCCCTGGCAGCCGCATTGAGCCTCCTTGGACTTGATTGAGCTTGTCGATCGCAGATGAAAGACTTGCGCTGCGGGCAAGCCAGTCACCCCTTCGTCCATGGTGCCTTAGCTGACTTTTTTGTCGTGAATGTTGCAGGTGAGCACGCCCTGGTTTGAGGGCGCAAAGCTGAGTCGAAGCCATTGCGCCAAGCGTTTCCATGGATACTGACCCTGTCACATGGTGAGTGTGATCTGCAGCTGGCGCCAGGTGGGGGCCGCCTTGCCTGGGCAGCTCAATCACACAACCAAACCCTGAGTTTTTCAACCTTCCGGCCATCCGACTTTGTTCATGAAAGCCCCCACATGAATGCACCCGATCGCCTGGACATGCGAACCTCAACCTCTGATGCAACTGCAGACCTGCTGACACGCTTTCGCACAGTGCGCC
The DNA here is from genome assembly GCA_945878995.1 of Polaromonas sp. YR568. Classification (GTDB taxonomy): domain Bacteria; phylum Pseudomonadota; class Gammaproteobacteria; order Burkholderiales; family Burkholderiaceae_C; genus Polaromonas. The sequence continues at coordinate 106,134 of CAMCUN010000001.1, read as the reverse complement.
AGCACACCCTGGCCTTGGTGGCGCCCTTCTCGCCCGAAGACTGTAAGCTGCAGTCCATGCCCGATGCCAGCCCAGCAAAGTGGCATTTGGCGCATACCACCTGGTTTTTTGAAACCATGGTGTTGGAAGCGGCAGAGCCCAACTTTGCGCCTTTTGATGCGCACTTTCGCGTGCTGTTCAACAGCTACTACCAAGGCGTGGGTGCGGCCCATGCGCGCACTGAGCGCGGGCTGATCAGCCACCCCACGCTGGCTGAGGTGATGAACTACCGCGCCCAGGTGGATGAACGCATGCAGCGCTTGCTGGCCCACGGCTCGCCCGCGGCCAGCGTGCAGCAGCTGGTGGCGCTGGGCCTGCAGCACGAGCAGCAGCACCAAGAGTTGCTGCTCACCGACATGCAGCACGCGCTCTCGCGCCACCCCCAGTGGCCTGCAGGCCAGCCCCCCACCGAGGCTTTGCAGCAAACCGCCTTGGCGTGGCTGCCCTATGAAGGCGGGTTGGTGCAGCAAGGCTGGACCGCTGAGCGCGATGGCGATTTTTGTTTTGACTACGAAACTCCGCGCCACCGCGTGTGGCTGGAGCCCTTCGACATTGGGCATCGCTTGGTGACGCAGCAAGAGTTTTGGCAATTCATGGCCAGCGGTGGCTACCAGCGGCCCGAGTTTCAGTCCCTACCCGGGCTACCAACCTTGGGCAGGGGCCGTGGGCGAGTACAACGGCAAGTTCATGTGCCAACAGCTGGTGCTGCGCGGCAGCTCAGTGGCCACACCAGAAGGTCATGCGCGGGACAGCCACCGAAACTTTTTCCCGCCTGAGGCGCAGTGGCAGTTCACGGGCCTGCGCTTGGCGCGTGACGGGGGCTCAGCGCCAGCCGTGGCATAAAGCTGGCGCATGAAAGCGGCCACCAGCAACCACCATGGCGCCAGGACGGCCTGCCTTGAGGAGTCGCTGCAGGCATGGCCAGCAGAGCGTCACCGCTTGTTGCCGTCCGCTTGTGCAGGCGGAAAGGCACGGTCTGGCAGCGGTATAAATTCTGTCTCGCCAGGCACCTGGCCAAAACGCATCTCGCGCCAGTCTTGCGCAGCCTGCACCAAGCGGTCGCGGCGGCTGGCCACAAAGTTCCACCACAGGTAGCGCCCACCATCCAGAGCCGCGCCGCCCACCACCATGCAGCGGCTGGTCTGCGGCGAGTAGACCAAGGTTTCTCCGCCCAGTACGGCCAGCTGATGCTCGGGCAAGGTGTCACCGTCCAAGCTCAGCGCACCGCTGACGCTGTACACCGCCATTTCCTCGGCCAAGGCGGGCAAGCGCAAGCTGGCGCCTGCCTGCAGTTCTATGTCGAGGAAGAGCGTGGGTGAAAAAGTGGCCACCGGTGAGCGCAGGCCAAAGGCCTCGCCCACCAGCACGCGCACCTTTGCGCCTGGCAGTTCTAGGCTTGGAATCTGCTCGGCCGGGGTGTGGGCAAAGCCGGGCTCACAGTCTTCATGCGAGCGCGGCAGCGCCAGCCACAGCTGCATGCCGTGGTTCACGTAGCGCTGGCCGCGCAAATCCCCGGGCTGGCGTTCTGAATGCACAATACCTCGGCCTGCGGTCATCCAGTTGATGGCGCCGGGTTCTATGCGCTGGGCCACGCCCAGGCTGTCGCGGTGCATCATGGCGCCCTCAAACAAATAGCTCAGCGTGGCCAGGCCAATGTGCGGGTGTGGCCGCACATCATGCTGGCTGTCAGGCTCCACCTGCATCGGACCAAAGTGGTCCATGAACACAAAAGGGCCGATGGCTTGGCGCTCGGAAGCGGGCAGCAAGCGCTTGATGCGCAGGCCGCCGCCCAGGTCCTTGGCCTGCGCTTGAAGAATGAGCTCGATGGGCATGCCAGGTCCTGGGTAAAGTGATCAGTTCAAGCGGCCGCTCACCTGGGCCACACGCTGGCCAAAGGCACGCGCAGTGTTCAGGTCGCCCTGGGGCATGTCTTTGGCGCCGGCATCGGATGGCGACTGGGCCATGGCACCGGCGTAGGAGCCCAGGTAGTTGGGATCATTCCGCTGGGCGGCCTGGGTGTTGCTGGGCATTTGCGCCATGCCCACCCACAGACCGCCGTGCTGCATGGCCAGGGTGAACAGGTAGCTCAGCGTGGAGTGCTTGTCACCGTTCATGCTGGCGCTGTTGGTGAAACCGGCAAACAGCTTGTCTTTCCAGCCTTGGGTGAACCAGACTTTGGAGCTGGCGTCGGCAAATTTCTTGAACTGCCAGCTCACGCTGCCCATGTAGGTGGGCGAGCCCATCACGATGGTGTGCGCCGCAGCCAGGGTCTCCCAGCCGCCTTCGGGCAGCTTGCCATCGGCGTCAATGGCGACCAACTCGGCGCCTGCGCCGTCGGCCACGGCCTGGGCCATGCGTTGGGTGTGGCCGTAGCCGGAGTGGTAAACGACAGCGATCTTGCTCATGGAGGTGCTCTTTCAGTGAGGGGAAAAAAGGTTAAAAAACGGACTTAAGCGACCAGGTCAAATACCAGCACCTCGGCATCGCGGCCGTGGCTCAGGTGCAATTGAGATTCAGACACCAGCTTGGCCGCGTCGCCCGCCACCAAGGCCTGGCCATTGACGCTGAGCTCGCCGCGAATGAGCTGCACATAGCTCAGGCGGGTGGGGTCCAGCGTCAGGCGGGCCTCTTCTGGGCCGTCAAACAAACCGGCGTACAGCCGGGCGTCGGCGTGCAATTTCACCGAGCCTTGGGCCGCATCGGGCGAGGCCACCAGGCGAAGCTGGCCGCGCTTGTCGGCGTCGGCAAAGCTTTTTTGCTCGTAGCCCGGGTCAATCCCAGTGACGTTGGGCTGTATCCAAATTTGCAAAAAATGCGTTTGGCCTGCGCGCTCGTGATTGAACTCGCTGTGCATCACGCCCCGGCCGGCGCTCAAGCGCTGCACGTCGCCGGGCACGATGGCCGTGCCATTGCCCATGTTGTCTTTGTGCGCGAGCGAGCCCGACATGACGTAGCTGATGATCTCCATGTCCCGGTGGCCGTGCGTGCCAAAGCCTTGGCCGGCGGCAATGCGGTCCTCGTTGATCACGCGCAGGTTGCCAAAACCCATGTGGGCCGGGTCGTGGTAGCCGGCAAACGAGAAGGAGTGAAAGGACTTGAGCCAGCCGTGGTCGGCATAGCCACGGTCGGCAGAACGGCGCAGGGTCAGCACAGGAGCTCCGAAAAAAGGGGAAGAAAAGTGAATAACCCGTAATTTACCGGCCCGCACCCTTGCTGAGATTGAAGCTTTTTGATGGCATCATTCAAATTTTTTGAAGCTCACACCGTCTTATGCCACACATCACCCACGTTCTCACACCTGAAGCATTGCGCATGCTGGAGGCTGTGCACCGCCTGGGCAGCCTGGCCGCCGCTGCCCGCGAGCTCGGTTTGGTGCCCAGCGCCCTGACCTACCGCGTGCGCCAGCTTGAAGACGCGCTGGACGTGTTGCTGCTGGACCGCTCCTCGCGCCAAGCCAGGCTCACCGAAGCCGGGCATGAGCTGCTGCGCGAAGGTCAGCGCCTGCTGGCCGACTTGGAGGCCGTGGCGCACCGCGTCAAGCGCGTGGCCACAGGCTGGGAGCCGCACTTCACGCTGGCCGTCGACGGCGTGATCTCGCGCAGCACGGTGATGGAGCTGTGCGAGGCCTTTTACGCCCAAGACCCACCCACCCGCTTAAAGATCCGCGAAGAGGCCTTGAGCGGCACGCTGGAGGCGCTGACCTCCGGCCAGGCCGACCTGGCACTGGGCGTGGCGCAGGAGTCGCTGACCTTGCCCGGCTTTCAAAGCATGCTGCTGGGCTCGCTCGACTTCATTTTTGCAGTGGCGCCCCAGCATGCGCTGGCCCAAGCGGCAGAACCACTGTCAGACGCGTTGCTGCGCCAGCACCGGGCCGTGGCGGTGGCCGATTCGGTGCAGCGCGGCAGCGCCCAAACCGTGGGTCTTTTGGGCGGGCAAGACGTGCTCACCGTGCCCAACATGATGGCCAAGCTCGAAGCCCAGTTGCACGGCTTGGGCGCAGGTTTTTTGCCCAGCTACTTGGTGCGGTCCTACCAAGCCAGCGGTCGGTTGGTGGTCAAGCAGGTCGAGCGGCCCACCCGGGTGGCCCGCATCAGCTGCGCCTGGCGTCAAGAGCACGCCAGCGGCGCGGCCCCTACAGGTCGAGCGCTGCAATGGTGGCTGGCGCAGCTGCAGTCCCCGGTGACGCGGCAAGCCCTGTTGAACTTGCCGCAGGCGCTGTAGCGCCTGAACTGCAGCAGACCCTGTGGCTGACTCCGTGCTTGTCACCGGGGGGGCAAGCGCCATGGTCGGGCCGGTCCAGTGCGTGTAGAGTAGCTGCATGACAAGCACCAAGCGCACACGCCCCACCCCCCGCCCCACCTCTCGTCCTGCCTCCCGCATTGCCGTCATAGGCGCGGGCATGGCCGGCATCGCCTGCGCACGCACGCTGATGCAGGCCGGCCATGAGGTTCAAGTATTTGAAAAAAGCCGAGGCGCGGGCGGCCGCATGTCCACCCGGCACACCGAATTTGGCAGCTTTGACCACGGCGCCCAGTACTTCACGGTGCGCGATGCACGTTTTCAGCAAGCCCTGAACACCTCGCCCACCCGTGTGGCAGCTTGGCGCGCCAACACCATTTCGGTGCAAGACAGCACAGGCCGCGTGGTGGTGGCTGCCAAGCCCCAGCAGCACGAGCACTACGTGGCCACACCCGGCATGAACGCCTTGGTCAGGCACTGGGCCGAGCCCACCGCCTTGCACCTGGACACCCTGGTGGAGTTGATAGAGCCCGACCGCCTGAACGCCTCGCGCTGGCAGCTGCAAACCTCTGGCCTGGGCGACAGCCGCCAGGTGCACGCTGGCTTTGACGCGGTGCTGCTGGCCCTGCCCGCCACGCAAGCCCTGGCCCTGCTGCGCGCCTCTGGCCAGCTGCCCAAGGTGCAAGAGCGCATAGCCCAGACTGAAGTGGCCCCCTGCTGGACCCTGATGCTGGCTTTTCCGCAGGCCGTGCGCGGCGCGGCCTTTGGCCCCCACTGGCAGGCCGCTCGCAGCGCGCACCACCGCATTTCTTGGCTGGCCCGCGAGACATCTAAGCCGGGCCGCGAGGCCATAGAGCGCTGGACCGTGCAAGCCAGCCCCGAGTGGTCTAAGCGCCACATCGAGGACAACGCCGAACGCGTCAAGGCCAAGCTGCTGCGCGGCTTCACTGAAATCACTGGCATACGCGCGGCGCCCCCCTACGCCGAGGTGCACCGCTGGCTCTATGCCCAAACCGTCACCCCCCTGGGTCAAAGCCATGTGTGGGACGCCAAACAAGGCCTGGGCCTGTGCGGCGACTGGTGCCTGGGCCACCGGGTGGAAGACGCCTTTGTCTCCGGCCTGGAGTTGGCGCTGACGGTGGCCTGAGACTTTTTTCAAGCCGGCTTCAAGCCCCACTGCCATGCCTTATGTGGGCCGCTTTGCGCCCTCGCCCACGGGCTTGCTGCACGCAGGCTCCTTGGTGGCGGCGCTGGCCAGTTGGCTGGACGCACGCGCGCACGGCGGGCGCTGGCTGGTGCGCATGGAAGACGTAGACACCCCGCGCTGTGTGCCCGGCGCGTCCCAGGCCATCTTGCACCAACTCACGGCCTGCGGCCTGCACCCCGATGAGCCACCGGCCTACCAGTCACAACGCGGCACGCTCTACCAAGCGGCGCTGGACCGGCTGATTGCCCAAGGCCAAGCCTTCCCCTGCGGCTGCACGCGGCAAGACATCGCTTTGGCCTGGGGCGAGCAAGGCCAAGCGCGTGCCCGCCATGGCGAACTCATCTACCCCGGCACCTGCAGAGACGGCCTGAGGGGCAAGCCCGCACGCGCCTGGCGCTTGCGGGCCGAACCCGGCCTGCTGCACTGGCACGACCGCCGCCTAGGCCCGCAGCAGCAAGACGTGGCCCAGGCTGTGGGCGACTTTGTGCTCAAGCGCGCCGACGGCCTGTGGGCCTACCAGATGGCCGTGGTGGTGGACGATGCGGCCCAAGGCATCACGCATGTGGTGCGCGGCCAAGACCTGGCCGACAACACCGCCCGCCAAATCATGCTGCAACGCGCACTGGGCCTGCCCACGCCGGTGTACCTGCACACGCCGCTGGTCTTAGGAGCGAATGGGGAAAAACTCAGCAAACAAAACGGCGCGCAAGCGCTGGACTTGAGCGATCCAATGTCGGCCTTGAACAAGGCAGCGCAAGTGCTCGGCTTGCCTCAATCAGCCCCCCAAAGCCGTGTTCAAGAGGCCCTGATGGCTTGGTGCGACATGCGTCAAAGTGGCGACCAAGGCGGGGCCATCCAGCGCGCAGGGTGAAATGAGGGGGCAGTCTGCTGCAAGGGACATCAGCGCAGTTGCGAAGTTTGCCTATGATCACGCAAACCGACTGCACGCGGCGAGTTCAGCACGCTGGAGAGCATGGCCACGCCTTGTTCGATGAAGACGCAGGACAGGGCCCGACGACCCCCATGCGCACTTGAGATGCCAATTTGGCATTTCAAGTTGCCCCACTCTTGGGCGCTGAGCAGGAACATGAAGTCGACCGGAAACCGACCGGCTTTGGGTTTAACGGCGCGGTTCAGCGCACCTGTCTTAACACCCTAGAGCTGGGCCAAATCGGCATCAATCAAGACTTTTCCATGGCGCACATCATGGACCAGTAAGTCCTGGTGCTGAACGTGGGGTATGGAGTCATCCACAAGAACAGTGGCTTTGGATGTGGTTTTGCGGCTGGCCATGCTTTGCGCTGGTCAGCTGTCCAAGGTGTCGGGTGTTTTGAGCGCTTTTTTATCATCTGACTGCAAGCGGCGCTCAACTTTCTTCACGTCTTCTTCGGGCGGCAGGCTTTCGGGGCGAATGCCACGTTCCAGCAGCGTGTTGCGCACCGCTTGGTTGTTGGTGATGTGCTCTTTGGAGATTTGCCCTTCGCGGTCCATCTGGTGCTGACGGGCGTTGAAGATGGTGATTTCGGCGGCGAAGTCTTTGGCCTTGAGCAAGATGGTGGGCGCAAAGTCGGCCAGTGGGCGGCTGTCTGGCACTTTCCAGTGGGCTTTCATGGCTTGGGTGCTTTTGCCAAACAGGGCATGGTCGCCTTTGCTGCGGATGAGCGCAAAGTCTTGGTTGCCGCCGGTTTGTTCGTAGATGACTTGCGAGAGTTCTTTTTCGGTTTCTGTGAGCTTGCGCCTTGCTTGCACCCGCTCGGTTTCGAGCATGCGCTGCTCAATCAATTCTGCCTTGCGGGTTTGCACCGCAAAGTAGGTTTGGGCAAAAGCAATTTCGGGTTTGCGTGGGTCGCCGTTTTGCGCAATCAGGTAGCACGCATAGCGGGTGAGCATGATGTCGTCGATTTCGCGCTGACTGCCGGAGCCCAGGTCGACCATTTTCCTGACGTCAGGAAAATGGTTGTCGATGTCATGCCCAGAGACTTCGCAAGCTGTTTTGGCTTTGCTGACGACATTCAGGAAGTTTTCCCACTTGGTGTAGCCAAGCAGATGCTGAATGTCGCGTGCCAGCCAATACTCAACGCCAGTTTCGGTTTGTTGCGCATGGCCCTCAAAGGTGTCGGTGAGGGTTTGGACCAACTCTTTTTTCATAGTGCGGCTCCCGTTTTGACCTTGTTCAGCATGGCATCAAACTGCACCTTGACCTTATCGCCAAAGTCTTTTTGCATGGCATACACATCTTTGAATTCGGCTTGACGATGTGACTCAATGACTTTTTGCGTCGGCTGGCCCGTTTCATCCAACTCCCAATGCTGACTGGGATCGTCGTAGAGGGAGTTGAGGATGGGTTTTTCAAAGAAAAGTGTGCCCATCGTTTTTTAATAATACAAAAGATTAACTAAAAGGTCTTCAGTCCATCTTTATCAAAAATTTTTAATTCTTTTAAGACCTGGCTGGTGCAGCGATCAGCATAACTCTTCAGCCCGAGTGTGGGTCCAAGCGGTCAAGACTTGAGGGGCAAGAATTGGCTTTTCAGCATTGGTGAAGAAGTGCCTTGCCGCACACGCGCACGATGTGCGAGCAGCACGGCGGCATTGGAGCGATCCGTCACTTTGGCCCGCTCCATGCACACCGCGATAATCGCGCCCTCCAACCACGAGCCACCGCATGACCCGCCCCGACGAGCAAGCCCCCATCGCCCCTGAAGCCAGCCCCCCTAAGCACCGCCCCATCAAGACCTTTGTGCTGCGGGCCGGCCGCATGGGGCCTGGCCAGGCGCGGGCCTTTGGCGAGGTGGGGCCGCGCCTGTTGCTGCCTTTTCAGCCCACGCTGGTGGACGCGGCCCAGGCCTTTGGCCGGGACGCTCCGCTGATTTTGGAAATTGGCTTTGGCATGGGCGACGCCACTGCTCAGATTGCACAGACCCGGCCTGGGGACAATTTTTTGTGCTGCGAGGTGCATGCCCCCGGCGTGGGCTCGCTGCTCAAGCGCTGCGGTGAGGCGGGCATTGGCAACATCCGCATCGTGCAGCATGACGCGGTCGAGGTGTTGCAGCACATGCTGGACCCCAGCAGCCTGGACGGCGTGCACATTTTTTTCCCCGACCCTTGGCACAAGTCACGCCACCACAAGCGCCGGCTGATTCAGCCGGCTTTTGTGGCCACCCTGGTGCGCCACATCAAGCCCGGCGGCTACTTGCACCTGGCCACCGACTGGGCGCCCTACGCCGAGCAAATACTGGGCGTGCTGTCGGCCGAGCCCTTGATCAAAAACACCGCCGAAGGCTACGCCCTCAAGCCCGACTACCGGCCGCTGACCAAGTTTGAAAACCGAGGCCTGAAGTTGGGCCACGGGGTGTGGGACATGGTGTTCCAGCGCGTCTGAAACAGCCCAACACTGCCGCGCATGAGCACCCCCGCCTTTTTCAGCCCAAAAGCCACCGCCGCTGCCCTGCCCTACCCCGCCTTGGCCCGCGAGATTGAAGCCTTGCTGCGCGACCCCAGCGTGGCGGTGCCGCCCCGGCTGGTGCAGCCGCTGGCAGGCGGGGGCAGCCTGTTCGTGATGCCTGCCGCTGACGCGCAGCTGGCCATCACCAAGCTCATTACCTTTGTGGCGGGCAACGCCGCGCAGGGCCTGCCCACCATTCAGGGCGACATCGTGGTGTTTGACGCGCGCCGTGGCCAGCGCTTGGCCGTGCTCGATGGCCCCACGGTGACGGCGCGGCGCACGGCGGCGGTGTCGCTGCTGGCGGCCCAGCGTCTGGCGCCACAAGACCGTGGCCCGCTGCTCATCGTGGGCGCGGGCGTGCAGGGCCGCGCCCACCTGGACGCGTTTCATCAGGGGCTGGGCACCACAGAGGTGAAGGTCGCCTCGCGCACGCCTGAAAGCGCCCACGCCTTGGTGGCGCATGCGCGCACGCTGGGCATGCACGCTGAGGTGGTGGCCGATGCCAACGCCGCGCTGGCCGACTGCCCGCTGGTGGTCAGCTGCACGCCGGCGCAAGGCGTGGTGCTCAGCGCCCGGCCGCGAGCAGACGCCTTTGTGGCGGCCGTGGGCGCTTTCACGCCCCGCATGGTGGAGTGGGCGCCCCAGGTGTGCCAGCACCTGCAGGCCACAGGCCAGCTGGTGGTGGACACCCGCGACGCCGACCACGAAGCTGGCGACTTGCTGCAAGCGGGCATTGACGTGACGGCCCTGCCCACGCTGGCTGACATGATCTCTCGGCCCGCCCTGAACCAAGCCAAAGGCCCGGTGTTTTTCAAAAGCTGCGGCTGGGCGGGTTGGGACTTGGCGGCCGCGCGGCTGGTCATGGCGGGCATGCGCGGCAGCCACTGAGCTGAGGATCTGCGGCGTTTGAGCACCCACCATGTGGGTGTGCCACGGGCTTTCACTAGGGCGGCCAAGCGGTTTTCTTAGTACCCTATGAATTAAAGCGCACGCTGCTTTTGCCAGCGTTGTTGACTCATTCACCAGAAAGCACAAAAGATGCCTCAGACCTCCAGAAGAAAACTGCTCTTGGGCTCGGGCGCGGCCAGCCTGCTCGGGGCGACCGCGTGGCCAGCCTGGGCCCAAACCTTTCCCAGCAAAACCATTCGGCTGGTGGTGCCTCAAGCGGCCGGCGGCGGCTCGGACACCATTGCCCGCTATGTGGCCGACAAACTCTCCACCGCGCTGGGCCAGCAGGTGGTGGTGGACAACAAGCCGGGCGCCGCGGGCATGTTGGGCGCAGAGATCGTGAAGACCGCCGCGCCCGACGGCTACACCATGCTGCTGGGCGCCATTGACACCATCACCGCGCCCCTGGTCAGCAAACGCCGGCCTTTTGATGGCGTGAGCGACTTTGCCACCATCACGCAGCTCACAGCCTCCCACAACGTGCTGGTGGTGGGACCCTCTTTCACGGGCAAAACGCTGGCTGATCTGGTGACCCAGGCAAGGGCCAACCCGGGCCGCATAGACTACGCCTCTTCAGGCGTGGGCAGCATGCAGCACCTGGCCGGCGAGATGCTGGCGCGCATGACCTCCATACAAATCAACCACATCCCGTACAAAGGGGGTCCCCCGGCCTTCACCGACTTGGTGGGCGGCCGGATTCCGGCCATGATCTCGGGCATGCAAGGCGCGCTGCCGCAAATCAAGTCTGAAAAAGTGCGCGCTCTCGCGGTCACAGGCCGGCGCCGCTCGCCCGCCTTGCCCGACGTGCCCACCATCAACGAGGCGCTGGGCCTGCGCGACTACGAAGCCCTGAATTGGCAGTCTTTGCTGTTCCCAGCGGGCACGCCCAAGCCGGTGGTGGACCGCGTGGCCACAGAGGTCATCAAAATCTTGGCCCAGGCCGATGTGCGCGAGCGCCTGCTGCAAATGGGCTACGAGCCCATAGGCAACCGGCCAGAGCAATTTGCCGCAGCGGCCTTGGACGACCAAAAGCGTTGGTCGGCCATCATCCAAGCAGCCAATATTTCTTCCGACTGATTCAAGGACTCCCTATGCCCATCACCCGCGGCAACCCAGACGGCCTCAAAAACGTGCGCGCCACGGTTTACAACCACTTTGTGCGCGTCGATCAACCCAAAAGCATGATCTTTGTATCGGGCCAAGTGTCTCGCGACAGCGAAGGCCAACAGGTTGGCGCAGGCAGCATGCTGGAGCAAACCCGCCAATGCTTTCGCAACATTGAAACCTGCCTGATCGCGGCGGGCGGCAGCCTCTCGGACATCGTCTGGACCACGGTGTACACCACCGACATCCGCGAGTTCCGCCAGATCGTGACCGCCCGCGAAGAGTTCTGCAAAACCAACCTGCCCACCAGCACCATGGTGGAGGTGGTCCACCTGGCCGACCCGGGCTTGATGGTGGAGATTCAGGTGATCGCCGCCATCTGAGCGAGCCAGCCTCCGCGCGGCGCGCATACGCCAAGCGGTTGGGGAACCCTGCCTCGACCGCACTCATTTTCAGCCACCTAAGCCCCGCGCAGTCCACCTTCAAACAGCTGGGCTGAGGTTCAACATGCCGCAGGGCCATGCCCTGTGTGGCAACCATCGCCACGCCTGTATCCAGGGCGATGAGCGCCATCGAGAATAGCCATGCCGCACTCTTACTGGCTTATAAACAGAGCTGTTCATGCCATACTTGGCAACACTTTAAGACTATCTGCTGCATACCCCTGTTTTACTGGCCCTCAGCTGTGACTTGTTCACAGCACCGCCGACCTTGCCCCACCTGCGCCCAGGCCAGGACCTATTTAGCCGCTTTTAACGCACATGGTTTCGACATACACAGGCCCCACTGAGGACCATTTTTTCAGCTCCAACCGCTTGTTTGAAGGCTTGCCCGCTGAGCTGGCGACCGAATTCGGCGCGCAAATGGCGCTGCTGCAGTTTGACGAGGGCGAGCGCATCTTCAACGAGGGCGACGCCGGCGACTGCCTGTACCTGTTGTGCAAAGGCAGTGTGCGCATCTCCAAGACCGGGCGGGGCGCGCAGCAAGAAACGCTGGGGTTCATTCAGGCCGGGCATTTTTTTGGCGAAATGGCCTTGATTGACGGCCAGCCCCGCAGCGCCCAGGCCACGGCCACCGGCCAGCCCACGGTGTTGGCCCGGGTGGACCGAGACATTTTTGAGCTCATCTTGGCGCGCGCGCCCAGCAGCTTGCACATGAACTTTTTGCGCTCGGTGGTGCAGCGGCTGCGCAGCGTCAACAGCACTTTTGTGAGCGAACTGATGCGCTCGGAGCGTCTGAGCACGGTGGGCACCATGGCGAACTCCATCATCCATGACATCAAGAGCCCCATGACCGTCATCTTGTCGTGTGCCGATCTGATTCGCATGCGCTCGGCAGACCCTGACATTGACGACTTTGTGGGCCTGATCAACAAGGCCGTCGACAAGATGCTCGACATGACGCAAGAGCTGCTGGACTTTGCACGCGGTGAAAGCAGCTTGCAGTTTGAACGTCTGCCCGCCAATGCAGTGTTTGCCGAAATCGACGACGAGCTGCGCGGCGCCATCGGCCCCATGGTGCATTTGGTGCGCGAAGACGACTGCCGGGTCGAGATCATGGTTGATGCGGGCCGCTTTGCGCGGGTGCTGCTCAATTTGGTGAAAAACGCCGTCGACGCCATGCCGCAAGGCGGCATCTTGCGCCTGACGGTGCAGCAAGACGCGGCCGGGCGGGTGTTGTTTCAGGTCAGCGACACGGGGGTGGGTATTTCCGACGAGCTCATGAGCCGCTTGTTCGAGCCCTTTGTGACCCACGGCAAATCCAAGGGCACGGGCCTGGGCCTGGCCATTGCCAAAAGCGTGGTGCAGGCCCACCAGGGGGTGATCACCGCACGCAGCAAGCCAGGAGCAGGCGCGGTGTTTGAGGTTTCATTGCCCGCCGCAGACGCCTTCAGCGCCAGTTCGACGCAGCGCTGACGGTCGGTTCTTCGCCACGAATCGCCAGCAGGCTGGCTCCTACAAATACAAAATCCCCGTCCCATGTAAGGGGCAAGCCTGTAAGCGATTGTTCGCTTGCGGCCATGCGCGTTGATTGCCACGAATCGCCAGCAGGCTGGCTCCTACAAATAGAAAAATGCGCGTCCCCTGTAAGAGACAAGCCTGCAAGCGATGGTTCGCGTGCATCGGTGCCCGTTCAGTGCGGGCGCGCTGAACAAGCACGCAGTCGTCAGAGCCCGCCTCAATCGGCCTTGAAAACCCTGGCAGCGACCACGCGGCCCCAGGTCACAGTGTCTGCCGCGATGGTGCGGGCAAAGTCCTCGCGGCTGGTGCAGGTCACGCGAAAGCCAGCCTCTTCGATCTGGTGTGGCGAGCGAGTTGGGCCTGAGCCTGCCCACGGTCAAAACCTACCGCAACCGCGCTTTTGCGCGCCTGGGCATTCACTTTCGCAACCAGCTCTTTGCACTGGCGCTGGACTGAGCCCAGCGCCGCTCAAACCCGCTCGCTGACCCAGGCTTGCACAGACTGCAGCGCCTGGCCCAGGCGGCTGGGGTCGGTGCCCCCGGCCATGGCCATGTCGGGTTTGCCGCCGCCTTTGCCGCCCACCTGTTGGGCCACAAAGTTGACCAGCTCGCCGGCTTTGAGCCGGCCCACGCTGTCGGCGGTGACGCCGGCGGCAATTTGCACCTTGTCGCCGTCCACCGCAGCCAGCACGATGGCCGCCGTTTTGAGCTTGTCCTTGAGCTTGTCCATGGTCTCGCGCAGGGCTTTGGCATCGGCCCCCACCAGCAAAGCGGCCAGCACCTTCAAGCCCTTGACGTCCACCGCCTGGCTGAGCAACTCGTCGCCCTGGGCCGAGGCGAGTTTGCCTTTGAGGGCCGCCACTTCTTTTTCAAGACCGCGCATTTGCTCTAGCGTTTGGGCCACGCGCTGCTCGAGCTCTGCCGGGTTGGCCTTGAGCGAGGCGGCGGTGCTGTGCACCGCAGCTTCCAGGGTCTGCAGGTAAGCCAGCGCGTGGCCGCCGGTGACGGCTTCAATGCGGCGCACGCCCGCGGCCACGCCGCTTTCGGCCACGATTTTGAACAGGCCAATTTCGCCGGTGCGGCCCACATGGGTACCGCCGCACAGCTCTTTGCTGCTGCCAATGGAGAGCACGCGCACGGTCTCGCCGTACTTTTCACCAAAGAGCATCATGGCGCCGGTTTTTTGCGCGGACTCCAGGTCCATGACAGCGGCCTGAGCCGCGTCGTTGGCCAAAATTTCGGCGTTGACCAAGGTTTCAATCTGGCGAATTTGCGCGTCAGTGACCGGTGCATTGTGCGCAAAGTCAAAGCGTGTGCGCTCGTCGTTCACCAAAGAGCCTTTTTGCTGCACATGCTCGCCCAGCACCTCGCGCAAGGCCTTGTGCATGAGGTGGGTGGCGCTGTGGTTGCGCACGGTGGCATGGCGGCGCGCGGCGTCCACCTGGGCAGTCACGCTGTCACCCACCTTGAGCGTGCCTTGGCTGACGCTGCCGTGGTGACCAAACACATCGGCCTTGATCTTGAGCGTGTCGTCCACCGCAAACACATTGGCGCCCGAGCTCAGCTGCCCCTGGTCACCCACCTGGCCACCAGACTCGGCATAAAACGGCGTGCTCGACAAGACCACCACACCCTGCTCGCCCGCGTGGAGCTGCTGCACGGCCAGGCCCTCGTGGTAGAGCGCCACCACCTGGGCGGCCTCTTCCAGGCGCTCGTAGCCGGTGAAGGCGTGGCCGGCGCCTGCGTACTCCAGCGCGCGGTCCATCTTGAACTTGCCGGCCGCGCGGGCCTGGGCTTTTTGCTTGTCCATGGCGGCGGCAAAGCCGGCCTCGTCCACGCCCAGGTCACGCTCGCGGCACACGTCTTTGGTCAAATCCAGCGGAAAGCCGTAGGTGTCGTGCAGCTTGAACGCCACCTCTCCGGGCAGCTCTTTGGCGCCGCTGGCCAGCGCGGCGTCCAAAATCTCCATGCCGTTGGCCAGCGTTTCAAAAAAGCGCTCTTCCTCGGTCTTCAAAATCTCGGTGATGCGCTCGCCCTGCGCTTGCAAGCGGGGATAAGCATCGCCCATGAGCAGCACCAGATCGGCCACCAGCTTGTGGAAAAAAGGCTTTTTCTGGCCCAGCTTGTAACCGTGGCGGATGGCGCGGCGCACGATGCGGCGCTGCACATAGCCCCGGCCCTCGTTGCTGGGCAGCACGCCGTCGCTGACCAAAAACGCGGTGGCGCGAATGTGGTCGGCAATCACGCGCAAGCTCTTGTGGCCGAGGTCTTTCTCGCCGGTCTCGCGGGCGGCGGCCTTGATCAGCGCGTCAAAGATGTCGATCTCGTAGTTGCTGTGCACATGCTGCAAGATGGCGGCCACGCGTTCTAAGCCCATGCCGGTGTCCACGCAGGGCGCGGGCAGCGGCGAGACAGAGCCGTCTTCGGCCATGTTGAACTGCATGAACACGTTGTTCCAGATCTCAATGAAGCGATCGCCGTCTTCATCGGGGCTGCCCGGGGGGCCGCCAGCGATGTGCGGGCCGTGGTCGTAGAAGATCTCGCTGCAGGGACCGCAAGGCCCGGTGTCGGCCATCATCCAGAAGTTGTCGCTCTTGTAGCGCCCGCCTTTGTTGTCGCCAATGCGGATCACGCGCTCGGGCGGCAGGCCGATTTCCTTGGTCCAGATGTCGTAGGCCTCGTCGTCCTCTTCATAGACCGTGGTCAGCAGTCGCTCGGGCGGCAGCTTGTACACCTCGGTGAGCAGTTCCCAAGCCCACTTGAGCGACTCGCGCTTGAAGTAGTCGCCAAAGCTCCAGTTGCCCAGCATTTCAAAAAAGGTGTGGTGGCGGGCGGTGTAGCCCACGTTTTCCAGGTCGTTGTGCTTGCCACCAGCGCGCAAGCACGCTTGCACCGAGGCAGCGCGCACATAAGGCCGCTTGTCAGTGCCCAAGAACACGTCCTTGAACTGCACCATGCCCGAGTTGGTGAACATGAGCGTGGGGTCGTTGCCGGGCACCAGCGGGCTGGAGGCCACCACCGTGTGGCCCTTGGAGGCAAAAAAGTCCAAAAAAGTGGTGCGAATGTCGGCGACATTCATGGCGGGGCGGCTCATGTCGGTGTTCTCTCAAAGAAAGGAGGCCTGCGGCTTGGCAGACCGTCCTGAAAAACGAATAGAGCATTATCGCGCCAGGGCTTTCCAGGGCTGCGCTTTTGCCCGTGCGGCGAGCCAGCCCTTGCTCAAGACCGGGATGCGGCTCGGCTCATGCAAGCCAGCCCTTGCACCGTCACCTGCTTATTGGGCTTGTTTATCTTTGAGAGGCAGCAATTCTTGCGCAACAGGCAAGGGGGCAAACTCGGGTCTTTGTGCAGCAAAACCGCACTGTTTTCTGACGCACAGGCAGCGATCCAAGCGTCTGCCATGGACAAAGGAAAGTGGGCTTTGTAGTCTGCCGCCTTCAACAGCAAGGGTTCACTGTTGGAGATCCATTCCATCGGCAAGGCCAAGCGTGCTGCGGATGCATATCTGCAAGCAGTCCGAAAGGTAGCGCAGGCCTTGGAATAAGAAAGTGGACTTGCGATGCTTGCGGCTCGGTCAACGACCGGGACGTCAACGCTGCAAAAAACATTCTCGCACTGGGACACCAGCGTCTCGCAGGAGGAATCCCTGCGCATGCTCATTGAGCGTGCTCAGGAAGGGACTGGTACCGCAAGGTATCGGGAATCCCGGCTCTTTTGGGCCGGGAGGATGTCAATCCATCTTGAGATGATCCGCAAAGAACAGTTCCGCCAAGCGGCTCTTCTGCAGCTTTCCGGTGGTGGTCAGCGGCAGTTCGCTCTCACCCACAAAACGGAACAGCCGCGGCACCTTGTACGCCGCCAGGGTCTGGCGGCAGAATGTGTCGAGCTCGGCGATCGACGGGGTGCCTCCCGCCTTGGGCACGATGACGGCGACGAGCGCTTCGTCGCGCACGGCGTCGGCCACGCCGATGACGAACGCCAGATGCACGCCGGGATGGGTCATGAGAATTTCCTCGACCTCGACCGGCGCCACGTTGATGCCGCCGGTCTTCACCATCTCCTTGATGCGCCCGCGAAAATGCAGCGCGCCGTCGGCGTCAACAAGACCCAGGTCGCCGGTCATGAAATAGCCGTGTTCATCGAAGGCCTGCGCGCTGCGCTCCGGGTCCTTGTAATAGCCCGGCGTGACGCAGCCCTTGACGCGGATCTCGCCGACATTGCCGGGCGCCAGCACCTGCCCGCTTTGCGGGTCGACGATGCGCTGGTCGACGCCGGGTAGCGGCCGGCCGACATTGCCGATGCGCTTTTCCAGCGGGTCGCGGGCGTCGGTGACATTGCAGTTGCCGTAGGTCTCGGTCAGGCCGTAGATGTTGCAGATCTCGCGCGCGCCCAACTCGACCACACGCATGATCTGCTCGGGCGTGCCTAAGGTGCCGCCGCTGCGCAGGCTGGAAAGGTCGCGCGCCGGCCGCTCGGGGTGCTGATGCATCGCGTAGGCCATGTTCGGCGTGCCGTAAAAGAGGGTGCAGCGCTCGCGCTCGATCAGCGCAAGTGCCTCGCCGGCGTCGAAATGCTCCTGCAGCACCACGCAGGCGCCGTGGGTCAAGATGTTGAACAGCGCGTTCTCGCAGCCCAAGCCCCAAAAGAGCGACACCGCCAGCCACAGGCGGTCGCGGCCAATGACGCGCTGGCGCTCGCCGATCTGCCACATGTTCTCGATCAGGCCGCGGTGCTGCAGCAGCACGCCCTTGGGCAGCGAGGTCGATCCCGAGGTGTAAAGCAGGTAGGCCACGTCGTCGGGACCGACGGCGCGCTGGGCCAGGTCGATAGCGGCCTCCGGCACCTGGTCGGCGTATTTGCTCAGGTCGGCGTAGCGCAGCCAGCCGGCTGGCACTTCGTCAGCCAGGCAGACGATGTGCTGCAGGCTCGGCAGGCGCTCGCGATGCGGTTCGAGCGCCTTAAGCAGCGCGCGATAGTCATATTTGAGGAAGCCGTCGACGGTGATCAGGATGCGGGTGTCGGAATGCGCGAGTACATGCTCGAGCTCGCGCGCGGTGGCCCAGGTGTTGATGCCGACCATCACGCCGCCCAGCAGGGTGATGGCGAAATCTGCGATCAGCCACTCTGGCCGGTTGTCCATCAGGATCGCCACCTTGTCGCCATGGCGCACACCCAGACCGTGCAGCGCGCGCGCCATGCGGCGCACCTCGGCGCGCAGCGTGCGGTAGGTGTAGCGCTTGCCGGACCCGACCAGGGCTTCGCGCAGCGGATAGCGCTGCGCCATCTCGTCGATCAGGTCGGCGATGGTGCGACTGGTGGGCATGGTCGGTGGCGCGACCGCCGAGCCGTTGGCGCCGAGCAGGCGCGCAATGCGCGCGGCGTCGGGGCACGACACCAGGCCATCGACCTCCGCTTCAATGGTCGCGGCGCGCACCGCGTCGAACAGCCGCGTCAAGGTGGCACGGGTGCGGGCGCGCACGCCGGCCGCGTCGAGCGCTTCGAGCGCGGCGAGGCGGTGGCTCAGGGTGCGCCCGTCTTTCAGTGAAACGATCACCTCGGCGCCCTGCCGCTGCGGATACGCCGCAGCGAATTCCGCGTCGCTGTGCAGGCGCACGCGCGTGGCCAGGCACGACGCGACACTTTCGGGCGCGAAATCGCGGAACACGGCGTCGTCCAGGCGGCCATGCGCCAGCACCGCGGCAACAGCAAACTGGATGCTCATTTTCGCCTGCAGCTGCGAGCGATAGGGGCCGGCATGATCGCAACCGGGATACTCGATGGCTTGCGGGAAGCTGCGCACGATCACTTCATCGATCAGCGCCGGCGCGAAGGCGTGCTGGCCGCGCACGGCAAGCGCGGCCTGCGCCGCGGTCTGCGCGTAATTGCAGGCCGGCGCCGGCTTGTGATAGACGGCCAGGATCTCCCAGTCACCGCTAAGCTCAAGGGTGGTCCGCTCAACGCCACCGAAGGCGGCGAACAGGCCGGCGCGCCCGTCGAGCGCCGATGCTGACGCGTCGGCACCCGCTTGTGCCAGCAGAACGGAGCTCACCGCGTTGCGCGCCGCGAAACCGGCATGAAAGAACATTTCACCGCCGCCCGCATGCGGCCATTCGTTGAGGCCGCCGGCGGTGTTCGCCGCGAGGGCGAGCGCATGCACGGTCTCATCTTCGGTCAGGCGCAAGAGGCGCGCGCCGGCGGCGGCTGCGCCAATCGCGCCGGTGAGCCCGGTCGGGCGGAATTTGCGCGCCACCTCCGGCGTGATCAGGGCCTGACCCAGCCGCGCCATCACCTGGTAGCCGATGATGCCGGCGCTCAGCAGTTCCGTGCCGCTCGCATGCTGCTGTTCGGCCAGAGCCAAAAGGGTCGGCCATACGATGACGCCAATGTGCGAAACGCTCGCGGTGTGCATGTCCTCCTGCACCAGGCCATGCGCCATGGTGGCGTTGGCGAAGGCCGCGTCGGCCACGCTCGCGCGGGTCGCCGCACCGATGAGGGTCGCGCGCTCGCCGCCCATCGCGGCGGCATGGGTGGCTGCCTGGCGGCTCCAGGGCAGGTCGTGCGCCTGCGCGGCCACGCCGATCATGTCGAGAAGGCAGAGCCGGGCCTTGGCAGTCACCTGCGCATCAAGGGCCGCGGTGTCCACGGCGCGGATCCAGCGCGCGATTGCGCGCGCCATCGGAAGGGCGGGTGAATCGGGTGGCGATCGTTTGCTCATTTCGTCTACCGGTGTCGTTGCGGGGCCAATGATCGGCGGGAAAGCGGCAGTCTATGTCAATACAATGTTTAGTCTATTAAGCGAAGGGAAAGACGTGAGTTCCAGCGAGGCGCTAGCAGTCGTCGACAGTCGCAACATGCTCGGCGAGAACGCGCTGTGGTGCCCCCGCGAGCAGGTCCTGTGGTGGTTCGATGTGGTGAGCGTGGTCCTGTGGCGCTTCACGCCGGCCACGGGCCGAGTGGAGCAATGGCCCCTGCCAAAGCGTGCCGGTTCCTTCGCACTGCGCGCAGCTCGCGGCCTGCTGTTCGCTTTCCAGAAAGGGTTCGCGACGCTGGAGGAGGCCGGCGGTGAATGCATCTGGCGCGATGTTGCGGGCATCGCGTTTGGCGACGAGCGCTTCAACGACGGCAAGGTCGACCGCGCCGGGCGCTTCTGGGCCGGCACGCTCGATCGCAACGTGGCGCGCCCGATCGGACAGCTCTACCGGCTGGGCACCGATTTCCAGGTCACGGTGATGGACCGCGGCTTCACGGTCTCAAACGGCATCGGCTGGAGCCCCGACGATCGCGTGATGTATTTCACCGACACCACGGCGCGGCGCATCTACCGCTACGACTTCGACCTGGTGAGTGGCCAGGTCGCCAACCGCCGCGTGTTCGTCGAGGCTGCGCCTGGGCACGGCGGACCCGACGGTATGACCGTCGATGCCGAGGGTTACGTGTGGAGCGCGCAATTCGATCGCTGGTGCATCCATCGCTATGCGCCCGACGGCTCGCTTGATCGCAGCATCCCCATGCCGGTGCAGCGGCCCACCACCTGCATGTTCGGCGGGCCCGACCTGGCGACGCTCTATGTGACCAGCGCGCGCGTGGGCCTGGCGGCCGATGCCGAGGTGACGCAGCCGCAGGCGGGCAACGTATTCGCGCTGGATGTGGGTGTGCGCGGCCTGCCCGAGGCGAGGTTCGGCGCGTGAACAAGGCCCTCGCCGGGACGGTCGCTGTAGCCGGGATCGGCACGACTCGCTCCGGTCGCCTGCCCGAGTACGATGCCTATGACCTCGGCGCCTGGGCGCTCAAGGAAACGCTCGACGACTGCGGTCTCGGTTTCGACGACATCGACGACATCGACGGCCTGATCATCAACCGCATCCCGGACTTACTGCAGCCCAACGGATAAACCATGACACTTTCACTGCGTGACCAGTCAGCGATCGTCGGCATCGGCCAGAGCGCCTACGGGCGCTTCCTGCCCGACAGCCAGCTGGCGCTTGGCGCGACCGCGCTCAAGGCCGCGCTCGACGATGCCGGCCTGACCCGCGCCGACATCGACGGCGTCGCCATCCACATGGGCTGGCCGCTGGGCATTGACTACGACCGCGTCGCCGAGGCCTATGGGCTCGACGTGCGCTGGGTCTGCCAGACCTGGCTGCACGGGCGCTTCGTCACCAGTGCGATCCAGCAAGCCGCGATGGCAGTTTCCTGCGGCCTGGCCGAGGTGGTCGCCTGCGTGAATGCGATCAGCTTCACGCGCGAGCGGCAGATTCTCGGCGGCCCCGGCGATGCCGAGGGCACACGTGAGGACGGCGGCACCCACGGCGAGTCGCCGCCCTACGGCCTGACCGCGCCGGCGGGCGGCGTCGCGCTCGGCATGCAGCGCTACATGGCACGCTACGGCGCGACCTCCGAGCAGTTGGCCGCGGTGCCGATGGCATTTCGCAAGCACGCGCAAAAAAGCCCCTGCGCGGTCATGCAAAAGCCGATGACGCTCGCCGACCACCAGGCCTCGCGCATGGTGGTCGACCCGCTGCGCCTGTTCGATTGCTGCTTGATCACCGATGGCGCCGCGGTGGCCATCGTCACCTCGGCCGAACGCGCGCGCGACCTGCGACAGCGCCCGGTGTACATCTCCGGCATGCAGGGGCTGCGCAGCGGCCGCGACGAATTCATCTTCGCGCCGCGCGGGCTGGGCATCAACCAGCAGCGCGATGTACCCGCCGGGCCTGACGCACGCGACCTGTTGGCCTACCGCATGGCCGGCATCAACCGCGCTGACGTGGCCGGTCTCTATACCTACGATGCATTTTCGCCGCTGGTCCTGTTCGTCCTGGAGCGTCTTGGCTTTTGCGGGCCCGGCGAGGCGGCCGCCTGGGTGCAGGGCGGCCGCATCGAACTGGGGGGCGAACTGCCGATGAACACCTCCGGCGGCCTGCTCTCGGAGGCCCATGTGGGCGGCTGGAACTCGATTCTCGAAATCGTGCGCCAGTTGCGCGGCGTTGCCGGCGAGCGCCAGATCGAAAACGCGCGCCATCTGCAGTGGGCAACCGCCTGGGGCGACTCTGTGATCTTTAGGAATTGAACCCATGAAGAGGCGCCCATGACGACGGACACCAAGGCACTGCCGCGCATCACACCCGACTCGGCACCATTTTGGGACGCACTGCGCACACGCCGCCTGCTGCTGCCGTATTGCCTCGATTGCGGGCTGCCGCACCTGCCGCCCGGCCCGGTGTGCCCGGCCTGTTTCTCGGGCCGGCTGGAATGGCGCGCGGTGAGCGGGCGCGGCCGCATCTCGACCTGGACGGTGGTCTACAAGGCCTGGTTCCCGTCATTCGCCGCCGACGTGCCTTACAACGTGGTGCAGGTCGAGCTTGACGAAGGGCCGCGCCTGACCGCGAATGTCGTCGGGCTGCCGAACGAGCGCCTCGCGGTCGGGCTGGCAGTGGAAATCGACTACGACGAGCAACGCGAAGGCATCACGCTGCCGCGTTTTCGCCCGGCAGCGGCGTGAGGAACAAGCGTGCCGCGCGGGGCGTCGTCGCGACGCCCTGGAGCGGTTAAGCGCCGGCCGCAGCGGCGTGCGAGTCATCCTCAATCTGCCATCGGTCACGCTCGCCGGAATCCGAAAAGCTCTCTCACCGAAATCCAGCTACATTTTCCAGATCGGTCAGGACAAACTTCAAGGTCTCGATTTCGATGCCATCTTCAACTTTTGCACCAATTTCGGGGCCTGCGAGACCCTTCAAATTTTTGAGGATCTGTTCGGCGTTCCGGTCGTTACCAGCAACTAGGCGTTCATCTAAGAGATTCGCCTGATCTTCCCCATCTGAAGGAGTTTCCATGCGTACAGCTATCGTCAATTTGGGCCGCATCCTGTCTGGCGATTGGCGCAATCCGTTTGTCCAAGGCGATGCCATCCTGATGGAAGGCGGCCTGATCGTTGCGGCCGGCAAGGTCGCCGACAGCGAGTTGACATCCTGCGATGTCGTGATCGATGCGGGTGGCGCGACCGCCATTCCTGGCCTGATCGACTCCCAGGTCCACAACACCTTTGGCGATTACACGCCGCGGCAGAAAACCGTTGGTTTCCTGGAGAGCTACGTTCACGGCGGCGTGACCACGGCCATCAGTGCGTCGGAGGTGCACGTCCCCGGCCGGCCCAAGGACCCTGCAGGCGTGAAAGCGCTCGCAGTGGCTGCCATGAAGTGCTTTGAGCACTTTCGCCCGGGCGGCATGCGGGTATGGGCCGGTGCGGTCATCCTCGAGCCGGGTTTGGTCGAGTCAGACTTTGCTGACATCGCGCGCGACGGCGTCTGGCTGGCCAAGGCGGGGTTCGGCGCCGTGAAGACGCCGTACGAGTACACGCCCATGATCGCTGCTGCCAAAAAACATGGGATGACCACGCTGGTACACACCGGGGGCTCCTCGATTCCCGGATCCTCCGGCATTTGGGCAGATCACCTGATCGATATGCAGCCCGATGTCTCCTTCCACACCAACGGGGGCCCCGTGGCCATGCCGGATGAAGACTATCCCCGGTTGGTCAATGAGTCGCGGATCAATTTGCAGGTGTGCACGGCAGGCAATCTGCGCACCACGCTGTGGCTTGGGCGCCTGATGCGCGATGCCGATCAGTTCGATCGCTTTCTCATCGCCACGGACACGCCCACCGGCTCGGGCATCATGCCGCTGGGGATGATGTACACCATCAGCCACCTGGCCAGCCTCGGCGAGATGCCCGTTGAAATGGCGATCGCCGCAGCAACGGGGAACAATGCGCGTGTCTACAAGCGAAACTCCGGCTTCATTGCGGCCGGCCGCGACGCGGACGTCGTGATCGTGGATGCCTGCGTAGGTGGCTCCAGGAATGATGCGATGTCCGCACTGGCAAATGGAGATATCGCGGCCGTTGCAGCGGTGATCACAGACGGGGTGCCCCGCTTCGTCGGACGCAGCCGCAATACGCCCGCACCCATGAAGACCGTTCGCGTGGCTCAAAACCGCGTGCCGCACGATTTCAGTGGCGCGGCCCATTAGATCCGCAAGAACGGAGAAAACGATGAGCCCAGAGCTGGCGACCGAATTCGGCATCCGCCGTTGGTACATTCAGGAAGAAGAAATCCTTGCCAGCGAGGCAGGTCATCCGGCCACCGGCGCGCCCTTGCGCAAGATTGTCATTGCGGCCTGCGTGAAGAACCCTTATGCAAACGGGCGCTTTAGCGCTGACCTCGGCGATGTGGTCAAACGCTCTCCCGCGCTGGGCCTGGAGATGGGCCGGCGCGCATTGGTCGCACTGGGCGGCCACGCTTTCGAGAGCTATGGCAAAGCTTGCATCGTGGGGACGGCGGGCGAATACGAGCACGGCAATGCCTTTCTCACCGCGACCATGATGGATCCGCTGCGCGAACTGCTGGGTGGAGGGCTCGCATGGGTGCCTTCGACGGGCAAGCGCGGGGGCCCCGGGACCACGATAGACGTACCGTTGGCCCACCGGGATGCACTCTACGTGCGGTCCCACTACGACACCATCACCGCCACTTTTCACGACGGCCCCAACCCTGACGAGCTTTTGGTTGTCTTTGCCTTGGCCACGGGCGGCAGGTTGCACGCCCGCCTGGGCGGCCTGCGATCCAGCGAAATCCGCGAGCGAGACGGGTTGCGTTGAGCTAACCCACCATCATTTTGCCGGACATACTCGAACGGATCGCCAAAGGTGAATCGCTCGGATCGGCACTGCGTAAGCCCGGCATGCCATCCGATTCGCTGGCAAAGATCCACCTTCGGAGCGATCCTGCACTTCGGTAAGCCTGCCAAACATTTCTGGGGCCCTGGCAGCGGCGCGTTGGCTAAGGCGCTCGGCGTGCGGGTCGACGCCCGTCTGCCGTCGGGTGTCGCGGGTGGACAGCCACGCGGACACTGCCTCATGGCTTGACACGGCGGGCCAGCGCCCGATGGAGGTCTGCTTCAGCAGGCCCGCATCGGTCTTGTAGCGGCAAGTCCAAGTCATGGCGCTTGCCCGGCTTTCAAGGCACAGTCCTGGACAAGCTTCGATTAATATATGCTCGCTTTGTTGCTTAGCTTTGGCGGCTTTGGCGTCGAATTTCATGATCGGTTTTTCCGTCTGAAGCGCGGTTTTTGGCGTAGCATTTTTGACAGACCGGGGCACCGAAAGAAATGCTACGCCAAATGGGACGCCAGATGCTAAATAACAGGCATGCTTTGATAGTCTTTGTTACGCCAACTACCGTAACCGAAAATCAGGTAAGGTCGTCTAAAAACATGCTCTTAGGATAAAAAGTCCTTATAAAACAAGGACTCCAGACACGCGGGTGTCGTTCAATGGCAGGACTCTTGCTTCCCAAGCAAATAACGTGGGTTCGATTCCCATCACCCGCTCCAATTCACAGGCCAGCGCTCAAGCTCTGAGCGTCTGGTCTGAACCTGACCCAGCCGCTGCAAAGCCAATCTCCCAAGGCCCTTTAGCCGTGGGCCTGGGCCTGGGCCGTCAGAGTTTGCCCAGGTGCCAAGCCCGAGGCCAAAGCAATGTCTTCGCTGGCCATCCCCAAGCTGCCCAGCACCTCGTGCGTGTGCTCACCGAGCTCGGGAATCTCAGGGTTGATGCGGCCTGGCTCGTCTTGATAGCGAATGGGAATGCCCAGTTGGGTCACCTTGCCGCCACCAAAGCCGCTCTGAGTCACCTCTTGGCGCATGCCGCGTTCATGGACCTGAGCCGTCTCCAGCGCCTCTTTGATCGAGCGCACGGGTGCCCAGCACACATCGAGCGGCTGCAAAAAAGCCTCCCAGTGCGGCAAGGGTTGTGACGCAAAGGTCTCTTGCAAAAAGGCACGCACAGGCGCTTGCGCAGGGCCGGGTGGCTGGCGGCACAGGTCGATCAGCTCAGGGCGGCCCAGCGCCTTGAGCAAGTTGGCCGCGAACTTGACTTCGCTGCCGCCCAAAGAGATAAAGCGGCCGTCGGCGCACTCGTAGAGCTTGTAAAAAGCATTGCCGCCAAAGCCCCGCTCGTTGGCCAGCACCAGATCGCGCTCCTCGCCAAAAACAGGGCCCACCACATTGACCAGCCAGCTGAGGAGGCTGTCCTGCATGGAGATGTCGATGTAGTCGCCCAGACCGGTCTGTTGGCGCCGCAGCAAGGCCATCATGACCCCGTTCATGGCCATCAGTGAGGACACCATGTCGGCGGCAGGCACGCCCGGCAGAGCGGGCTTGCCGTCGCTGCCGCAGTTGAGGCTGAGCACGCCGCTCTCGGCTTGGATGCTCAGGTCGTGGGCCGGCCGCTGAGAGAGCGGTCCGCTCTGGCCAAAGGCCGCAATGGAGACATAGACGATGCCGGGATGCACAGCGCGCACAGCCTGGTAGCCAATGCCCAGCCGGTCCACCACGCCAGGCCTGAAGGCCTCGACCACCACGTCGGCGCTGGCCGCCAGTTTGATAAAAGCCGCCACGCCCTCGGCCCGTTTGAGATCGAGCACCACGCTTTTTTTGCCACGGTGGGTGTTGCGAAACCAGACGCTGGCATTGGCCTGGCGCGCGCCAATCACGCGCGTGGGCTCACCGGCGCGGGACTCGACACGGATCACCTCCGCGCCATGGTCGGCCATCATCATGGTGAAGTGCGGGCCGGGCAAAAACTGCGACAGATCGATCACCCGCAAGCCTTCGAGCTTCATGCAAAGTCCTTGTCATTCAATGCCGGGCTGAGCGCCACAAGGATGCAGCGCTGCCCACGGCGGCGCTCAGGCGGGGTGGCGTTCTATCAGTTGCTTGGCGATGACCTGGCGCAAGATCTCGTTGCTGCCTTCGCCAATGCACATCAGCAAGCTGTCGCGGTAAAAGCGTTCAATGTCGTACTCCACCGAGTAGCTGTAGCCGCCAAAGATGCGCATGGCCTCTTGCGAGCAAAACACCCCGGCCTCAGAGCCCGCCAGCTTGGCCATGGCCGCTTCCAGGTCGCAGCGCTCGCCGGCATCGTAGCGGCGGGCCGCCGCCTCAATCAGGTGCTTGGCCCCCTCCACCTGGGTCACCATGTCGGCCAGCTTGAGCTGGATGGCCTGGTGGTTGCTGATGGACTTGCCAAAGGCGCTGCGTTCTTGCGCATAGCGCAGCGCCAACAGCAGCGCGCCCTCGCCTATGCCTGCGCCGCGGGCGGCTACGTTGATGCGCCCGAGTTCCAGCCCCGATGCTGTTTGTATAAAGCCCTTGCCTTCCACGCCGCCCAGCAAATGGGAGGCCGGCACCCGGTAGTCCTGCAAATGGACCTCGCAGCTGTCAATGGAGCGGTAGCCGAGCTTTTTGAGCTTGGAGACCTTAAAACCATCCCCCTTGGGCGCAATCAGCAGGCTCATGCCCTTGTAGCGGGGTTCGGCCTTGGGGTCTGTCTTGACCAGCAGCAAAATGCCCTGCCCATGCAGGCTGTTGGTAATCCACATCTTGCTGCCATTGACCACGTAGTCATCGCCTTCCCGCTTGGCCACGGTGCAAATGGCCTGCAGGTCCGATCCGGCGTTGGCCTCGGTCAGGCCAATGCCGCCGCGAAACTCTCCCGAAGCCATGCGTGGCAGCCAGTGGCGTTTTTGCTCCTCGGTGCCCGCCCGTTCAATGGCGGCAGCCATGATCAGGTGCGAATTGAAGATGCCGCAGGGCGCCATCCAGATGGAGGACACCTTGACCACGATCTTGGCGTAGGTGCTGGCCGACAAGCCTAAGCCGCCGTAGGCCTCGCCAATCGTGGCGCCGAACAGCCCCAGCGACTTCATTTGCTCGACGATCTCGTGCGGGTATTCGTCGGCGTGATCGAACTTGCGCGCCACCGGGCGCAATTCCTTTTCGGCCCACTGCTCAATGGCGTCCAGGATCTCGGCATCGTCCTGCGGCTTGCTGTTCGTGCTCATGCGCTTTTCCTCACCTTGTTTCAATTTTTTGATCTCCGCAGGAACGCCCTGCGGTACTTGCTGGCCCTGCATGCTTGCAGACTGATCTGCGCATGCAATCAAGGGGGCGTCCAGACTGTAAATATGTACGGACAAGTGTAGGAATCGGCTGGCCAGATGTCAATCTGCTGGGCCGGTGATCCTTGGCGATGTAGGGCCAAAAACTGTCTGTTTAAAACAGTTCAAGAGCCTTCATCTTGTGCCCATCATTGCGCCCGGCAGCCAGGTGGCGATCGAAGGAAACACGATCAGCAAGACGGTTGCCAAGCACAAGATGAAGAAAAAGGGCATGGCGGCATGGGCAATGGTCATCATGCTTTTGCCCGTCATGTTCTGCAGAACAAAAAGATTGAAACCCACAGGCGGGCTGATCTCTGCCAACTCGATCATGATGATGATGTAAATGCCAAACCAGATTGGATCGAACCCAGCAGCCTGCACCATGGGCAGGACCACTGCGGTGGTCAGCACAATCATGGACACGCCATCCAGGGCGATGCCCAGCACCAGGTAGACCACCGTGAGCACCGCCATCAAGGCGTAGGGGGACAGTTGCAGCGACACCACCCACTCGGACAAGGCCCGGGGAATGCCAGTGAAACCCATGGCCACCGTCAAGAAACTGGCTGCGCCCAGAATAAACATGATCATGGCGCTCATGCGCAAGGACCCGGTCAGGCTGTCGCGCAAATTGACCCAGGTGAGGTTGCCGCCCAAAGCCGCGATCACCAGGGCGCCGAGCACGCCAAAGGCAGAGGCCTCATTGGCGGTGGCCACACCGAGCATCATCGACAAGAAAACCGCCGCGATCAGCAGCAGCACCGGAAGCAGCCGTGAGCTGGCCTTGACGCGCTCCCAGAAGGTGGTCTCGAAGCTGCGCGGCGGCATGAGTTCAGGGTGGCGCCAGGCCCACAAGGCGATGTAACCGGAAAAAAGAAAAAGGATCAAGATGCCAGGAATGATGCCCGCAAGGAACATTCGGACAATCGATACATCAGCCGCCACCGCATAAATGATCATCGCGATGGAGGGGGGAATCAAAATGCCCAGCGTGGCCGCGCCGCACAAACTGCCTATGCTCAGGCGCTGGTCATAGCCGCGCTTGGCCAGCTCAGGCAAGGCGATCTTGGAGATGGTGGCACAGGTAGCCGAAGACGATCCAGAGACCGCGCCAAAGATGCCGCAGCTCAGCACATTGACATGCAGCAGGCGGCCGGGCAGGCGGTCCAACCAGGGCGCGAGGCCCGCAAACATCTGCTCGGCCAGGCGTGTACGGAACAAGATTTCACCCATCCAGATGAACATGGGCAAGGAAGCCAGAGACAGCGAGGAATAGGTGTTCCAGTAGGAGGTCACCAAGTTGATGTCGGGGCGCGTGTTGGAGAAAAATGCCACACCAGCCCAAGCCACCACCCCCAAAGCGAATGAAATCCAGACCCCGCCTGCAAGAAGCAAGATCAGCAGCACGATCAAAAGGGCAGAGGTCTTCACAACAGGGCTCCGGTCACAGGCCAGGCTCGTTGATCGCGGGCGGTTTTTCAGCGCGCAGATCGGCTGCCGGGGTGCGCCAGGCCACCACCCATTCATCCAAAATGGCCACCAGCATCAGGGCCACACCCACAAGAAAGCTGATCATGGGAACCCAGACCTGGATTTCGATCATGCCCTGCGTCAATTCATCGACCACAAAACTGCCCCACATGTACGCAGCAATGGCCTTGAGCATGTAAGCGGTGAACACCAGGCCCAAAAGCAGGCAGGCCAGCAGCACAGGCTTGCGTAAACGCGGCGGCATGACGTCAACAAGCAGCCCGACTCTGACCATGTCACCGCGCTTGAAGGTCGCTGGCAGGGCCAAAAACCCTGCCGCAGCGCAACACCACCCCACCAACTCGGAAGCGCCCGTGATGTAGCTGCCCATCTTGCGCATCACGGCCTCGCCTATCATCAAGGCAAAGATGGCCACCAAGAACAAGGCGGCCACAAACAAGCTGGCCGCATAGATACGGTCAAGCAGTTTACGCACAGCCAGACCCTGCTTGCCCCTTAGAAGCGGTCACTTACCAATCGCGCTGCGGTACTGGCCCAAGGCTTTGACGGCCTCGTCGCCCATGGGCTTGGTGTACTGCTCCCACAAGGCTGCGGTGCGGCGGCGCATCTCGTCGACCACGGCGCGCGGCATGGGTTGAATGTTCATGCCGTTTTTCTGCAACTCAACCACCTTGACTTGGTGATCTCGCTTGCTGTTTTCCCAAAAACCTGGCTCCATTTCGCGGGCCACGCGCTCAATGGTCTGCTGCTGTTCAGGCGTGAGTTTTTTCCAAGTGTCCATGTTGATGGTCATCACATTGGAAGCCCAGATGTGGTTGGTCTCGTAACCGAACTTCATGAAGTCCCAGTACTTTTGCGCCACCGCCGTGCCCGCCGAGGTCGGCACACCTTCAAGCATGCCAGAGCCCAGGGCCTGCAATATCTCCAGGTTGGTCAACTGCACAGGCACCATGCCCAGGCGGTTGATCCAATCGGTGGTCAGCTTGTCCAAAGAGCGCATCTTCAAGCCCTTGAGATCATCGACGGTCTGGACTGGTTTTTTGGTGAAAAAGAACTGTTTGGGCCAAGGCACCACGTAGAGCATTTTTTGGTTGTTCTTGCTCAGCAGGCTCTCCCACAAGGGACGAAAGCTCTTATGTAGCACCTGCAACTGCTCGTAATCGTTGACCAAAAATGGCAAGGTCTCGACCGCCATCGCAGGGCCGCGGCTGGCGTTCTGAAACAGCGCCAGGTCGGCCATGGGCACCACGCCTTCAGCCACCGCCCGCACCGACTCATTGGCCTTGACGCCGAGCTCGCCACCCGGGCGGGAGAACACTTGCACCTGACCCTTGGTTTCCTCGGTGATGCGCTTGGCAAAGGCCGCCGCATTGAGCGAGTGAAACTCATTGGGGCCCCAGGGCACGGAAATTTCTAATTTGGTCTGTGCCTGTGCGGCGCCTATCAAGCCCACCGATGCGCCGGCAACCAGCAATGACAAGGCGATGCGACGACCCCGAAATGAAACTTTCATAGCAGACTCCTGAACAAATGCAATGCACAAAAAGACAGACCCTCACCAGACCTGCCCGGACTAAGATGGGCTAGATAATATGTCCGTACAAGCTGTCCATGCAAGGGGGTTGCAGCTAGGTGGAAATACGGATGAACATCAGGAACGACGCAAGGTCGATCCATAGGTGAACAAGCCGCCGTTGTAGAGCGAGTGAGCCACCACCATCAGCCGTCCAGCGGCATCAAAGTAGTAGCGCAAGATCTGAAATACCGCCTCGTCCGCCTGCACATGCAGCAACTTGGCTTCAGCTGGCCCAACGTTGATGGCACTGAAATGCTGGTCAATGCGGTCAATCTTGTTCACATCGACCGTGGCAACGATCTCCTTGGCCGCCGTCTCTACATTGAGCAATTGCCTGTGCTGACGCTTGCTGCGCACCGCCACATAGACGTCGACCAGGGCCAGTGGCCGTGCGTCATTGCGCGGATAGCGGATAGAGCGCACCCACACGCATGGTGTTTTGGCCAGTTGCCAGACCTGGCTGGAATAGGCGTTCGCATCGGCGCCCACCTCCTGCGCCAAGATCACATGCAGCCTGGTGGAAGCACCGTGGTGCAGCATGTCCTCAATGGTCTGAATGTTCTGCTCGTAGCGCACCAACGGGCTGGTGGCCAAGACCGTGGAGCCCGACCCCTGGCGGCGGGCGATCAGGCCTTTTTCTTCAAGCTGGCGCAAGGCCTCCCGGGTGGTGTGCCGGCTGACCTGGAAGGTGTCGCACAGTTCTTTTTCCGTCGGCAGGGCCGCACCCACAGCCCACCTGCCGCTGCGAATGTCGTCCATTAGGATGGTTGCCAGCCGCTTGTAAAAAGGGCCTGTTCCCTTGTCCAGCTCTGCCTGCCCCTCTTTGCCCATGCCATTTCCCTCGCGTCTTGATGGTCGGCAAGTATGCCCTCATAATATGTTCGGACAAATTAACAGGATCCCATGTCACACGCAAGCTATTTTGAAGCCATAGACGTGCGCCAACTCCGACAGGAGTTTCCGGTGGGTGAGGCATTCCTGGAAAAATTTTGCGCCATGTCTGTCGATGCGCTGCGCCACCACCAGCAAACGCTTTTCAATCGCGTCATGCTGCGGGCCTGGCAAATTCCGTTTTACCAGCGGCTGTGGGGGCAAGCCGGCATCGCCCCTGGAGACATCCGCCGCATTGAGGACATTGCCAACCTGCCCAGCTTTGGCAAGCATGAAATCATGGCCTCGATAGAGCGCCAGCCCCCCCTGGGCGACCACCATGGCCGCGACATCCCGGTGAACGGCCGCATTTTGCCCATGATTGTCCATGCCACCAGCGGCACCACCGGCCGGCCCCAGCCCCTGCTGTTCAGCCCGCGCACCCGCGAGGTCCACAAGCTGATGCTGGCGCGGGCCTACCTGATGCAAGGGCTGCGCCCCAGCGATGTGGTGCATTCGGTCTATGGCCACGGCCCGGTCAACGGCGGCCACTATGTTCGTGAGTCTGTGGTTCACCACACCGGGGCCTTGTTCTTTTCGGCCGGCACTGGGGTGGAGACGCCTTCTCTCAAGCAAGTGGAGTACATGCGCGAGTTTCGCGCCAGTGTCATCGTCGGCTTTGCCGATTACATCCAGCGCTTGGCCGAGGTCGCGCGCGAGCACGGGATGGAGCCCGGCCTGGACATTCCCATCCGCATGATTTCTGGCCACCTGTCCAAAGACGCCCGGGCCGGACTGGCCAAGGCTTGGGGCGGGCCCGAGCTTTTTGACTGGTATGGCGTGGGCGACACCGGCTTGATTGCGGCCGAAGGTCCGGACCACGAGGGCATGCATGTGATGGAGGACGCGCACTGGGCTGAGGTCTGCGACATAGACACCGGCCGCCCCGTGGCCCAGGGCGAGCCAGGGGACCTGGTTGTCACCTGTCTGTTCAGCGAAGATATTTTCCCCATCATCCGCTTTAACACCCATGACGTGACGCGCATGCTTCCTGGCAGCTCGGCGCTGGGCTTGCCGTTTGCCCGCATGGAGGGCTTTTTAGGCCGCAGCGACAACATGGTCAAGCTGCGCGGCATCAATGTGTTTCCGCAGTCGCTGTCCAACATCTTGGCGAACCTGCCCGGCTTTCATGGCGAGTACCTGTGCGTGCTGGCCCAGGTCAGCGGCCGCGAGGAAATGACGGTGCGCATCGAATGTCACGCCCCGCGCGATGACGAACTGCTACAGCGCTACCATGCCCACCTTCGCCAGCAACTTGGCGTGGAGGTGCAGGTCGTGCTGGAAGCCCCCCGCGCCCTGGCCGAGCTGACCGGGGTCGAGGCCCGCCAAAAACCGCTGCGACTGATCAAGACATGAACCCAGACTTTTTGCTGGCCGGCGCCTGCGAGCAGGCCCGGCTGATCGCCCGCGGACAGCTGAGCAGTGACGCGTTGATGGCGGCGCAATACGCGGCGATCGCCGAGCGCAATCCCAGCATCCGGGCCCTCATTGCCCAGGCGCCGCTGCAGCCGTTATCGGGTCACTCGGCGCTGGCCGGCACCAGCTTTGGCGCCAAGGACAACATCGACGTGGCTGGCCTGCCCACCGCCGGCGGCCTGCGCGCCCTGCAGCGCTTGGCCACGGCCGATGCCCCCATGGTGGCGCGCCTGCGCGCAGCCGGCCTTCACTGCGTGGGCAAGCTCAACATGCACCCGCTGGCCCTGGGCGCGACCAACCACAACCCCGACTACGGCGACTGCTTTCACCCCCAGCACCCGGGGCACACGGCGGGCGGCTCCAGCGGTGGCTCGGCCGCGGCGGTGGCCGCTGGCCTGTGCAGCATCGCGCTGGGCTCGGACACCATGGGCTCGGTGCGCATCCCGGCCGCCTATTGCGGCGTGGTGGGCTTCAAGCCCAGCCACGAAACCCTGGGCCTGGCCGGTGTCATGCCGCTGTGCCGCATGCTGGACCATGTGGGTGTGCTGGCACGGCGGGTTGAAGACGTGGTGGCCGCCTTGCAAATCATGGCGCCGCACTTGCCTGCGCCCTCACCGCGCAGCCGGCCCTGGAAGGTGGGCATCGTGCGCGATGCCGCCGAGCACGGCGCCAGCGCCAGCGTCATGCGCGCCTATGAAGACGGCGTGCGCCAGTTGAGCCCCAGTCAAGAAGTGCAGTGGGTGGATGTCAAGCTGGCCGGGGTGGCGCTCGACGCCGTGCGCCGCTCTGGCCTGCTGCTGTGCGAGGCCGAACTGCACGCCTTGGTCGCCCCGCTGCTGGCCCATGAGCCGACTGTGCTGCCGGCCGACCTGCTGGCCATGATGCGTTTCATTGAAGGCAAGTCGGCCCTGGACCTGGGCCGGGCCGTCTCGCGGGTGGCGCAGGCGGCCGAGGCCATGGAGGCGCTGACCTGCGGCCTGGACGCGCTGATCCTGCCCACCGCGCCGCAAACCAGCTTTGCCATGGACGGTGCTGTGCCTGCGAACCAGGCCGACCTCACCGCCCTGGCCAATGCCAATGGTGCGCCGGCCATCAGCCTGCCGCTGACAGTGGCCGCTGGTGACCTGCCCGTGGGCCTGCAACTCATTGGCCACCGAGGGCATGACCTGGCTTTGCTGGACATCGCCGCCTGGGTGGAGCAAGCGCTGCAAGTCCGGGCGCATTGAGCAGGCCCGCCCCTTTGGGCGCCATGCGCAACTGGCGCGGGCTGCGCGCGACACAAGCCAGCACCGCCCTCGGTCTTCTGGCCTGGGGCTGAACTCAGCGACGTGCTGGCGCGACGTTCACACCCGACACGTGATGCGCATCAATGGCCGCCTGCACCCGGCCTTGGGCCTTGGCCCGCTCCACGAAATCGGCCAGGTAGACCGGCGCTGCCTGGTGGCGCTTGGAGGTGCCTACGGCCTGCTGCACCGCCATGAAAGACCCAGGCAGCAGCACGCTGCCCGGCAGCCTGGCCTGGTCACTGAGCAGCCTGGGCCGCAAGCCAGACAAGGCATGCAGACCTTGCTCGACAAAAATGCGGAAGGACTCTTCCATGGTGCTTGTGAGCACCAGTTGGGCGTGCTTCAGACTGCGCTGCAGGTACAGCGCGTAGGCGCCCCCCTCCAAGGAAGCTATGCGGTGGCCAGGCCTGTCAAGCTCGTCCACATGGGTGAAGGTCGAGCCAGCAGGCAGCAGATAGCTCGCCTGTATTTCCAGGTAGGCGGGTGAAAATGCGATGGTTGTGGCCCGGGCTGGTTCATCGGCCAGAAAAGCCACGTCCCAGGCACCGTGCTCGACCGCATCGCCCAGCGGTGCCGGCGAGGGATAAGGCACGAACTGGACCGATACCCCCAACTCCTGAGCCAGCGCTCGGGCCAGGTCCGGCACGATGCCAAGAGGGTTGGTCTGGCCCGTGCCAGACTGGATCAACAGGAAGTTGGCCAGGTTCAAACCCACGCGCAGGTGGCTTGATGGTGCAAGTTCCGCACGGGTTCTTTCAAGGTCTGGGTGCATCGAATGTTTCCTTCATAAAAAAGCAGGGGCGCTGCCTCAGAGCAGGCCCAGGGCGCGCGCCTGCGCCGACAAGGCATCCCGGTCTTGCGGATGCGCCACCGCAATCATGCGCTGCGCACGCTGGCGCATGCTGGCATCGCGCAGCCTGGCCACCCCATGTTCGGTGACCACCAGGTCGGCGTCGCTGGCCGCCAGGGTGGTTGGTCCGGACAGGCGGGCGACGATGCGCGGCGCCTGCTGCGATGAGCGCGAAGCCAGCGCCAGCACCGCCTGGCCGCCCGGGGCCAGCAAGGCGCCGCGGGTGAAGTCGGGCAGGCCGCCGACCCCGCCCACCCAGCGCCAGGCCCCATCGGGGCCGGTCACGGTTTCGGCGTTGGCGTTGCCCAGCAGGTCCACCTCCAGCGCGCTGTTCAGGCAGACCATGGCGCTTTGCGCCGCAATCACCGCCAGGTCGTGCGTGTAGCCGGGCTCGCGCATCACGATGCCTGCATGCCCGTCGACTGCCGCATACAGCCGCACACTGCCGCAGACGCAGCCGGTCACGGCCACGCCAGGGTCGCGGGTTTTGCGAGAGTGGTCGACCGCACCCTTTTCGATCAGCCGCCACAGCCCGTCGGACAGCATGCCGGTGTGCACCCCCAGGTGCCGGTGCGAAGCCAGCGCATCGAGCACCGCCGAGGGCAGCGCACCAATGCCAACTTGCAGACAGGCGCCGTCGGGCACCAGAACGGCGATCAAGCCGGCTATGCGCCGCTCGACCTCGCCCGGCTCGGCATCGCGCAGCGGCCAGGGGCCGTCCTCGGTCTCGAGCACCGCCACCGGCGCCAGCTCAGCCGGCCATTCGGAACCCGGCACACAAGGCACATGGGGGCTGAGTTGGGCAATCACATACCTTGCCTGGCGGGCCGCTTCCAACACCGGTCCGTGCGAGGGGGCCATGAACAGCCGGCCATCGCTGCGGCGGCCCAGCGAGACCAGGGCCACGTCGCAATGCGCCAGACCAGCCTGGTAGACCCGCTCCGAGCGGCTGTAGGCCAGAGAACTGATGTCCACCTCGCGCTCGCGGGCGAGCCCACCGGCGCTGCCCATGCCGCCATAGGTGCTGAGCAGGCAGCCGGCCGGCAAATCGGCGGCTGCGCGGGAAAAAGGCACACCCAGCAGGAGGTGAAGCGGTTGCGGAAGTTGGGTGCAGCGTGCCATGGAGGCCAGCAGCGCCACCGGCTCGGCCGACATGTGGGAGCACACCACTTGGTCGCCTGGCCGCAGCCAGCGCGGCCAGTCGATGTCAGCCACGCCAGGGCACCTGGCTGGCAAAGTGGCGGGCGATCTCCTCGCGTGTGGCCAGCCAGACCTGGCCTTGCTGGGCGCGCGCGGCCGCATGGGCCAAGAACTTTTCCAGCGCCCAGACGCGGCCGGGCCGGCCAATGATCCGCATGTGCAGGCCCAGCGACATCATGTTCACCTCGTGCGCGCCCTCGGCAATCATCCACTCGAGGTTGTCAATCGCGTACTTGAGCCACTGCTCCGGGCTGTAGGCCGGCGCGGACCACATCTTCATGTCGTTGTTGTCCACCTGGTAAGGCAGGATCACGATGGGCTTGCCGTCAATGGCTTCCCAGCGCGGCTCGTCGTCGCCATAGTCGTCCATGTGATAGAGGAACCCCTCTTCGCAGAGCAGGCGGCGGGTGTGGTCGGTCAGCAGGTAGCGCGAGAGCCAGCCCTGCGGCTTGCGGCCTGTGGTTTTCTCCAGCGAGGCCACCGCCTTGCGGATGTAGTCGCGCTCCTGCGCCTCGTCCATGTGGAACTGGTGCGCCCAGCGGTAGCCGTGCGAGGTGACCTCGTGGCCCTGGCGCATGATCTCGCGTGCCAGTTCGGGGGCGCGCTCGAGCGCCAGCGCGCAGGCGGTGATGGTGGCGCGTATGCCGTATTGCTCGAACAGGCGCATCACACGAGGCCCGCCCCGGGTCAGGCCATAGCGGTAATTGGACTCGTTGCCGTGGTTGCGGATGCTGCGCTTGAGCGCCAGGCCCATTTCGTCGACCGGCTCGGGGTACTTGTCGCCATCGAGGATGTTGGCCTCGGCGCCCTCCTCCACGTTGAGCACCACCGACAGGGCCAGGGGCGCACCGCCCGGCCATTCATAACTTTTTTTTTCAATCTGGTAGTTCATGGCGTCCCCCGTCACTTGGCTCAGTTGTACGGACATATTATCATCCGCAATATCTATGAATCCACTCCGGCTCCATGCCAGCGGCGCTCTGACGCGCCTGCTGATCGACCACCCGCAAAGGCGCAATGCCTTTACCCGCCAGATGTGGCGCGACCTGCCCGCCCTGGTGCAGCAAGCCAGCGCTGATGCCCGCTGCCGCGTGCTGGTGCTGCAAAGCGCCACACCCGGCATGTTTGCCGCGGGTGCCGACATCAGCGAGTTCGAGGCGACCTATGCCACCGCCGAAGAAGCGGCGCGCGCCAGCCGGGAGATCGAGGACGCCGGAGCGGCCCTGGCGGCTTGCCCGCTGCCGGTGCTGGCACTGATAGACGGGCCCTGCGTGGGCGGCGGCCTGGCCCTGGCCCTGGCCTGCGACATGCGCCTGGCCAGCACCCGCTCGCGCTTTGGCATCACGGCCGCGCGACTGGGCCTGTCCTACCCGGTGTCCGACATCGCCCGCCTGGTGCAGGCCTGCGGCCTGGCCGCCGCCAGCGAGCTGCTTTATGGCACGCAGCTGTGGTCCGCGCAGCGCGCGCTGCAGACCGGCCTGGTCAACCAGGTGCACGAACTAGGCGCCCTGGATGCGGCCGCCGAGGACCTGCTGCAAGCCATCAGCGCCAGTTCGCTGGACGCCACCCGCGCGCTCAAGCGCGGCCTGCACGCGGTCGCCGCAGGTGACACGCAAGCCCTGGCGCAAGCGCAGCAAACCTTTGTCCAGATGTTTGCCGGCCCCGACTTCATTGAAGGCCGCGACGCCTTCCTGCA
This sequence comes from Polaromonas sp. YR568, assembly GCA_945878995.1. GTDB lineage: Bacteria > Pseudomonadota > Gammaproteobacteria > Burkholderiales > Burkholderiaceae_C > Polaromonas. Next base: position 67,749 of record CAMCUN010000001.1, on the reverse strand, counting down.
AAAACGCCCTGCCCTTTTTCCTTCACACCAGCCATGAGCACCACCTTTCACGACCCCATAGAGCGCATCCTGGACCTGATCGAGCAAACACGCTTTGAGGACCTGCCGGCCGAGGCGGTCGAAGCCGCCACGGTGTTCTTCCTAGACACCGTGGGCGTGGCCTGTGCTGGTCGCATGGCGCCCAAGCTCGACGACCTGCTCAGCGCTGCCAGCCGCTGGGGCTCTGGCGGCGACGCCGTGCTCTGGAACCAGAGCCGCCGAGTGCCAGCGCCGGTGGCTGCGCTTGTCAACGGCTACCAGTGCCATGCCCTGGAATACGACTGCGTCTACGAGCCCGGTGTGATCTTGCCGACCGCGCCACTGCTGGCCGCACTGATGACCAAGGTCGACGAGCTCGTAGCGGCCGGCCGCTCGCCCTCGGGCCGCGATCTGCTGCGGGCTTTTGTGGTGGGCCTGGAAGTCTCGTGCACGCTGTCGGCGGCCACGCGCCAGGCGATGTTTTTCTTCCGACCGGCCACCACCGGGGTGTTCTCGGGTCTGGCAGCCTTGGCCTGCCTGGACCGGCTACCGCGAGAGCAGCTGCGCCATGCCTTCGGCATTGCTTATTCGCAGGTCTGCGGCCCCATGCAGGCGCACGAGGAAGGCTCCATGATGCTTGCCATGCAAATGGGCTTTGCCGCGCGCAATGCGGTCCAAGCCCACGACATGGCCAAGGTGGGCTTGACTGCCCCTGTCGAAATCCTGGGCGGGCGCTTTGGCTTTTTTCGCAACTTCGAGGACGGCGGCGAATTGCAGCAGGCGCTGGCGGAAATGACGAAACACTGGAAGGTCACGCAGCTGTCGCACAAGCCCTTTCCCAGCGGCCGCGTCACACACGGCGTGATCCATGCCCTGCACCAGCTGCGCCAGGAACTGGGCCTGAGCCCCGAGCAGGCGCTAGAGCAGGTCAGCGCCATTCATGTGGACCTGCCGCCCTTGGGCTTTCGCCTGGTGGGCCGGCCCATGGTCCACCAACCGGCCCCCAATTACGCCCGCCTGAGCATTGCCTATGTGGCGGCGGCCGAGCTGGTGTTCGGCCGGGTTGACCCGACCAGTTTCACAACGGAGTGCCTGCACGATGCGCGCGTCGAAACCCTGGGCCGCCGCGTGCACACGGCTGAAAAGCCGCATCCCAACCCCAACGCCTTTTACCCGCAGACCCTGAGGCTGGAGCTGGCCGACGGCCGCAGCCTTGAAAGACAGATTCCGCACGCCTGGGGCCATCCGCTGATGCCCTTGAGCCCACTGGAGCGCGAAGACAAATTTCGCCTGTGCTGGCGCCTGACGCGCCAGTCTGGTCCAGCCATGGAGGAGGCGATCGCCTGGCTCAAGCAATTGCCCACGCAGACCGAGCTGGGGCCACTGGTGCAGCTGTTGGCCGGCTGAGACTGAAGCTCAGGCTCAGGCGCCCGGACCCAGGCGCACGGGCGCAGATCCCAAGCGGATACCGGCCACCAGCAAGGCCAGGCCGATGGCGTGCCACAGGCTCAAAGGCTCGCCCAAGGTCAGCGCAGAGGACAGCATGCCAAACACCGCCAGCCAGTACAGGTGAGGACTGGCCTGGCTCTGGCCGATTTTGCCGATCACGTGGTACCAGCCCACATTGGGCAGCGCCGTGCCCAGGATTCCCGCATACAGCGCGCAGGCCCAGACCCAGTCCAGCGAAAACGCCGCCTGCGTGCGTGGCCAGCCGCCCAGAAGCAGGGCGTTGACCAGCAGCATCAGGCTGCCCAGCACATAGACAGCCCAGCCTATCACCAACACATCGAGGTCGCGGGTAAGGCGCTGGATCATCAAGCCCCCGCCTATGAACAACACCTGTCCCAGAAAAATCAAGAGCTCGCCTTGTCCGGGCCATGCCACCTCGGCCTGAGGCGCCATGAACACGGCCAAGGACACGCCGGACAGGCCCAAGACCACCCCAGCAGCGCGCGTGAAGCTTACCTTTTCTCTGAAGACCAGGGCTCCGGCCAGCACGGCCAGCAAAGGGTTGACCGCCATCACCAAAGAGGCCGTGGTGCCGGCCGACAGGCGCATGCCCATCACAAACAGCCACTGGTTCAGGTAAATCAGCAGCACCGCACTGGCGCCCAGCCAAAACCACTGGCGGCGTTCAAACCGGGGCAAACGCCGGTCGCGCAGCAACAGCACCAGCGTGAGGGTGAATGCGGCAGAACCCATGCGCACCACCGCGACCCAGACCACGTCCATGACCTCGGTCATGGCTTTGACAATGGGCACGTTAAAGCCCCATGCCAGCATGACGCCCAGTAGCAGCGCGGCCATCCCTGGTGAGATGCCCGCACCGCTGGCGGTACTCACTTGGCGGCGGTGGCGGTCAGCCCAACGATCTTGCCCACCGAGTCATTCCAGGCCGTCACACAGGCCGCGCCGCAGCGGCCAGCCCAACGCGGCAGCACCTGCTCAACGAGGGCTTTCTTGCGCAGATCCAGGTCGGCAGCCGAGGGGCGCACCAGCACCATGGTGCCGGCCGGCCCTTCAGAGCAGGCGCCTCCGGTGTTGCAGGAAATTCCCAATTCGTTCTCGCGCACGTTCTGTTCGAACACCGCCTGCTCCTGTTTGACAAACTCGGCTTCTATGGTTTTTTGCGTGGCAGCGTCCAGCTTGCGCCAAGTCGTCATGTTCATGGCCGACATGCCGGCACCGAAGTTGATGGGCAGCGCGTACAGGTATTTGGCGCCGTCATACCACTTGGCCTTGTAGCCCCCCAGGGTGCCGGTGATGGCGCAGTCGATGACGCCGCTTTGCAGGGACTGCTGCACCTCGCCAAACGCCATGTTCACCCCCGAGGCGCCGAAGTAGCTGACGAAATCGGCCTGCGAGGCGCCCGAGGTGCGGATCTTGCGGCCCTTGATGTCAGACAGGCCCTTGATCTCGTTGCGGCAGAACATCACCTGCGCCTGAAAGGAGAACATGCCCAAGGTCTTGACCTTGAGTTGCTGCTCGTAATAGCGCTCGATCTGTGGCCGGAAGGCCTGCGTCACCTTGCGGAAGGTCTCGATGTCGGGTGAGACGCCGGCCAAGTCGGTGGCATCGTTGATGGCGTTGTCGCCGGCCACAAAACCCAGCTGCGAGGTGCCCACGTCGAACACGCCCTGACCGAGCATGCGGAACACTTCAGGGCCTTTCAGGCCCATCTCGTTCCAAGGCTTGATGGCCGCCGTGATGCGCCCGCCCGTGGCGGCGGGAATGAGCTTGGACCAAAAGGGCTCTTCGAGTTCTTTGTACTGGGTGGTGATGCCCAAGTTGCCCACCACCTGCAAGCTGAGCTTGCTTTGGGCACTGGCCGCCGTGGCCAGCAGGCCCAGGCCAAGGGCCACCGCAGTGGCCAGGAATTTCTTGCTGTTATTCATGGGAAATCTCCAAAGGTTGATAAGGTGCATGCGTTCATGCACGGGCGGAAAAAACAGAAGGCAGCCACAGCGCGATGGACGGAAACGCGATCAGCAGCAAGATCATCAAGAACATCAGGCCCACAAAGGGAAGCGAGCCGATCACCACGTCCCGGAAAGCCCCGCCTTTGCGCACCGACTGCACGACGAAAAGATTCATGCCTATGGGCGGCGTGATCAAGGCGGTCTCGATCAGGATCACAAACACCACGCCGAACCAAATGGGGCTGAAGCCCAGGTTCTGGATGATGGGCACCACGATGGGCGTGGTCGCCACCATCAGCGTGAGCGACTCCACAAAGCAACCAAGAACGATGTAGAGCAGCACAATGCACAGCAAAATGGTATTGGGTGACCACTGCAACTTACCCACCCATTTGACGGCCGCATCGGTCAGGCCCAGGGTCGAGAGCACGAAGTTCAAGAAAAAGGCGGCGATCACGATGATCATGACCATGGCCGTGGTGCGCACCGTGCTCTCAAAGGAAAGCATCAGCATGTCTATGCTCAGGCGCCGGCGCACCACCACCAAGCCCAGCGCGCCGACCACGCCCAGGGCCGAAGCCTCTGTGGCGGTGGCCAGGCCCGCGTAGATGGAGCCGACCACCAGCATGAACAGCATCAAAGGCGGCATGAGATGCACCAGGGCGCGAAAGCGCTCACCCCAGGGCGCCGGCTCACGCTTGGGCCCCAAGCTAGGATCGATCTTGCAGGCGATGTAGACGTAGATGGAAAAAATCAGGGCCAACATCAGGCCAGGAATGGTGGCCGCCAGGTAGAGCTCAGACACCGAGGTTTCGGACATGGCGCCATAAAGCACCATGTTGATGCTGGGCGGGATCAGGATGCCCAGCGTACCCCCAGCGGCAATCGTGCCCAGGAACAGCGGTGCCTTGTAGCCATAACGATCCATGTTCGGGATGGAGATGGTGCCTATGGTGGCCGCTGTGGCGATGCTCGAGCCCGAGGTGGCGGCAAACACCGCCGAGGCCGCCACGTTGGTGTGCATCAACCCGCCGGGGATGTGTCCCACCCAGCGGTCTAAGGCGGTGTACATGTTGTCTGTGACCCCGGAGCGCAGCAGCAGCTCGCCCATGAGGATGAACATGGGCACAGCCACCAAGATGAAGTCTGCACTCGAACTCCAGGCCATCTCGCCCAAGGCCCGCTGCAGGGGAAAGCTCGAAAAAAGCTGCGCCAGCGTGGTGCCCAGCACCCCCAGCACGGCAGCCACGAACACGCTGCCGCCTGCAAGCAACAGCAACAACAAAACAGTGGTGAGCATCATGGTGAGGATTTCCTGGTCACGTTGGCTTCGATTTCCTCTTCCAGCGAGGCCACACCCAACTGCCTATGGGCTTGCTCAGGCCGGCCGCGCAGGCACAGGCGCAGGCCGAGCAAGGCGTACAGCACTGAGAGCAAGGCAAACCAGGCCAGGCCGACCAGCCAGATGCCTTGCGGAATGACCAGCGGCAAGGACAACGAAGAGTTGGACCGCGCACCACTTTGGTAGTTGCCCAGCACCAGCTGCGCACTCCAGTACAGCAGCGTCAGGGCACAGACCGCCAGCACCACATAGGCGAACAGGTCCACCCAGCCGCGCCGCCGCGCAGGCAGCAACATGTACAGCACCTCGATGCGGATGTGGGCGCGGCTGACCAGCGCATACGACAGGCCCAGCGCCGTGGCGATGGCAAAGGCGTAGGTGGACAGCTCGAAACTCTCGAAATAGGTGACCTTGAAGGCAGCGCGAACCACCACGTCCAGCGTGACCAAGATGGCACAGACCAGCATCATGGCCCCACCGATGCGGGCCAGCCAGCGCGAGACCCTGGCCGCGCCCAGCAGCGCAGCACCCAGCAAACCGTCATCATTGTTGGGCGGTACCGGAGCAACCGAAGAATTGACTGAAGTGTTCATGGACTGAATTTTGTGTTGTCCGAACAAATTACGGCATCGGGTATGTCCGTATGTGGCCGAGTTTCAGGTTGGTATTTCAGGCCGCCAAGGACCTTGCCAATCCAGGCTTTGAGCCGCCTCAAACGGCGCCGGCATGAGGATGCGCTTGTCCATGTCGCAGGTGTAAAAGCCCAGCAAGCGGCCCAGGATGGTCCGCCCTATGGCGCTGCCCTCCTCGGCCATGAGGGCCAAGAAGCCGCCCTGCTGGCCCGGGTGCAGCATGTCAGTGCGCAACTCGACGCTCATGGCCTGCCGCTCATGACCACAGCATCAGTTGGTGGTCGGGCATGCGACCGACAAAAGAGCCAATGGAGATGCGGCTGCCACCAGGCTCGGCCACGCCGCCGGCAATCTCGTGCGGATTGCGGGTGTTAAAGATCACCACATCGCCAGCCGTGGCCTGGTAGACCGCCTTGGGTGAGCCGGCCACAAGGGCTGGGTCCAGCCCATAGCTTTGCGGAATGTCGCCGGGCTTGACCTCGGGCGCCCAGGGCGCGTTGTGCACGGTGGTCTGTCCGCCGGTGGCCAATTCTTCGGCAAAAAAATTCCAGCCCAACTGGCCGTCTATTTGTCCAATCGCATAGTGGGGCGAGTTCAGAGGTGCCCAGTCACAGTGCAGCGCCACGCCCTCTCCGGTAAAGCGAATGATGCCGGCGTAGTAGAGGCCCATCTCTTCCTGTGCCACGCCCACTGGGCGAGGCCAGACGGCTTGCAGCCGGGCGATCAGGCGCTCCATGGGGTTGAAGCTGCAATGAGAAATCACCTCATCGAGCTCTCGCCGAGCCTGGGGCACCGCCTCAAAAAAGTCCTCCTTGGGCCGGCCCCAGCGGTATTCGTACTGGGCCAGGCCGATGTAGCCGATGCGGGTGGCCACGCTGTAGTACTTGATGGGGCCACTGCGCGCAGCGGCCACAAAGCTCTTGCATTCGGCGGGCGTGGCAAATCCGGGGATGCGAATCACCGCAATGCGGTTGTCCAGCAACAGGCGAAGGTTCTCAGTGTTCAGATCGAACTCACCCTCTGCGGTCCAGGTGGGGGGCGGCACTTGCATGGTGCGCCCCATCTCAGTCCAGGGTCTCCCAGGTTTTCTTAGGCGGTGACTTGATCTCGATTTGCTCGCACTCCTCCAGGGCTTCGCTAAAGTGTTCCACGCCGCGGGGATGGATCCAGGACGTGCCCGGGGTGGCAATAAACTCCTCGCCGCCTATGACCAAGCGCAGCTTGCCGCGAATGAGGTAGGCCACGGTTTCATGGTCGTCGTGCTTGTGCAACGGATCGATCAAGCCTTTTTCACGCAGCACATGCAGCATCAGGATGTCCTGACCCACCATGGCCCGTCGCACCTCAACCTTGCCCTTGGGCTTGACACCCTCGACCGAGCCCAGGCGCTCGGTGGCAATGTCCGCCAATGTGCTGAAGAAACCGGACGTCGGGGCGATATAGCGTGGATCAGAGGTTGTGGTCATCGTTCAAGCTTTCTTGCATCAAAAGGTCAATCGGTATGGAAACAGACTATCACCGTGCTGAGCCATTGTCGACAATTGACTTGAAAAAAAGAAGGCGCATCCAGCTCACAGGCGGTCAATCCATGGTTTGCATGAGGCCAATGTATACAATTTAGGCTGAATTTATTAATGGAGTTTTCCATGGGCGACGCGATCGGTTGGCGCAAAAAATTTGCCGTTCTGATTCCCTCCACGAACACCAGCGTGCAACCGGAATTCGACGACATGCGGCCGCCGGGCGTGACCAACCACATCAGCCGCATACGCATTCCCAACATCGCGCTCAAGGACGACGCAGACTTTCAGCGGCTGATCACCCTGATCGCCGATGCGCAGGACCAGGCCGTGGATTCAGCCATGTCCTGCGAGCCCGACCGCTTGGTGCTGGGCATCTCGGCCGAGACCTTCTGGGACGGGCTCAAGGCCAGCCAAGACCTCAAAAAACACCTGCTGCAAAAAACTGGGCTGCCCGTGTCCATGGGCTCTGAGGCCTGCGCTGCGGCTTTTGCAGCGCTGGGCATGAAGCGCATCGCCGTGATCACGCCCTACATGCCGGTGGGAGACCGCAATGTCACGCGTTTTTTCGAAGAGTCGGGTTTCCATGTCATGCGCATCAAAGGCCTCAAATGCGAAAGTCCGGTCAAGATCGCCCATGTCAGCGAGACCGAATTGCGAGATGCCCTGCTCGAACTTGACGGCGACGACATAGACGGCATCGTGCAAGTGGGCACCAACTTGGCCATGGCGCGCTTGGCCGGCCAAGCCGAGGTCTGGCTCAAGCGTCCGGTGGTGGCCATCAACACCGCCATCTACTGGCATGCGCTGCGCGAGTCGGGAATCACCGACCGCATGAGCGGCTTTGGCGCCCTGCTGGAAAAGCACTGAGCACACCCGCCACATCAAGGCGGGCCCAGTCAACTGCGGGCGCCTGAGGTCTAGATCCAACTCCGTGGATCACCCTGCCCCAGGTCTGCCCGTGCGTCGCCTCAAACAGGATTCATGGCCAGCATGTGACGGGCAATGATGAGACGCTGCATCTCGTTGGTGCCTTCGCCAATGCACATCAGAGGGGCATCCCGGTAGTAGCGCTCTGCGTGGTACTCCTTGGAATAGCCGTAGCCACCATGGATGCGAAGACATTCGGTGGCATTTTCAAGCGCAGCCTCTGAGGCGAAGTACTTGGCCATGCCCGCCTCCAGGTCACAGCGCTCACCCTTGTCGTAAATGCGCGCCGCGTCATAGGTCAACAACCTGGCCGCTTGCAAGCGCGTGGCCATTTCACCGAGTTTGAGCTGAATCGCCTGGTGTTCGGCAATTGGCTTGCCAAAGGTGTGGCGAATTTGCGCGTACCTCAAGGAGTCTTGCAGTGCTGCAGCGGCGACACCGCAGCCCCGGGCCGCCACGTTGATGCGTCCGAGCTCCAGGCCGCCCAGCGCCGTTTGCAGGCCACGGCCTTCTTGGCCGCCAATGAGTTTGCTGGCGGGGATGCGGTAGTCTTGGAAAATGAGTTCGGCGCTGTCAATCCCCTTGTAGCCGAGCTTTTCCAGCTTTTTAGACACGGTAAAGCCCGGCCCTTTTTCGGCAATGAAACAAGACATGCCTTTGTGAGCGGGCTCGGCACTGGTATCGGTCTTGACCAGCAGGGCAAAGCAGCTGCCTTCAATGCCGTTGGAGATCCAGGTCTTGGTGCCGTTGATGACGTAATCATCGCCATCCTTGCGGGCCCGCATCTTGATGCCTTGCAAGTCGGTGCCAGCGTCTGGCTCGGTCAGCGCCAAACCACCGCGAATTTCACCGGTGGCGAACTTGGGCAGGTAGTGCAGCTTTTGCGCCTCGGTGCCTTTGCGCTCGACGCAGGCCGCCATGATCAGGTGGCTGTTGAAAATGCCGGTCAAAGACATCCAGGTGGTCGAGATCTTCTCGACGATTTTGGCGTAGGTGCCGGCCTTCAGGCCCAAGCCGCCGTAGGTTGTGCTGATGGTGGCGCCGAACAAGCCCATCTCCTTCATCTGCTCGACCATCGCGGTGGGGTACTCGTCGGCATGCTCGAGCCTGAGCACATGGGGGCGCACGTCGCGCGCCAGCCATTTTTCAATGGCATCGAGCATCTGCTGCTCTTGTTCTTGTTCTTGATCTTGGGCTGTGTCGAGCTTTGACATGGGGATTCCTTTGGGGCAAGAGGTGTTGGAAAGCCCGGACAACACAGATTGGGCCAGGTCTTCCGGCCGATGAATACATGCGGGACGAAGTCAATATTTGTCCGGACAAGATGCCGAGTGAATTTACTTTAAGGAGGCGCTGCTGTCAAACAGATCAGACCCAGAAGGGTCTTGAAAACGGGGAGCGGCGCAGGCTTGAAAAACGCAGGGCTGGGCGGGTCAGCCCTGCTGGCGCGGCTCACACCATCAGGTATTGCTGACGCACCTCAGGCAGGCTATTGAGCTCGGCCGGCGTGCCTTGGTAGGGAATCTGGCCTTTTTCAATGATGTAGACCCGATCGGCCAGTTCATTGGCAAAACGCAGGTTCTGCTCGCTGATCAGCACGGTTTGCCCAGCGGACTTGAGCTGCTTGAGGCGCTGCAGCATGGCTTCAATCACCAGAGGTGCAAGACCCTCAGAGGGCTCGTCAAGCAAGATCAAGTCTGGGTTGCCCATCAGGGTGCGCGCCATGGCCACCATTCTTTGCTGACCACCCGACAAGGCGCCGGCCTTGCGGTTCAAAAACAGCCGGATATCGGGAAACAAGTCCAGCACCTGGGCCACGCCCCAAGGGGCGCCGCCCCCACGCGCATCCATGCGCGCGGTTTCCAGGTTCTCTGCCACGGTCAGGGAGGTGAACAGGCGGCAATCCTCGGCCACATAGCCCAGCCCTGCACGGCAGATTTGAAAGGGCTCGCTGCCACCGATGGACTGACCTTTGAAGGTGATGCTGCCCTTGCGCGGCGGCACCAGGCCCATGATGGACGACAGCGTGGTGGTTTTGCCCGCGCCATTGCGCCCGAGCAAGGCCACCACTTCGCCTTTGTGCACCTCGAGATCGATACCGAACAAGACCTGGCTGTCGCCATACGCCGTCTCCAGGCCCTCGACCTGCAACAAGCTCATGGATTAGCTTCCGCGTGAGCGCAACAGTTCCTGGCAAGGCCGCGCGTAGTCCTCGGTGCGGTAGGTCTTGATGTCGGTCACGCCAATGCCGTCGGGCAAGGCCGCATCGCGCTTGACCGTGCCCACATAAAAATTGAACATGGCCATGTTGTCACAGCCACGCACTTTGGTCATGCCTGTAGGGCCTTCAAAGCTGATGGTGGACATGGCCTGTATGACTTTTTCCACGTCGGTGGCGGTGCCCGCCTTGCGGATCGATTCCACAACCATTTTGCCAGCCGAATAGCCCACCGTGGTGGGGCCGGTGGGATAGGTCTTCATGCGCTTTTCCACTTCGGCGGCAAAGCTTTTAGACTTGTCAGAATTGAGCGCATAAAACGGGTACCACACGGTCCCAGCCGTGTTGGCCGGCAGCAGGTCCTTGACCGAGCTCATCTTCACCAGGTCCAGACCGTGGGTGAAGAACTGGGTCTTGGGGGTGAACAGGCCGAAGTCCTTGGCCGCTTTGAGCAGGTTCACCAAGTCAGCGCCAAAACCGCCATTGACGATCATGTCGACGGGCTGGGCCTGCAAGGCGGTGACGTGCGCAGAAAAATCTGTCGCACCCAACTTGGACCACTCCTGGCGCACCACCACCACATCGGGACGCGCCACCTTGATGGCGCGCATGAAGTCCTCGATGAATTGCTGACCGTACTCGTAGTCGGGCGCAATGGTCGAGATGCGCTTGATGTCGGGCCTGGCTTTGATGTACTCGGCAATCACGCTGCCGATTTCCACCGTGGACAGGTTGGCCCGCGAGATGTAGGGATGGCCAGACTCGCCGGTCAGGCGCTTGGTCGTGGCAAAACCGCCGGTGACCAAGACCTTGTGCTCCTTGCCCAAATTCCCGACCGCGATGGCCGCGCCGCTGTGAATCCCCACCGTGACAAATTTGATTTTGTCCTCCAGGATCATGCGGCGCCCCTCGGTCACCGCTTTTTCAACCTGCGCACCCATGTCGGCGCTGACCAATTGAAAAGGGCGCCCCTTCAGACCGCCCGCAGCATTGGCTTCGTCCACCGCAATTTGAAACCCGGTTCGAATCGAGTCGGCAATGAATGCAAAACCCCCGCTGTAAATATCGATCAGACCCAGTTTGATAGGGTCATTGCCACTGGCGGCCTGAGCGTAGGCGGCAGGTGATGCCATGGCCATTGACAAAGCCAGGACCGGCAAAATTCGATTCTTGATCAAGGTGTACACAAGCATGCTCCTCGGTTGATGATGCTTTGATTCTGAATCGACAACTTGAAGACTGTCAACCGATCATGCCCTAGGCTTGACCTTTAAATACCAGCCACCTTGGGTAAACCCGTATTTTGTCCGGACGAGTTTTTGTCCGGACAACTATTCGTTGCAAGTTGCCAAGAGCTCTGGCAAACTTAAACGATCTTTGGCCACTACCCACCCATGCTGCAATGATCGATTTTTTTGCGCAACATTTCGGATGGATGCTGAACCCCACGGTGCTGGCGCGGCAAACCCTGGCGGGCATCTCCAACGGGATGCTGCTGTTCCTGATTGCAGCGGGCCTGTCGCTTATTTTTGGCGTGCAGCGCATCCTCAATTTCGCCCATGGCGTGCTGTTCATGCTGGGCGCCTTTGTGGCCGTCAGCCTGTCGTCCGTTCTGGGTGAGGGGGGCTGGATGTTTGCACTCATCTTGGTGGCCGCGATGGCGACGCTGGCCGTGGTGGGCGCAGGCATCGAATGGGGCTTGCTGCGCCGCATCTACAACGCTCCTCACGAGTTTCAGTTGCTCATGACCTTTGCGCTGGTGTTCATCATGGGAGACCTGGTCAAGCTCATCTGGGGCAATGAGGACAGATCCATGAACGCGCCGCAAGCGCTGACCGGCGCAGCCCGCGCTTTGGGCGTGACCTTTCCCAACTACCGGCTGTTCCTGATTTTCATGGGCGTGCTGGTGGCCGTGGCATTGTGGTTTCTGTTGCACAAGACGCGCTGGGGCATCTTCATTCGGGCGGCCACCAATGACCGGGCCATGTTGGGCGCCTTGGGTGTCAACACGCGCTGGCTGTACACCTCGGTGTTCGCCCTGGGCGCGGCCTTGTCGGGGCTGGGCGGTGCGCTGGCTGCGCCCGTGGTCTCGGTGGGGCCGGGTCTGCATGTGCAAGTCATCATTGACGCCTTTGTGGTGGTGGTCATAGGCGGCATGGGCAGCGTGATGGGCGCGCTGGTCGCCTCCTTGCTGGTGGGCGTGATCAATGCCTACGGTGTGCTGGCTTTCCCTGGCTGGTCGGTGGTCCTGACCTTTGTCTGCATGGCCGTCGTGCTCATCGTGAGGCCCTGGGGCCTGTTCGGGAGTCCCGAATGAGTTCGCAGCGTGCCTGGACCCTGTTGGTATGCACCTTGCTGGTGTTGCTGCCTTTTGGCCTGAGCGATTTTTGGATCTTCATTGCCATTGAAGTGCTGGCCTTTGCCCTGTACGCGCTGAGCTTTAATTTGCTCTTGGGTTTTGGTGGCATGCTGTCCTTTGGCCATGCAGCTTTTTTTGGCGTGGGCGCCTATAGTGCAGCCATTTTCTTCAAGCGCAGCGGCCTGGACGTGGTGTGGATGTTCACGCTGGCGCCCTTGGTGGCCATGGCGGTTTCAGCGACCGCGGCAGCCGTGATCGGCTATTTTTCGGTGCGCCGCTCCGGCATCTACTTTTCGATGCTCACCTTCGCCTTCCAGATGCTGCTCTACACCGTGGCCCTGAAGGCCTCGGGCCTGACTGGCGGTGACGACGGCATCACGGGGCTCAAGCCGCCCGGCGTGCTGGGACAGCCCCTGGGCTACTATTTTTATGCCCTGTGCTGGTGCCTGCCCAGTGTGTACCTGCTGCGCCGCCTGGTGCTCTCGCCCTTCGGCCTAACCCTGCGGGCCCTCAAGGACGACCCGCTGCGGGTGCAGTACGTGGGCGTGCATGTGCGCCGTCACCAGTGGGCTGCATTTGTCATCAGTGCGGGTTTTGCCGGACTTGGGGGGGCTTTGTTTGCTTTTTCTTCGGGCAACGTCTTTCCCTCCTGGCTCAACTGGACGGCCAGCGCCACCCCGGTGGTGATGGCCGTGCTCGGTGGCGTGCAGTCCTTTTATGGCGCCATCGTGGGCGCCGCCGTCTATGTGGTGCTGGAAGTCATGATCAGCGGCAAGACTGAATACTGGCCGCTGGCCATGGGCATCATCATCGTGTTGCTGGTGCTGCTCATGCCCACCGGCCTGGTCGGACGCTTCAAGAGGGCCGAGCGATGAGCACCACCGCCAGCCCCTTTGTGCTGGAGGCGCGCGGCATCTCCAAACGCTTTGGCGGCCTGCAGGCCCTGCAAAACGTGGACATGCAGGTCAAGCCTGGTGAATTTCACGCCATCATCGGCCCCAATGGGGCTGGTAAAAGCACGTTTTTCAACGCCTTGACGGGCCTGCTCAAGGCCGACGAAGGCGAGATTCACTTTGACGGCCGCAAGGTCTCGGGCCTGGCGCCGCACCAGCTGACCCGCCTGGGCATGGGCCGCACCTTTCAGATTACCCGCGTGTTCCATGGCATGACGGTGCTGGAAAACGTGCAGGTGGCCTTGTCCGCCCATGCCCGGCAAACCTGGAATGGCTGGACGGCTGCTGGCGGCCAGCATGTGGCCCGCGGGCTGGAGTTGCTTGAGCGGGTGGGCCTGGCCGCGCAAGCCGGGCGAACCGCCCGCACCCTGGCCCATGGCGACAAAAAACGCCTGGAGCTGGCCATTGCCCTGGCCAGCCAACCCAAGCTGCTGCTGCTGGACGAGCCCACCGCCGGCATGGCCGCGAAAGAGCGCCTGGCCTCCATCCAGTTGGTGCACCAGGTGGCCCAGCAGTTGGGGGTGTCATGCGTGTTCACCGAGCACGACATGGCGGTGGTCTTTGCGGTGGCCAGTCGCATCACCGTGCTGCACCAAGGAAAGGTCTTGGCCGTGGGCCAACCGCAAGAGGTGCGCGCCAGCGCCTTGGTGCAGCAGGTCTACCTAGGCGAGCCGGTCGCCGCTGGCCAAGCTGGCGCTGGCCACTGACACACTTCACCATGGCCTTGCTGCAAACCTCCATCTTGAACACCCATGACATGCCATGGGAGAGCGGTCTCGACTACCTGCGCACCTTGGCCCCTGCTTTTCGCGACAACCTGGGGCCGGCCGAGCAGGTGCAGGCCAACTTTGCCAAGTACCGCCAAAAAAACCTTTACCTCGATCCGCTCACCACGCGCCGGCTGGACCTGGTGGAGCTCGAACCCGGCTACAGCGACCTGACCCATTGCTGCCATGACTCGGTCGAAGAGGGTTTTTTGCTCAGCGGCGAGGTGGTGCTCGACGGTGAGGGCACGCTCCAGGCAGGTGACTATTTTTGGCGCCCGCCCGGCTGGATTCACCATGCCAAGACCGGGCCAGGCGTACAGTTGCTGCTTGGCTTTGAAGGCCGCTCCAACGAGAGCGGGCCGGTCACCCGCCAAGTGTGCGCGCCGCAGCAAGCAGGCAGCAACCACCTCAAGCCCACCCTGGACGAAGCGGCCCTGGGCAGCCGGGGCCGGCTGCGCCAGGTTCGCACGGGCGAGCTGGTCTGGCAGCCCGGCCCAGACTTTGCGCGCTCCCAAGCGGCTTTGACGGGCTTTGACCTGACGCAATTGGCAGTGCGGGTGCTCAGCAGCAACCCACGCACCGGCCAGCAGACGCTGCTGCTGCGCCTGGCACCGGGCTACCAGCAGGGCAGCGCGGGCGCCCATGCGGTGGACTGGCAGATGTTCGTGCTCTCGGGCAGTGTGCGGTGGGGATCGCAGGCGCTCGGCGCTGGCTGCTTTGTACACCGCCCTGCAGGCCGTGTAGAGCCTGCCATGGCCAGTGCTGAGGGCGCATTGATCTATGCCAAAGTCAATGGATGGATGAACTTCACACCGGCCAGCCATTCATGAGCACCGAACAAACCCAAAGGACAGTCGCATGAATTTCGACACGCTCCCAGAACACCAGCAACTGCGCGACAGCGTGAGGCATTTCCTCGATGCCGAGCTGCCCGAAAAAACCATACGCACTTACGATCAAGCGCGAAAAATTCCACGCAGCATCTGGCCCAAGTTGGCCGCGCAAGGCTGGCTGGGCATCAGCGTGCCCGAGGCCTATGGCGGTGCCGGCGGCGACATCGTGCAGGGGGCCATCGTCTGCGAGGAGCTGTCGCGCCGTTTCCCCTCCCTGGCCACCGACTGGCTGCTGACTTCCATGACCGCGCGCATCTTCATGGAGGTGGGCACGCCCGAGCAAAAGGCCCACTACCTGCCGCTGCTGACCAGGGGTGAGTTCCTCATGGGCTTTGGCATGAGCGAGCCTGGCGGCGGCACCGATGTCTTGGCCCTGAAGACCCGCGCCAGCCTGGACCAAGGCCAATGGACCGTGCAGGGCCAAAAGCTCTACACCTCGCTGGCCGATGATGCCGATGCCATCTTGGTGCTGTGCCGCACCGAGCCCGAGCAGGAGGGCAAGCGCGCCCGCGGCCTGTCGCTGGTGCTCACGCCGCGTCAGCAAAGCGGGGTCACGGTTCGCCGCCTGGAGCTCATGGGCATGCGCGCAGCCTGCACCTGCGAGGTGTTCCTCGACGGCGCCACCGCACCGGAAGGCGCGGTGCTCGGTGAGCGCGGCCGGGGTTGGTACCACCTGCTGGCCAGCCTGGACGAAGAGCGCATTCTCTGCGCGGCCATGTACGTGGGCATCACCAGCGCTGCGCTGGACCAGGCCTTGCAATACGCCAAGGACAGGCAGGCCTTTGGCCGCCCCATCGGGCAGTTCCAGGCCGTGCAGCATCCGCTGGCCGAAGTGGCCACCGAGCTCGAGCAAATCCGCCTGCTCACCTACAAGTCCGCCTGGCTGCTCAGCCAAGGGCGCGACTGTGCCACCGAGGCGGCCATGGCCAAGCTCGCCGCCACCGAAACCGCCTTGCGCGCCACCGACAAGTGCATGCGTGTGCTGGGCGGCTACGGCCTGGTGGAAGAAAGCCCCATGGAGCGGCTGTTCCGCGACGCCCGGCTCGGCCCCTTCAGCCCCATCTCCAATGAGATGGTCAAGAACTTTTTGGGCGAGCGCATGGGTCTGCCCAAAAGCTATTGAGGCATTGGCAATGAGGGTCACCAAGCATTTCGTCACAGTGGGTTCGCGCCGGGTGCACTATTTGCGCGCGGGCCAGGGGCCGGCGCTGGCCATGCTGCATGCCTCGCCCTGTTCGTCCAAGGTCATGCGGCCGCTGATGGCCCTCTTTGGTCAGCGCTTTACTTGTTTGGCCTTTGACACCCCGGGCTTTGGCCTGTCCGACCCGCTGCCCCAGGCCAGTCCGTCGGTCGAAGATTTCGCCGACGCCCTGGCGGACACCTTGGCAGCTCTGGGCATGGCGCAGGCGGCCAGCTACGGCCGTCACACCGGGGCCTCCATCGCCGTGGAATTTGCCGCCCGCCACCCAGACCGCTGCGCCATGGCCCTGGCCGACGGCTTTGCCGTCTTTGCGGCGGCCTACACCGACGCGCAGCTAGAGGCCTACCTGGAGCCCATCGTGCCGCAGTGGGACGGCGCTCACCTGCTGCGCCTGTGGTTTCGTTACCGCGACCAGCATGTGTTCTGGCCCTGGAACAAGCAACAGGACGCCAACCGCTCGGACACCGACGCGCCCGAACTGGACTTTCTGCATCGCGGCGTGGTGGAGATGCTGCAGGCTGGCGACGGTTACCGCGTGGGCTATGCCGCGCCCTTTCGCCATCGCGCCCTGGGTGTGGTGGGAGACCTCAAGGTGCCGGTGTGCTTTGGCAACCGGCCAGGAGACAGCATGTACCTGACCCGCCACCTTTACCCAGAGGGTGTGTGGATGGCCGAGGTGCCGCGCGAGTTTGATGCGGCCAGCGCCTGTGAGTTGAGCCTGCTCGAGCGCCACCCGGCCCGTGCACCCGTGCCCGAGCCAGTGGCTTGCCAGGCCTTGCCCGGTCGCCTCACCGAATCCTACGTCGATTTGGACGGCGCGCAACTGGCCGTGCGCCGCTCGGGTGAGGACCTGCCGGGCACACCGGTGCTGGTGCTGCACCATGCGCCCGGCTCCTCACGCCTGTATGAGCAGGCCATGCTCGCCATTGGCCAAGAGCGTCCCGTGCTGGCCCTGGACCTGCCCGGCCACGGTGAATCCGACCCGCTGCCCGGCAACCCGCAGGACCCTGCGAGCTGGCTGCGCGCGGTGTGCCATGTGCTGGACCAGATGGGCATTGCGCAGGTTCATGTGTGGGGCCACCAGGGCGGCGCCGCACTGGCCTGCGCGCTGGCCGTGCATCAGCCAGCACGCGTGCGCTCGGTGGTGCTGGACGCACCCTTGTGGGTGGAGGACGCCCTCCGCGATCAACTGCTTTCCCAAGGTATTCCCGATGTCCTGCCCAGTTCGGAAGGCGCGCACTGGCTGCGTGCCTGGCACCACCTGCGCGACGCCGAGCTGTGGTGGCCCTGGTACGAGCGGCGCCACGCCCACAAAAAACCGCAGCCCTCGAACATCGAGCCTGCGCGTCTGAACGCGCGCGTGCTCGAAGCCATGAAGCAACCCGAAAGCTACGCCGGCGCCTGGCGAGCGAACTGGACCTGCGACTGGGCAGGCCTTTTGCCCCGCTTGCAGGCCCCGTGGCTGTGCCTGAGCAGCGAGCGCGACACCTATGCCCACCTGAGCCTGAATCCCCCGGCAGGCCTGAGTCCTGCCCAGGCCTGCCCGGCCGAGCAACACACCGAAGGCCTGTGCCAATGGTGGCGCAGCCAGCCCATTTAAACATCCGACCTCCAACCCTCATTGCCATGCCCTTCCAAGCCATCACCCCCGCGCACTTTCCCTGGTTCGACTACGCCCGTTACTCCTTTTCTTTGGGCTTGAGCACGGGCCGCGGCGCTTACCTGTCAGGCCACACCGCTTCCGAATACGACCCGGTGGCCAAGAAAATCGTGGTGCGCGGCGGCATGACCGACCAGGTGCGCACCGTTTACGCCAAGATCGGTGTCATCCTCGAAGCTGCGGGCATGGGCTATGGCGATGTGACGCGCATCGTCGAGTACGTGCGGCCCGAAGGCATAGAGCGCTATGCCGAGGCCGCTGCGGTGCGTGCCGAGGTCTTTGGCGCGCACCAGCCCACGGTGCATACCGTGCCGGTCAAAAGCTTGCTGCGGCCAGAAGCCTTCATCGAAATCGAGGTCACCGCTGGCCCCATGGGCGCGGCCACCGACGTGGGCTCGGCCTCGCCCGGGCGCGATTCGGCCGGCATTGTCTACCTGCCCACCATACAGCCGGTCGATGCGCAAGGCCGCATCGTCGGCGCGGGCGACATCGTCGCGCAGACCGCCTACATCTTTGAAAAAGCCGGCAAGATGCTGGCCGCCCTGGGCCTGGGCTTTCACAACGTGGTCAAGACCGTGGACTACCTCACCGCCGATGGCCTGGCCCAGTACAAGGGCACGGGCCGCATCCGCAAACAGCACCTGGGGCCCATCTACCCCGGCGCGGCCGGCCTGATGATGCCGCGCTTGGTGCATCCCGAGGCGCTGATCCAATATGACTTTATCGCCTCGCGCGACACGCTAGAGTGCATCAACCCGGGCTGGTCGCGCTACGACAAACTCAGCTACAGCCCGGCGGTCAAGGCCGGCAAGATGCTGTTCATGTCCGGCCAGGGCTCGCTGGACCCAGCCACCGAGCGCGTGCTGCACGAGGACGACGTGGTGGCCCAGGCCGACTACACCTACCGCAACATCCTCAAGGTGCTGGAGGCTGCGGGGGCTGGGCCCGAGCACCTGGTCAAGACCATCGAGTACGTCACGCCCAACGCCCTGGCCGACTACCGCAACGTGGCCGGCGTGCGTGCAGCCCTCTTGCGCACGCCTTACCCGGCATCGACCGGCCTGATCTGCCAAGCGCTCTTGCGCCCAGAGATGAAGATCGAGGTCGATCCTTTTGCCATATTGGATTGAGCCATGGCCTTGCTCACCCCCGAACTGCAAGCGCTGGTCGGCCGCCAGGTGCACTACCCGGCGCGCGAGGCCCTGGGCCATGCCTCCATCCGCTACTTTGCCCTGGCGATGCAGGACGACAACCCGCTCTACCTTGATGAGGCCTATGCGCAAGAGGCGGGCCATGCCGGCGTGATCGCGCCACCCACACTGGTGTGCGAGACCTGCCAGTACGCGCACCGCGCGCCCGACGCCGAAGGCTATATTGGCCACGAGTGGCACTTGCCGGTGCCCGGCTGCCGCATGATCCGCGCCGGCAACGACTACAGCTTTGAGCGCCCCGTGCTGGCCACCGACCGCATCTCGGTGACCTGGACGCTGGAGAGCATGGTGGAAAAGCCTGCATCTCGCGGTGGCACGCAGCTGTTCGTGATGTCCGTGGCCACCTACACCGACGCGCAAGGCCACACCGTGGCCACCAACCGTGAAACCCTGGTCTTCCAACCCTTGCAGCCCCATGCTCAGACCCAGTCTTGACCCCCGCCAATTGCAAGCCGGGCAGGCCCTGCCCGAGCACGGCCAGACCTTCACCGAGGTGGACCTGGTGGCCTATGGTGCGGCCACCTGGGACTGGCACCGCCTGCATTACGACCAAGCCCATGCCAAAGCCAAGCAACTACCTGGCCTGCTCATAGACGGCCAGGCCTTTGGCGCGGTCTTCGCGCGAGAGGCCATGCGCTGGGCCGGCCCCCAGGCCTTTTTGGCGCGCATGGGCCTGAAGATGAAGTCCATGGCCTTTGCCGGCGACCACCTGGTGGCCAGCGGCCAGGTCACGGCCGTTGAAGAGCAGGGTGGCCAGTGGGTGGTGCACATCGAGCAACAGTTGCACTGCGGCGAACGTTTGATCGCGCAGGCCAGCAGCGAGCTGCGCCTGGGGCAAGCCTGAGCCATGCCAGCCTCACTGACCCACTCAGACCTCCTCTGGCAAGACATGGCCATGCCCGATGCCACAGGCCCGGTGCGCCTGGCCCCGCTCAAGACCTTGGCAAGCGATCATTTCTGGGCCTTGGTCCTGTTTCCGGCCGACTGGCAGCGCCTGCGGCCAGGCCACTACGAGGTGGACGAGGACTTTTTGCTGCTCAGCGGCGATCTGGCCATCAACGAGCGGCAGTGGCACGCCCAGGAGCATGGCTTTGTGCCCGCCCACACCCTGCGCCAGCGCACTTTCTCTGAACGCGGCTGCCTGGCCTGCGCGCGCTTTCACGGCCGCCCGCGCTGGCAGGCGGGCCCGTCGCGCGGCAAGCCCGCCACCGGCATTTGCCACCGCCCTTCTTGGCAGGGCTTGCCTGCCACCGACTTCCTGGGCCTGGGGCGGGCGCCGCGTGTCTTTGAGCATGCGGGCATGAGCCAGTGGCTGCTGTCGCCTGCGCTGCGCGCAGCGCTTGGCTCCCGCACCCCGCCTTTTGACGAACTGGACCTGAGCACGGTGGACGCCGCGCTGGAGCCCGCTTTCTGGGCTCGCTTGTCCAGCGATCTCGCTGCGCCTTGACCCCATCTTAGAGAGCCAAGCATGAACCTCGCAGACACACTGACCCAATCGGCCCTCAAATGGCCCCGCAAAATCGGCCTGGTGTTTGAAGGCCAGCGCTGGACCTATGGCCAATGGAATGCCTGGGTCAACCGCACAGCCAGCGCCTTTGCCGCCAGCGGCGTGCGCAAAGGCGACCGCGTCGCCTTTTTCACCTACAACCTGCCCCAGCAGATCACCGGCTTTTATGCGCTGATGAAGCTGGGCGCGATTCCCGTGCCCATCAACTACAGGTTGGCGGCCAACGAAGTGCGCTACATCATTGAGGACTGCGGCGCCCGCATGCTGGTTTTTGAGCAAGCCCTGCGCGAGCCGGTCAACGCCATCAAGTCGCAGCTCCAACTGGAAAAACTCATTTACATCGGCGACCACATTGAGGATGGCGAAATCGGCTTCGAGGATTTCGTGGCCCAGGGTCAGGACATTGAACCCGTGGTGGCGGTCGACGGGCACGATGCCGCGCTGATCATGTACACCTCGGGCACCACCGGCCGGCCCAAGGGCGTGGTGCGCTCGCACCTGGCCGAGGTCATGGGCAGCATGACCATGGCCATCGAGGTGGGCTTTCGGCACGAAGACGTGATCCTGCACAACAAGCCGCTGTTCCATATTGCGCAGTTCCACCTGCAGCTCATGCCTTTCATCCAGATAGGCGGCACCAACGTGCTGACCCGCGGCTTTGATGTGCATGAAACGCTCTCGCTGGTCGAAGCCGAGAAAATCACCGTGCTGCATGGCGTGCCCACGCAGATGGTGATGCTGGTGGCCGCCGACTTGAGCCGCTACGACCTGAGCAGCCTGCGCTGCGGCTTTTTCGGCGGGCAGACCCTGGCCGACGACGTGACACGCAAGTGCATGGCCTTGTTTCCCGACTACTTCGGCAACGTCTACGGCTCCACCGAGGCGCTGGCCGTGACCGTGTGCGACTACCGCCGCCGCCCTGAAAAGCTAGGCAGCGTCGGCCAGGCCGCGCTCAACATGGAGGTGCGCGTCGTTCCCGCTGACAGCGTGGACCCCGAGGAGGTCTGTGCGCAGGGCGAGATCGGCCAGCTCATTGCGCGCGGCCCCAGCTTGTTTTCGCACTACTGGGGCAGGCCCGAGAAGACCGCCGAGACCTTGCGCCACGGCTGGTACTTTTCAGGTGATGCGGCGGTGGCCGATGAAGAAGGCTTCATCACTGTCATGGGCCGCATGGACCACACCATCAAGAGCGGCGGCGAGAACATCCACCCGTCCGAGGTCGAGAACATTTTGTTTCAGCACCCCGGCGTGGCCGACGCGGCGGCCGTGGGCCTGCCCAGCGCCAAGTGGGGTCAGGTGGTGTGCGCGGCCATCGTGCGCAAGGACGCCGCGCTCGATCCGCAGGCCCTGGATGCCTTTTGCCTGCAGCACGCAGACCTCGCCGACTTCAAGCGGCCGCGCCACTACTTTTTCATTGACGTGATTCCGGCCAACCCCACTGGCAAGGTCGAACGCGGCAAGCTCAAGGATCTTTTGATGTCGCAACTTCAGCAGCCTTTGCCCTGACCATGGCCGCCCTGTTCATCATCCAGGCCAAGCTCAGCGACGACCCCGCCTTCATGGCCCGCTACAAGCAGTACCAAGCTGGCGTGCAAACGCTGATGCTCGCCCACGGCGGCCAGGTGCGTGCCATTGGCCGCGACCTGGAGGTCATGGAAGGCGAGCACGACGGGCGACGGCTCATCGTGCTCGAGTTTCCCAGCATGGAGCAGCTCAAGGCCTTTTGGCATTCCGATGCTTACGCGCGGATCAAGCCCTTGCGCGAAGGCGGCGCCGAGGTCGATGCCTGGGCCGTGCCCACTTTTTATTGATTTGTCTGACCCCGGAGTTTTTCCCCTCATGGCTGATTTGTTTTCCACTCTCCAACTGGGCGACCTGACGCTGAGCAACCGCATCTGGATGGCGCCGCTGACCCGCTCGCGCGCCACCCCCGAGCGGGTGCCCACACCCATGATGACCGAGCACTATGTGCAGCGCGCCGGCGCCGGGCTGATCATTGCCGAGGCCACCAACGTGGCTCTGCGCTCCAACGCCTGGGAGTGCACGCCAGGCATCTTCACCGACGAGCAGATCCAGGCCTGGCGACTGCTGGTCGATGGGGTGCACCTCGCCGGCGGCAAGATCGCGCTGCAGCTTTGGCACGGCGGCCGGGTGGCCGCCGACAGCCGCGAGCAGCCCGACCCGCCGCTCTCACCATCGGGCGTCAACGACAACATCGAGGCGATCACCGTCTGGGGTTGCGACGAGCAAGGCATCTTCCGCAAAAAGAGCGCCAGCCCCTCGCGGGCCATGACCGTGGCCGAGATCGAAGACACCATCGCCGCCTTTGGCCGCGCGGCGCGCGCGGCGCGCGAGGTGGGCTTTGACGGCGTGCAGCTCCATGCCGCCAACGGCTACCTGCCGCACCAGTTTCTCTCGCCCTACCTGAACCAGCGCAGCGATGACTACGGGGGCTCGCCGCAAGCGCGCGCGCAGTTCGCGCTGCGGTGCATGCGGGCCATGATTGCCGAGTTCCCCGCCGGCCGCGTGGGCATGCGCATTTCGCCCTTTACTACCTTCAACGGCGCGCTCGATCCGGACCCGGTGCCCACCTACCGCTACCTGGTCGACGAGCTGGCCCGACATGGCATGGGCTGGCTGGAGCTGGCCGACACCAATTTCTGGGCCGGTCAGTTCGACCGCGACCAGATGCTCTCGCTGACCCGCCCGGTGTTTGACGGCCCCATCATCGCCAATGGCGGCATAGACCCCGAGACGGCGCAGACGCTGATCCGCCAAGGCTCCATCGATGCCGTGTCCTTTGGCCGCCTGTGGATGGCCAACCCGGACTTGCCCGAGCGCATACACGCAGGCGGGCCTTACCAAAAAGCCATCACCAGGCGTTTTTACGGCGGTGGCCCCGACGGCTATAACGACTACCCCACCCTGGCCCAGGCACAAAACGCGGCCTAAAGCCTTGTCATCAATATCCACCGGAGACAACCCATGATCACCGCACGCGAAATCGGACCCCAACGCTACCGCGCCTCGTATGGCCGCTACTTTGAAGACTTCCAGATCAACGATGTCTACGAGCACCGACCCGGCCGGACTTTGACCGACCATGACAATATTTCGTTCTCGCTGCTGACCATGAACCAGCACCCCATGCACTGCGACATGGAGTTTGCCAAAAAGAGCGAGTTTGGCCGCCTGCTCATCAGCAGCCCGCTGTCGCTGGCGGTAGTCGTGGGCATGACCGTCAACGACGTGAGCGCCAAGGCCATTGCCAACCTGGGCTGGAAGGACATCCAGCTCAGCGGCCCTGTCTTTGCGGGCGACACGCTTTACGCCGAAACCCAAGTGCTGGACAAGCGCCAGTCCAAGTCGCGCCCGACCCAGGGCATCGTCACCGTGCGCACCCGCGGCATCAACCAGGACGGGCTGGAGATCATGTCGTTTGAGCGCACCTTCTTGGTGGCCTGCCGAGGCCACGCGGTCGACGACTGAGCCAGCCAAGCCATGCAAGCCTGCGACCCACCGACGATTGCCGCGCACTATGCCCGCTGGGGCCTTGGCCTGCAGTGGCGGGACCTGCCCAGCGAAGTGGTGCTGCAGGCGCAGCACCTGGTGCTCGACGCCCTGGGCATTGCCCTGGCCTCCAGCCGCTACCCCTTTGCCCAGCAAACCTTGCTGGCCGCCCAAGACCTGGCTGGCCATGCGGGGCCAGTGCCGGTGATGGGCATGGGTGCGCTCCTGCCCGCGCGCGATGCGGCCTTGGTCAATGGCCTGCTGATCCACGGTCTGGACTACGACGACACCCACCCCGGCAGCGTGGTGCATGCCACCGCCTCGGTGTGGGCGGCATCCTTCAGCGTGGCCTGCCAGGAAAAGCGCTCGGGCACCGACCTGCTGCTGGCCTATGTGGCCGGCATGGAGGTGGCCTGCAGGGTCGGCTTGGTGGCCGGTGGCGTTTTCCACAAGGCCGGCTTTCACCCCACCGCCGTGGCCGGCATTTTTGGCTGCGTGGTGGCTGCCGCCCGCCTCTGGGGGCTGGATGCCGCGCAGACGGTGCAGGCCCAGGGCATTGCCCTGTCCATGGCCGCCGGCACGCTCGAGTTCCTCAAGGAGGGCGCGGGGACCAAGCGCCTGCACCCGGGCTGGGCGGCTTCCAGCGCGATCGCGGCTGTGGCCTTGGCCAGGCGCGGCATGAGCGGGCCCTCGACGGCCTACGAGGGCCAGTACGGCCTCTACGCCAGCCACCTGGGCCCGGCGCTGGCCGATTGCCAGCTGAGCCTGGCCACCCAGGGCCTGGGCCAAGTCTGGGAGCTGATGCGCGTGGCGGTCAAGCCCATTCCCGCCTGCCATTTCGTGCACGCCTGCATTGACGCCGCCGTGGCGCTGCGGCCCGCGCTGGCACAAGGCGAGCTCTCGCACATTGTGGCGCGCGTGGCCCCCGGTTTTGTGCCCGTGGTCTGCGAGCCGGTGTCGCAAAAACGCCGGCCCTCGAATGCCTATGAAGCCCAGTTCAGCGTGCAGTACGGCATTGCTACGGCGCTGCGGCACGGCAAGTTCGGCCTGGAGGCACTCGATGCCAGCGCCATGCAAGACGCGGCCACGCTGGCCTTTGCAGACCTGGTGCGCTACGAGGTGGACCCGCAGGCCGACTACCCGCGCTACTTTCCCGGCGAGGTGGTGCTGCATTTCACCGACGGGCGCCAGGTCTCGCACCAAGAGCCCATCAACCGCGGGGCGCCCGGCCGCCCTATCGCCCACGCCGACATCGTGGCCAAATACATGGACAACGCTGGCCTGGCCTGGCCCACCTCTGCCGCCCAGGCCCTGCGGCAGACGCTGATGGACCTGCCGCAGCGCAGCGCCTGCGACCTGGCCCGCGAGTTCGCCCGCGAGCCGGCCTGAAGACACACAAGGACCACCGCCCAATGACGCTCCCGCCTTCACCCCCAACGCCGCCCTTGCTGCAGGGCCTGCGCATCCTGTCTGTCGAACAATACGGCGCCGGCCCTTTCGGCACCCAGTACCTGGCCGACCTCGGTGCCGAGGTCATCAAGATTGAAAACCGCAAGGAAGGCGGCGACGTGGGCCGCATGGTGGGCCCGCACTTTTTCGGGCCTGGCGACAGCCACTTCTACCAAAGCTTCAACCGCAACAAAAAAAGCCTCACCCTGGACCTCAAGCAGGCGCAGGGGCAAGAGGTGCTGCACCGGCTCGCCAGCGAGGCCGATGTGGTGTTCAACAACCTGCGCGGCGACCTGCCTGTCAAGCTCGGGCTCACGCACGCCACACTGGGCGCCGTCAAGCCGTCCCTGGTCTGCGCCCACCTCTCGGCCTATGGCCGCACCGGCTCGCGGGCCAACTGGCCGGGCTACGACTACCTGTTGCAGGCCGAAGCCGGCTATTTGTCGCTGACTGGCGAGCCCGAGGGCGTGCCCACCCGCGCAGGCTTGTCCATCGTCGACTACATGACAGGCACCACGGCTGCATTGGCCATGCTGGCCGGTGTGCTGTCGGCACGCCAAAGCGGCGTGGGCCGCGACATCGATGTCAGCTTGTACAGCGTGGCCATGTACAACCTGACCTACCTGGCCACCTGGTACCTCAACAAAGGCGTGGTCACCGGCCGCCAGGCCCGCTCGGGCCACCCCTCGCTGGTGCCCAGCGAGCTATACCGCACGCAGGACGGCTGGATCTTCTTGATGTGCAACAAGGAAAAATTCTGGGGCGTGCTCTGCCAAAAGATAGGCCGGCCCGAATGGATCAGCGACGAGCGCTTTGGCAGCTTTGCGGCGCGCCTCAAGCACCGCATCGAGCTCAACCTGGCGCTCGACGAGGTCTTGCAGCAAGCCAAAACCGCGCATTGGTTGGCGCTGTTTGCCGGCCAAGTGCCGGCGTCCGCCGTCAACGATGTGGCGCAGGCCCTGGACAGCGACTTTGCCCGCGAGATGGGCATGGTGGTGCAGATGGACCATGCGCATGGCCCCATCCGCACCCTGTCCAGCCCCATCACAGCCGGGCCCATGCCGGCGGTGGCCGCCCCGGCCCTGGGGCAGCACACCGAGGAGGTGCTGCAAGAGGCGGGCTTTTCCGCTGAACAAATTGCCAAGCTGCGCGAACTCGCAGTGATCTGACCCATGAAAAGTTATCTGTTCGTCCCCGGTGACCGCAGCGAGCGCCTGGACAAGGCCCTGGCCAGCGGCGCGCATGCGGTGATCGTCGACCTGGAAGACGCAGTCGCCCCCGAATCCAAGGAAGCCGCCCGTGCCAGCGTGGCGCAATGGCTGCATGCTGACAAGCCGGTCTACCTTCGCTGCAATGCCTACGGCACGCCCTGGTTCGAAGGCGACCTGACCTTGCTGAGCCACCCAGGGGTGCGCGGCCTGGTGGTGCCCAAGGCGCAAGAGCCCGAGGTGCTGATCCAGCTGGCCAAACAACTTCGTCCCGAGCAGCGGCTGCTGCCCATTGTGGAGAGCGTGTTTGGCTGGGACCGTGCGCGCGAGATGGCCAGCGCACCCCAGGTCGACCGGCTGATCTTCGGCTCGGTGGACTTTGCCTCAGACGCCGGCATGGGCAGCGACGGGGCCGAGCTGGACGCGGTGCGCCTCCACCTGGTGCTGGTCTCTCGCCTGGCCGGCGTGCGCGCGCCTGTGGACGGCGTCACGCTGGCCTTTGCCGACGACCAAGCCCTGGCCACGGACGTGGCGCGCTCGCGCCGCTTGGGCATGGGCGCCAAGTTGTGCATACACCCCCGGCAAGTGATTGGCGTGAACCAGGGTTTTGCCCCCAGCCCCGCCGAGCTGCAATGGGCGCAGCGCGTGGTGGAGCAGGTCCAGGCCCATGGCCTGGGAGCCATTGCAGTAGACGGCAAGCTGGTGGACAGACCGGTGTGGCTGCTGGCGCAAAGCCTGCTTGCCGAATCAACCACCCAGGGCTGAAGAACCATGGCACAAGTCAAAGCCTGCATTGTCGGCATTTACGAGCACCCGCTGCGTGTGGCGCCCGACCATTCGGTGGCGCGCTTGCATGCCGACGTGGCCCACGGCGCCCTGCGCGATGCGGGTTTGACGCTGGACGATGTCGACGCGTATTTCTGTGCTGGCGATGCGCCCGGCCTGGGCCCCACGTCCCTCATTGATTACCTGGGTCTCAAGCGCTTGCAGGTGGTGCAGACCACCGAGCTCGGCGGCGCGTCCTACCTCTCGCATGTGGGCGAGGCGGCGCAGGCCATTGCCGACGGGCGCTGCAAGGTGGCGCTGATCACCCTGGCCGGGCGGCCCAAATCCGAAGGATCGAGCGGCGCCAAGCCGCGCAACTTTGGCGACACCGCGCCCGACGTGGAGTTCGAGCGCCACTACCTGCCCACGCCGCTCAACAGCTATGCCATGTGCGCCATGCGCCACATGCACGAATTTGGCACCACCTCGGAGCAGTTGGCCTGGATCAAGGTGGCCATGTCGCACCATGCGCAGCACAACCCGAACGCGCTGCTGCGCCAGGTGATGACAGTGGACGACGTGCTGGCCTCCCCGCGCGTGGCCGACCCGCTGCGCCGGGCCGACTGCTGCGTGGTCACCGACGGCGGCGGCGCGGTGGTGCTGGTGCACCCGGACCTGGCCAAGGGCTTGAAGCAGCCGCGTGTGCAGGTGCGCGCCATGTCGGCCTCGGTCAAGGGCCAGTCTGGCGGGGACATGGACATCACCCACTCGGCCACGGCCTGGACAGGCCCGCGCGCCTTTGAGCAGGCCGGCCTCACACCAGCCGACATCCGATATGCCTCCATCTACGACAGCTTCACCATCACGGTGCTGATGCAACTCGAAGACCTGGGCTTTTGCGCCAAGGGCCAGGGCGGGCGTTTTGTGGCCGATGGCCAGCTGATTGCCGGCCAGGGCCGGCTGGCGGTCAACACCGACGGCGGCGGCCTGTGCAACAACCACCCGGCCAACCGCGGCGGCATGACCAAGGTCATCGAGGCCGTGCGCCAGTTGCGCGGCCAGGCCCATCCCCAGGTCCAAGTGCCCAACCTGGAGTTAGCGCTCGCCAACGGCATAGGCGGCCTGCTGGGCGCGCGCCATGGCGCGGCCACCTTGATCATGCAAAGGCATTGAGATGAACGCAGCCGCCACTTGGGTCTTCCAGGACCCCTTGCAAAACCCGGAGAACCGCACCTTCTGGCAAGAGGCGCAGCAAGGCCGGCTGATGCTCAAGCACTGCAGCGCCTGCGATCGCTTCCACCATTACCCGCGCCCCTACTGCCCGCACTGCGGCAGCGAGCAGACCACTTGGCGGCCCAGTACCGGCCTGGGGGAGGTGTATTCGTTCACGCGCATGCTGCGCGGCGTGGAGATCCCCTACCTGATGGCCTATGTGCGGCTGGACGAGGGCGTGATGCTGATGACCCACCTTCAGGCCAGCGACTGGGACGCGGTGCACATAGGCATGCGGGTGCAGGTGAGTTTTTCGGCCAGCGCGTCTGGCCAGAACGTGCCTGTCTTTGTGCCGCACGAGCAGCTCAATGAATCTGTGTGAGGCGCTGTCATCGGCCGCTGTAGGCGCAGGTGATTCAAAAAAGACCGCTTGCAATGGTGAGCGGGCGGCAGCGTGATGGGGCGATCGCACGCTTACCGGCCATCGTGTCCTAAACTGTTTTGAAACGTGTCACGCCCGTGGGCAGAAAAGTACACCATGGAGAACAAGCCTCAGGCTCAGGCCAATCCCCGGTTCGGCTACGCCAAGACCGCCGGTTGGCGCGCGCGCATCGGCTTTCTGATTCCCCCGGCCACGCCCACGGTGGAGCGCGAGATGGTGGAGCTGGCGCCTGAAGGGGTGTCGGTCCACTTTGGCCGCTTGGTCGCACGCGGCCCGGTGGGCACGCTGGAGACCCTGCTCAAGCGGGCGGCCAGCCATATTGAGCACCTCGATGAAGTGGTGGAGATGCTCGCCAGCGTCAAGCCCGACGTCATGGTGCTGGCGCACACTGCCACCAGTTACTACCTGGGCAAGGAGCGCGAGGCTGAGCTGGTAGCCCGCATTCAGGACCGGATCGGGATTCCCTTTATCACCACCTTTGGCAGCGTGGTGGCCGCCTGCAATGCACTCGGCGTCAATTCCATCGCGGTCGGAACCGCCTACGACGAAGCACTCAGCCGCAAGAGCCGCGAGGTGCTGCAAAGCCATGGGCTGCGGGTCGCCGACATGAAATGGCTGCCCGAGGTCAGGAGCATCTTCGAGGAGACCGAAGAGCGTGTTTACCACCTGGGCCGGCAGGTGGACTGCCCCGAGGCGCAGGCGGTGTTCATCAGCGGTGTTGGGCTGCCCACGCTGTCGGTGCTCGGCTCTTTGGAAGCTGACCTTGGCAAGCCTGCCATCTCCAGTGCGGGATGCATGATGTGGCAGGCCCTGCGCGAGGCGCGCATCAAAGCGCCGGTCGCCGGCTACGGCCGCCTGCTCGAGATCTAACTCACCAGGAATCCAGAACCATGGCTGATATCACTGTCGGGCTGGTCATGCCGGCCACCAACACCACCCTGGAGCCCGAGCTGCGGGCCTGGTTTCCCTGCCCGATTCGCAAGATTGCCGTTCTCGGCGCGATGACATCGGCCCGAACACCCTTGATGCCGGAGGTGGCCAACTGGTTCGGCATCGTTGCGCCGGCGAAGACCCCAGAGTCGGTGGTGGCCAAGCTGTCATCAGCGCTGGATGCGGCACTGGCCAGCGCGGAACTGCAGAGCACTTTCCGCGCACGCGGCGTCGACCTGATCACGCACTCGCCCACAGGCTTTGTGCGCTTCATCTCGGACGAGCTCGCACGCTGGAGTGGCACGGTGGCCAACGCCAAAATTGACCTCAACTGATTGACCATCATCGATCGCGAGCCTACTCGCTTTTGTTTTTGCCAGGAGAAAAAAATGCGCCAAAGCCTTCCGAAATCGCTGTCCATGCGTCGCCTGATCTTGCAGATGCTGGTGCCTGTCATCGCCATTGCAGCCACAGTGGGTGTGCATGCCCAGGGCTATCCAGATCGGCCGATCAAGCTGGTGGTGCCCTGGCCGGCCGGCGGGATCACCGACGCTGCGGGTCGCCTGATCGCACAAAAAATGTCTGAGCGCATGGGCTCGCCGGTTCTGGTGGAGAACAGAGCCGGTGCTGCAGGCACCCTGGGCGCAGAGGCGGTTTCGCGCGCGACGGCCGATGGCTACACCCTGCTGCTGGCCAGCGCCGAGACGCATGCCATCGCTGCGAACCTGCGCAGCAATCTGCCCTACGACCCGCAAAAGAGCTTCGTCGCCATTGCCCCCTTCGCAATCAACCCCTTTGCGGTGGTGGTGCGTCCTGATTTTCCGGCCAGCACCACCAAGGAGTTGGTCGAGCTGATCAAGCGGGAACCAGGCAAGTACACCTATTCGTCAGCCGGCCTGGGCAGCACCTCGCAGATCGCGATGGAGACCTTGAAGGGCATCGCCGGGCTGGATGTCCGTCATGTGCCTTTCCAGGGCCAAGCACCCGCCCTGAACTCCTTGTTGGGCGGCCACACCGATTTGCAGATGCTGCCGGCGGGCAGCGCCGTCAGCCTGATGCGCGGTGGCAAGGTCAAGGTCATTGCCGTCTCCACCAGCGGCCGCTTCTTCGATATGCCGAACGTACCGACCTTGCGCGAGGAAGGCTATGCGAGCATGAATTTCGCCAACTGGTTCGGACTGGTGGCGCCTGCAGGCGTGCCGGAGGCGATCACTCAGC
Organism: Polaromonas sp. YR568; assembly: GCA_945878995.1. Classification (GTDB taxonomy): domain Bacteria; phylum Pseudomonadota; class Gammaproteobacteria; order Burkholderiales; family Burkholderiaceae_C; genus Polaromonas. The sequence goes on along the minus strand of CAMCUN010000001.1, from coordinate 36,385 downwards.
GCCTGGCCAGCGACATGGCCGCGGTGCTCGGCTCGCCCGATACGCAGGCAGCTCTGCGCAAGCTCGGGGTGGAGGCATTTCGCACCATGCCGCCGGCCGCCTTCGAAGAATTCCTGCTAGGCGAAAGGACGCGCTGGGGCGAAGTGATTCGCGCGGCCAGGATCAAGGCCGATTGATCTGAGTGGACCTGGCGGGGCCGGCCTGCCCCCAGCGCAGCTTTTGGCCAAGTAGCGGCTTTTGTGAACGCCAACTCAGTGGCTCAAATCAAACGAGACGGTTTTGCGGTGCTGGCCCATGGGCCCCATGCGATTCCTGAGAAGAACACGCAATAAAGCTGGAAAGCCTTGCCAGTCGGCCGTTTACAGCCTTTTGCCTGGCCGGCACAAGCTGGTCCGTCACTCCACCTTGATGCCAGTCCGCGCCACAAGCTCGGTCCACTGCTGGATCTCGCGCGCCATGCGGGCGGTGAACTCCTGCGAACTTATAGACATGACGCGCGCGCCCTGGCCGTTAAAGAGCTCGCGCACGGCCGGCTTTTCCATGATCTTTGCCAGCTCGGCCTGCAGGCGCGCCACGGCCGGCGCCGGCGTGCCGGCGGGCGCGAGCATGCCGAACCAGATCGGCGCGTCATAGTCGGCAAAGCCCTGCTCGGCAAACGTAGGCGCATTGGGCAGCAGCGGGCTGCGCTGCGACCCGGTCACGCCGAGGGCGCGCAGCCTTCCGGCCTTGATCTGCCCGCTGGCACTGGCCAGGCTGGACGTGCCGAAATCGATGCGGCCGGCAACGGCTTCGGCAATGGAGCCGGCGACGCCTTTGTAGGGAACGTGGATCACACGGATCTTGGCCTTGTCAAAAAACAGCGCCGCGGCGAGGTGCGACGATGTCCCCTCTCCGCCCGAGCCAAAGGTCAGGCTGTCGGGCTTTTCCTGCGCGAGACGCACCAGCGCACGGGCGTCTGTCGCCGGCAGGTCAACGCGCGCCCACATCGCGGTGGGCGCCTCGGCCAGCAAGGCCACCGGCACAAAATCTTTGAGCGGCTGGTAAGGCAGCTTAGGGAAGAGCGCCGGATTGACGGTAAAGGTGTTCTCGGTAAACAGGAAGGTGTAGCCATCGGGCTGCGACTTGGCCACCGCGTCTATGCCGATGATGCCGCTCGCCCCGGTGCGGTTTTCAACAATCACGGATTGACCCAGCGATTCGGTGAGCTCGACCGCCACGCGGCGCGCGGCAACGTCGGTGAAAGAGCCGGCGAGGTAGGGAACAACAATGCGCATGGGCTTTGTCGGCCAGCTCGCCTGCGCCACGGCCCCGCCACAGGCGAGGGCCAGACTTGCCGCGACAAGGGCAAGCAGGGAACGCGTGAACATTGAATGCATGGCTGGTTCTTTCTTGTCTGAAGTAAAACTTACTCCGCCTTGATACCGGTATCTTTCACCACCTTGGCCCACAGCGCGACCTCACTGCGCAGAAAGGTGCCGAACTCGTCGGGTGTGGAGGGGGTGAGTACCACGCCTTGCGGCGCGGCCTGGGCCTTGACTTCCGCATCTTCGAGCAGGCTGCGCGACGCTGCATTGAGGCGGGCGATGATGGCCGGCGGCGTGCCGGCCGGGGCGAGCACGCCATACCAAGTGGTGGCGACAAAGTTGATGCCCGACTCGACGACCGTGGGAATCTCCGGGGCGAGCGGCGAGCGCTTGGAGCCGGTGACAGCCAGGCCCTTCAATTTGCCACCCTTGACCTGCGGCAGCGTGGTGCCTATGCCCGAAATCACCAGTTGCACATCACCTGACATCGCCGCCGCCATGGCCGGCGCCGCGCCCTTGAAAGGGATGCGCGTGAGCTGTATGCCGGAGAGAGCGCCGAACAATTCGGTGGCAAGCAGGGTCGGGCTGGAAGTGGCGCCGTAGTTGAGCGCGCCCGGCTTGGACTTTGCCAGTGCGATGAATTCTTTCAGTGTGTTCACCGGCAGCGAAGGCGTGACGGTGACCATGTTGGGCGATTCGCCGACGAGGGTAATGGGCGCAAAATCTTCCACCGTGCGGTACGGCACTTTCGGATAAAAGCTGGCGTTGATCGCATGCCCGGCAGACACAAAAAACAAGGTGTAGCCGTCAGGTGGGGCCTTGGCGACAAGGTCGGCCGCAATAACCCCGTCCGCACCGCCCCTGTTCTCGATGGCCACCTGCTGACCCAACACATTGCCCAGGCGTTGTGCGAACAGGCGAGCGACCGCGTCGGTGGGCCCACCGGCGACAAAGCCCACCACCATGCGTATGGGTTTGGTCGGGTAGGTTTGTGCTGCCGCGTTGGACAGCGCAAAAAGAGATGCAAACAGTGCAATCGCAATTTTTTTCATGATGTGTTCCATGGGGAGTGTGGCGTATCGGCGGGATTATTTGCGCACGACCTTGTCGGGGTTTTCGGCGTAAGGCGGCGAGTAGATGATCAAGACCTTCATGCGCTCGGAAGTCACGCGCACAGAATGAAAGACGTCGGGCGGAAAAAAACACAGGTCGCCGGCGCGCGCCTGGTAGGCCACGCCGTCGATGATGACCTCGGCCTCGCCCTCGATGAAGTACTGCGCCTGCTCCATGCCAGGGTGGGCGTGGGTGGACACGCCGGCGCCTTTTTCGACCTCGCCCAGCACGACTTCCATGTACTGCGCTCCGTTGATCGCGGCCGATACGAGGCGCGTGTTCTTGGTGCCGGTGTGGTTGGCTGGCGAATACGATGCCATCTCGTCCGGCCGGAGCACATATTTTGAAGTTGGTTTTTCGATGGCGTTCATGACTTCAGTCTCCGTGATTTATTCAGGCGCGCTGTCGCGGCAGCGGATCAGCGCGTGCTTGTCGTTGCGAAACACTTCTTCGTCGTGCTGGTTGTAAACGTGGTCGCGAAACACCACCAGGCCCCGCCCCGGCTTGGAAGTCATGCGCTTTTGCACCACCTCGACCTCGGTGCGCAGGGTGTCACCGGGCCGCACGTGGCGCAGGAACTTGACGCCCTCAATGCCGGCCAGCGCCACCACGCTGGCCTGAAAGAGCTTGCCCGTCATGGCGGTGGAAAACGACATGACCAAGTGGCTGGGGCAGATGCGCCCGGGCAGGCCGCGCGATTGCGCATAGGCGTCATCGAGAAACAGCGGCACGTCATAACCCACCAGCTTGCAAAAGGCTTGCTGGTCGGCATCGGTAATCAGTCGCGAGGTGGTTGGGTAGGTCGCACCGACTTCAAAGTCTTCGTAAAAGAGAGTCATGTCTTGGCCCCAGCTAAGCGCACCGCGCCGCTCGCGGCGTAGCGCTCGATGTCAGCAGCGGAGTAGCCCGCCTCGGCCAGCACCGCCTGAGTGTGCTCGGCAAATTTCGGCGCAACACCCGGATGGCGCGCCGCCGCGCCGTCAAAAAAACCGGGCGAGGCGAGCATGCGCGTGCGACCCACGCCGGCGTGCTCGCGCGCGACCAGGGTGCCGGTGGTGGCGAGGTCTGGGTCTAAGGCCACGTCGGCCAGAGAATTGACGCGCTGCGCCGGAAAGCCAAACCGTGACGCGAGGGCCTCCCATTCGGCGACGGTGCGCGTGCCGGCGACGGAGGCAATCATGTCGTAGAGTTCGCCAACATGGGCGTTGCGCTCCACCGCGTTGGTGATGCGCACGTCGTCCGCCAGTTCGGGCCGGCCAGTTTCTCGAAAAAACTGCGCCCACTGCACGCCGCTGTAGGGCGTCATGGCGACATAACCATCTTTGGCAGTGTAAATACGACGGCCGCGTGCGCTCATCACACGGTGATAACCGACCTCCCCGCGGGACGGCTCATAGCTTTCGCCCTGCAGGTGCTCGATCAGCATAAAAGCGGCAAGAGTTTCGTACATCGGCACGTCGACCAGGCCGCCGCGCCCGGTCACGGTGCGCCGGTACAGCGCGGCAAGCACGGCGCAGGCCAGGCCCATGCCAGCGACCTTGTCGGCGAGCAAGCTTTGCACAAAGCGCGGCACGCCGTCCTCACCGGCATTGAGCGCGGCCAAGCCAGAAGAAGTCTGGATCACGTCGTCGATGGCCGCGGCGTCGGCACGCGTGTTGCCCTTGGCAAAGCCGGTGGCGGTGCAATACAGGATGCGCGGGTTGATCGCGGAGACCGCCTCATAGGAGAGGTCCAGCCTGTCCATCGCGCCGCGCCTGACGTTGTGGATGAACACGTCAGCGGTACTGATGAGCTTGCGCAGCACGGCGCGCCCGTCAGGCTTCTTGAGGTCGATGGCGACCGAACGCTTGCCGCGGTTGAGGTTGAGGAAAATGCAGCCCATGCCATCCGATGCGACCGAACCAGCATGGCGCATGATGTCACCCTCGGGCGGCTCGATCTTGATGACGTCGGCGCCGTAGTCGGCAAGGATTTGCGTGGTCAGCGGCCCGAACACCACCGTCGTGAGGTCGATGACGCGCACACCAGTCAGCAGTGAGGCATCGGCGGGCTTTGCGCTTGTTTCTGCTGGATTCATGGATGGTGACCGCGCCCTATTTTTCCGCCGGCGGGTCGCGAAGGACCGCGACGGCCGACATGTCGATGAGCGCGTCCTTGCGCAGCAGGCCGGCAACCAAAACGCCCGCTGCCGCCGGCTGAGCGGTCTTGAAAAACTTGCACTGAGACATTATGCTAGTCAGAGATTACCATGGCCTCCATCAGTTATCCAAGAAGAAATAACAAAGCAATAACAATCGCAAATCGCCTCAGAATCTGTTAATTCGCCAGCACTTCGACGAGAGTCAGAGTCATGCACTGCGGGGGTTGCACCTCTTTGCTGAACAGGATTTGCTTTCCTCTGGGCTTGCTTTCGCCCCGCAGACCAATTCGCTGGAGGTGATGCCAGTATGGCCCGCAGCTTGCATATCTTGTCAGCCAACTTTACCAACTGGGCTTCAGTGAAGATGAGAGGTGCATGCCCAATCTGTTCTCGAGGATCTTGATCAGCTCGCTGCTCAACCGGGCAACCACCGCAGGAGGGGTGCCCGCAGGCGCAAGTATTCCCTGCCAGCCCAGGTCATCAAACCCGGATACGCCAGCCTCGCTGATGGTTGGTACATCAGATGCAATCTTCAGGCGGGTTGGGCTGGTCGTGGCAATCGCGCGAAACTTGCCCGCACGCACCTGCGGATAAGAGACGGCCAGGGTGCCAGTAGAACCCGCGTTACATGACCGTGCAGCCTACCGGTCGCAGATCAATATGTATTTGAAAAAATAGGCTGCCCCCGGCTAGATGCTCCAGCAAAGCCTATGCCGTTTGATTGGGTAAAACAGAAAAACCAACATTAACGCGTTCTCGACCAATGTCCTTTGCTGCACTGCGGGTCAGCAAGACACGGGCGGCCTCCTGACCGATCCGATAGCGCGGTATGTCAAGGCATGTCAGGTGCGGCGTCAATTGAGCACTTATCTCGTAATCGTCAAAGCTTGCCAAGGCGATGTCGCCCGGTACACGCCAACCGCGTCGTTGGCATTCCAAAAGCGCGCCAATCCCGAATACATCACCGGCAAAAAAGATGGCATCGGCCTTGACCTGTTTGCTCATCAGTAAATCCAGGCCTCGCGCGCCACTTGCAAATCCTGGCTCACACTCAAGGATCAATTTATCGATAGGTGTGATCCGTGAATTCTTCAAGGCTTGCAGGTAACCTTCCCGGCGTTGCTGCGCCCTGCGGTTTCCAGCGATCGGAACGCTGACGAACCCAATCCTTCTGTACCCACGCCCTATCAGATGCATGGTCAGCGCATGAGATGCCAACTTGTTGGAGTAGCTGACGACCGCGTCTATCGGCCGCGCAACCAGATCTCCGATTTCGACCACAGGCACCCTGGCCAGCATGAGCATGCGCTTGGTCTTTGCGGAGTGCACAGTCTCATGCAAAACGAAGCCGGCGGGACGCTGCTCCATGAACGACTCAACCAGCCTCTCCTCTACGATGCTTGAATAGCGGTTATCGCCGAGCATGAGGTTAAGACCATGCCCCACCAATGCATCACTCAGACCCTGGATGGTTCGGGAATACAAAGAGTTGTCCAGACTCGGCAAGATCACTGCGACCAAGTTGCTGGTGGATGAAAGGCGCAAACCTCCGGCAAGGGCGTTTGGTATGTACCCCACCTCCTCCACCGCCTTCTGGACTCGGCTTCGAGTCTCGGCAGAGACCAGCGACGGATTGCGAAGCACGCGCGACACAGTCATGGTGGAAACACCCGCGCGCTCTGCCACCTGCAACATCGTAGAGTGCGCGACTTGCGTGCGCAGGCTCTCCGGTCGTATCTCTTTCATCCTTGCTTGCCCTTCACGTGCTTGATCGCCATGGAGCTTACCCTAGGAGCCTCAAAACAAGACCCGCAGACGCTTGACTTGAGAAAAATTGACCATTAGCATGTTAACGTTAACTTCGCGATATGGCATCAACTTGCGTGCGTCTTCGCGGCCAAGGAGTACCCGATGGTTGGAAAAACAATGGCGGAAAAGATGCTGGCAGCAGCGTCTGGTCGCAAAGAAGTTGGCGTGGGCGATGTGGTCACCGTCAACGTGGATCTGGCTATGGCCAATGACATCACTGCGCCGCTTGCAATACGGCAGATGAAAAGTGCGGGTGCAAGCCGCGTATTCGACCCTTCTAAGATTTGCATCGTCGCGGGCCGACACGCCCCTTTTCGCGACAGCCACTTTGCGAGCGAAGTGGCGTACATCGAGCAGTTCTGCAAAGAACAAGGCATCGAACGTTTCTTCGGTTTTGGGGAGGGCATGGACCACGCCCTCATTCCCGAACTCGGCTATGTCCGCCCAGGAATGCTCATTTGCAATGCTGACTCGCATGCATGCACCATGGGTGCGTTCGGCAGCTTTTCGGTTCCAATGGGTTCCACCGAAATGGCCTACATATTTACCTTCGGGCAAACATGGCTGGTGGTACCCCCCTCCATCAAAGTGTCTTACGAGGGAGAACTGCAACGGTACGTCACAAGCAAGGACCTTGTCCTGGCCACCTTGAAGGAGTTGGGGGTGGATGGCGCGCGCTACAAAGCCATCGAGTTTGTGGGCAGTGCACTTGAACGCTTAAGCATGGATCAACGCATGACCATCACCAACATGGCCATAGAAATGGGGGCGAAGACCGCACTCATGGCGCCAGATCATGTGACACATGACTACCTGGCGGCGCGAGGCGCCAACAGCGGTACGGTCTATCGCAGCGATCCAGATGCGGTTTATGAGCGCACAGTTCGGATAGCAGCCCATGAACTTTCTCCTATGGTTGCCAAACCCCACTCGCCAGATGCCGTAGTTCCTGTGCAGGAACTGGCGGGCGTGAAATTGACTCAAATCGCCATAGGCACATGCACCAATGGTCGTCTGGTAGACCTTGAAGAAGCTGCGCAAGTGCTCAAGGGCAACAAGGTGGCCAAGGGTGTGCGACTGCTGGTGACACCGGCGACAGAGATCGTCTATAGGGCCGCCTTGAACTCCGGCATCTTGCATACGCTGCAAGAAGCTGGCGCGACGGTGAACCCGCCAGGGTGCGGGCCTTGCGCAGGCATTCACATGGGTGTGCTCGGGCCCAAAGATGTCTGTCTGGCAACCCACAACCGCAATTTCCGAGGCAGGATGGGGCACAAGGAATCTGAGGTTTACCTGTCAGGCCCCTATGTTGCCGCGGCTTCAGCATTGACCGGCGTCATTTCTGATCCCAGGGAGGTATTGGCATGAAATTCGAAGGAAACATTCACGTGTTCGGCGACCACATTGACACGGACGTCATCATTCCCGCGAAATACCTGAGTCAATCAGACCCTCAGGTCTTGGCGTCCAAATGCTTTGAACCTGTTGCCGACAATTTTCATGCGCGGGTAGCGGCAGGAGATTTTCTCTTTGTCGGTGAAAATTTTGGCTGCGGAAGTTCTCGCGAACACGCACCCATTGCCATCCAGGCCATGGGCATTTCATGCATCGTCGCCAAAAGTTTTGCACGCATCTTCTACCGCAGCGCAATAAACATTGGGCTACCGGTGGTGACCTCTCCAAGTGCTGTGGATGCAGCAAGGCAGGGTGACCACGCTCAAGCGAATCTGGAAGAAGGATGGGTTGTGGTTGGTGGCCAGCGCTATCCCGTCCCTCCCTACCCCAATGAAGTGCTGGGCATCATCCAGGCCGGCGGCCTTGTCAACCACATGAAACGTCGACTACTCGCGCAAGCGCAAGGAGCAATCGCATGAAGCCACTGATCATCTGCGCTGCCGTGACGGGAGGCGCTCCTCCTCGCTCCAAGACGCCTCACCACCCAGTCACGCCCGAGGAAGTCGCCAACGCAGCAATCGAATGCTGGCGTGCTGGCGCAGCCATGGTGCACATTCACGCACGGCGGGACGATGGCAGCACGACGTCAGACGTGGCGGACTACCGCCGCACCGTTGACTTGATCAAGGCCTCAGGATGCGATGCCATCATCAACATCAGCGCCGGCGACAACGGGGGCAGGGCCTCGCACTCGGAACGGTTTGCGGCCGTGGAAGTAGACGTGGAGATGGTGTCGCTCGATGCGGGCTCTTTCAACATCGGCAATCGCCTTTATGACAACTCGCCTCACTACCTGCGCGAGATGTCAGCACGCATGAAGTCCAGGAACATCGTTCCTGAGATCGAAGTATTCGACTTGGGCCACATGTACATGGTGAACAAGCTCGACGAGGAGAATCTGCTGGCTCGTCCAGCCTTTGTACAGTTCGTCTTTGGCTTGCCAGGTGGTCTTCCACTCGATCCCCGGGTCCTGCCATTTCTTCTTGAGAAATTACCGCCAGGCGCCGAGTGGGCCATTTCTAGTCAAGCGCCAGACACGGAGAAGTACCTCCAGATGGCGCTGCTGGCGTTTGCCCAAGGGGGACACGTTCGCACTGGAATGGAAGACATGGTCTATCTAAGGCCCGGCGAGTTGGCCGCCACAAACGCACTCCTGGTCGAACAGTGGACTGCGACAGCCCGAATCTGGGGTCGCCCGATCGCGACACCCAAAATCGCCCGCCAAATGCTCGGGATAGCCTGATAGCAACCCATTCCAATTGGCATTACAAGCAGTGCTGGGTTCGCGTTTTTTTAGCAAGTACACAAGGAGAGATCATGTCGAGAAAATTTTTCGTGACAACTCTGATGCTTCTTTTCTCAAGCGCCTGCCCACTGTGGGCACAGGACTTTCCCGCAAAGCCCGTGCGAGTGGTGATCGGATTCTCCCCGGGGGGCTCGGTGGACCTCGTAGGAAGAATCCTTGCGCAGAAGTTGGGCGAACTTTGGGGCCAGACGGTGGTCGTCGAAAACAGGCTGGGCGCGGGTGGGACGATTGCAGCAGATTTTGTAGCCAAGTCGCCGCCTGATGGCTACACCTTGTTATTGGGCGACATCAGCAACACGGCCGTCGCCAAGAGTCTTTTTAAGACTTTACCGTACGACCCCTTGAACGACTTCGCGCATGTGACCCGGCTGGTGTCTTTCCCTCTGGTTTTGGTCGCCCCCACCACGTCTTCTGTGAACAATTTCGGTGATTTGCTGGCCCAAGCAAAGAGCAATCCCGGAAAGTTCCGTTACAGCACCGGTGGCCCCGGCACCTCTCCGCATATTTTTCTGGAAATGATGAACCAAATGGGTGGCATCAGGACAGATGCAGTTCACTACAAAGGCTCAGCGCCCGCTATTGCAGGTCTTCTGTCAGGAGACATAGAGTTCTCGGCAAGTTCCATCCCGACGGCCAAAGCTCAAATCGATGCCGGACGCATTCGCGCCATTGCGGTGACGGGCAGGCAATCGGTGACCAGCATGCCCAACGTCCCCCCTATTGCTGCGCACATCAAAGGCTACGAGGCGCTGGCATTTCATGGTTTACATGCACCGGCAAAAACCCCTGCTCACATTATCCAAAAGCTCAATGCAGATGCAGTGACGGTCATGCAGCGTCCTGAGGTGCGGAGGCAGCTAGAGCAAGGCTCCATGGATGTCGCCACCATGAGTCCCGCAGAGTTCACCGCCTACATGGGCCAACAAATTGAGCTGTGGGCCAAAGTCATTGATGCCGGAAAAATCCAGCCCAACTGATGGAATTTGGGCCGTGGTTTTTTGGCCAGACGCCTTCACCAAAAAATACTTCCGCGACCTGGGCAAGTGCGGATGCACCCACCATGTCATCTTCGACCGCAGAGCTTGAGCGTTGGTGGCCAATATATCGGCCACCAGCGCACACGAATCGCGGCGGCTCTAGACAGTCACCATGCTCCTGTCCAGAGTTCGAAGGTGCCGGACAAATGCCGCCATTGAACCATTCCAGAGATATTGCAACTATGCTGACGGCTCACTTGAGCCATGAACAACATCAGCTGCACCGGAGACAATAATGAATCTTCATCGTCGGCGTTTCGTAGCATGTACCACCACAGCCTTGCTCGCTAGCCCGTTTGCGAGGGCGCAATCGGCATTCCCAGACAAACCGGTTCGCATTCTGGTGCCATTCGCTCCTGGCGGCCCCATAGACCAAACGGCGCGCATCCTGTCGGGCAAGCTGCAGGCCTTGTGGAATCAGAACGTGCTGGTCGAAAACCGTGTCGGTGCGAGCGGCATCGTCGCGGCAGAAGCGGCGATCAAAGCACCAGCGGACGGTTACACCCTGTTGTTCTCGGTCATTCACCATACGGTGCTGCCAAGCATGAAAGGCAACCTCAGCTACGACATAGAAAAGGATTTCTTGCCGCTGTCTTTGGCGGCGGTCTACCCGATCATGGTGGTTGTCAATGCAGAAGCCTCTTTCAAGACGCTGAACGAGCTGATCAATGCTGCCAAGGCACAGCCCGACAAGCTGACCTTCGGGCATTCTGGCTCGGGCGGCGGTGCGCACCTTGCCGGTGAACTGTTCAAGCTGCAAGCGCGTATTGGCCTCAGCGACGTACCGTACAAGGGCAATGGCCCAGCAATTTTGGATTTGCTCGGCGGTCGCATCGATGTGGTCTTTGCCGATATTCCAAGTGCTTTGCAACATGTGCAAAGTGGCCGCTTACGCGCTCTTGCCATGGCAGCGCCAGAGCGGTCCCAGTTGTTGCCACAGCTGCCCACAGCCTCCGAAGCCGGTCTGCCCGGCTACGTGGCCCAGACCTGGGGCGGCTTGTCGGTCCGAGCGGGCACGCCTGCAGAAATTGTGACCAAGCTCAATAGCGACATTGTTCGCGTGCTGCGCGATCCAGAAACCCGGGAACGCATGCAAGGCATAGGGGCTGAGCCGGTTCCGCAGACGCCCAAGCAATACGGTGATTTCATTCGCTCTGAAATGACGAAGTGGGACACGGTCGTCAAGCGCGCCAAACTGACCATGAACTGAACATGAATGCCATGTCCACGATTGCCATCATTGGTGCTGGTATAGGCGGCCTTACAACTGCCGCCCTGCTGCAGCGGCGCGGCTTTGACGTGCACGTGTACGAGCAGGCCAAGCAGTTCGCACGCGTTGGCGCTGGTATCCAGCAAAGCTCTAACGCGCTGAAGGTGCTGCGCACACTGGGCCTTGAGCAAGGGCTTCGCGAAGCTGCGTTCCGCCCTACATCCTGGGACAACCGCGAATGGGACACCGGCGCTCGCAAGCACGAATTGCTGCTGGGCGATGCGTTTGAGCAACGGTATGGCGCGCCTTATTTGCTGCTTCACCGCGGCGATCTTCACGCCGCAGTCGCCGCAACCGTTGAGCCGCGGCGGCTGCACCTGAACAAAACGCTGCAAGACCTTGAAGATGATGGCTCCGGCGTGACCTTGCGTTTTACGGATGGCAGTTCGACGCGCGCAGCCGCTGTCATTGCCGCAGATGGTGTGCACTCGCGGGTCAGAGAGTGGATGCATGGGACCGAAGCACCCCGCTTCACAGGGCGGGTGGCCTACCGGACCACCTTCCCTGCCAGCTTGCTCAAGGGCGCGCAGGTTGACGACTGCACCAAGTGGTGGGGGCCGGACCGGCACATCGTTATTTACTACATCACCCCACGACGCGACGAGCTGTATTTTGTGACCAGCCTTCCTGAGCCTGAGTGGCAAAACGAATCATGGTCCGCCAAGGGAGACATGAAGCAGTTGCGGGCTGCTTTCGCGGGTTTTCATCCTCAGGTGCAGACGGTGCTCCAGGCTTGCCCTGAAGCTCACAAGTGGTCCCTCTACGAGCGAGACCCCTTACCGTTCTGGAGCCAGGGCAGAGTTGCGCTGCTGGGTGATGCATGCCATCCGATGGTGCCGTACATGGCACAGGGCGCCACCAGCGCTATCGAGGACGCGGCAATTTTGGCGCGCTGCCTTGAGGAGGGCGGCGACTATCCAGAGGTGTTCCGCCGGTACGAGGCAACCCGCAAAGAGCGCGTCAGCCTCATACAACTGACTTCGCACAAAAATCAGTGGATGAGTGCCCGGACTGATCCAGACTGGGTCTATGGCTACGATGCGATGACCGTTTCATTGGCACAGCGTTCATCGATTGCAGCACCGACGCTTTCACTGGCCTGAGGAGCCCAAAGGTCGGAACAAATTCGAAACAGCCCACTTAGCTTTTGTAGCGCCATGAATGAGGCCCTACTGTCGATTTAACAAAAAAGAACTTACTTGATGGCATCAGATCTCACCGGCGCAATCATCTTGTCGGCGCAGGCTCCGTCACTCATGGGCAATGAGGACAGCTTTGTCATTCCCCGCTTTCAATTTGAAAGTGGCGAAAGCCTCACCAACCTTAAGGTTGGCTTCGTCACCCACGGCACGCTCAATGCCGCGGGTGACAACGCCATTTTGATTTCGCCCGGCACCGCCAACACCCGCCACAGCGCCGACGGCTATATTGGCCCGGGCAAGGCTTTTGACACGAACCGTTTTTTCATCATCGCCGTGGACGGCATAGGCGCTGGGACCTCATCGAAACCGCAGGATGGCTTGATGGGCGATTTCCCGCGCTACACAGTGCGCGACATGGTGCGCGCCGCTCATTCACTGGTGACTGATGAATTCAACCTCAGCAGGCTCGCCGCCGTGGCAGGCGCTTCGATGGGTGCGTTCCAGTCGCTCGAATGGGGTATCTTGTTTCCGAATTTTCCGATGCGCATCGTATTGCTGGTTCCAGCCGCCGCCACCGGCAACATAATGCGCTGCGTGGTGCGAAACATGATCGATGCCATCCAGTTGGATCCTGAATGGAACAACGGTCGATATCTTGCACCCCCGTTGCGCGGGCTTGAAGCGGCAGGTCGCCTCTACTTTCCATGGACTGTCGCAGACACTTGGCTTGAATCACTGTCGCCTGAGATGCTTGAGCTTGAAATTGCCACCACTGTGCATCGCGCAAAAGCATGGGACGCATGGGACCTGATCCGCCGCTATGAAGCCTCTGCTGCGCATGACGTGGCAGCGCCTTTCGGAGGCGATCTGGCCGCAGCCCTTGGCAAAGTGCGCGCGCCCACTTTGGTGATGCCCTCCTCCACTGACCGCTTGCTCGGCGTGGCATCTTCGCGCGCCATCGCTCGCCATGTGACCCACAGCGAATATGCTGAGATTTCTTCCGAACGCGGCCATCTTGGCTGGCGCGCCATCGAAGGGACTCCGGAAACAGCTTTCATCAACCAGCGAATCAAAGCGTTCCTCGCCGCAGGGGAATAAACCAACTAATCGTTTATGGAGACAAATGTATGTTGATAAAGTTCATTAAGTTCATACCAGTGCTGGCTGTATTCCTGGTGACCACACTCGTCAACGCCCAGCCCTATCCCAACAAACCGATTCGACTTGTGGTTCCTTTTGCCGCCGGCCAGGGGGCCGACGTGGCTGCAAGACTGATCGCACAAAAACTCTCCGAAGATCTTGGGCAAGCGATCGTCATAGACAATCGCCCCGGTGCCGGCGGCAACATTGGCGCGCAGGCCGTGGCCAAGGCAGCGCCAGACGGCTACACACTGCTTGTCGGCTCGAACGGCACACATGCCGCCAATCCCGCGCTGTACGCCACACTGCCTTTCGACCCCATCAAGGACTTCTCGCCAATCGCATTCACAGGATCAGTGCCGATGGTGCTGCTGGCCAACAATGGCTTTGCCGGGAGCACCACCGCAGAGGTCATTCGCATGGCCAAGGCCGCACCCGGCACGCTCAACGTCGCCATCCCTAGCTCAACCTCGCGGGTGGTCTTCGAGCAATTCACGTTGCTTTCAGGCGCAAGCCTGTTCCCTGTCAACTACAAATCCAGCCCTACTGCATTCACCGACCTGCTTGGCAATCAAGTCCCCCTTTCTATCGATACGCTCATCGCAGCAGCGCCACAACTCAAAGCAGGCCGGGTCAAGGCTATCGCCGTCAGTTCCCGGGCACGCAGCGAAGTCCTGCCCGGCGTGCCGAGTTTCAACGAAGCTGGCCTTGCAGGCTTCGATATCTCCGCGTGGAACGTGTGGTTTGCGCCTCAAGACACCCCTGCTGAAGCTGTGCGCGTGCTTAACGCCGGCATTGTTCGCGTGCTGGCCCAAGCGGAGGTGAAACAACGCTTGCGCGACCTCGGACTAGAGCCCGGTGGCAATCAGTCGCCACAGGCGGTAGGCGAATTCGTCGCAGCAGAAATCAAAAAATGGGGTGACCTGATCCGCCGCGCCGGCCTCAAGGCTGAATAGATCGAACTCGAATTGCCATAGGCGGAAAAACATACGGTCAAGTAAAGAAGCGTGCTAAATTGCAAATCTCTCAGCTCAACGACAGCTGTCTCTTTCCACAAAAGGTCATGCAGACCATCCGGAACACACGCCATCAAAGCTGCTACAGATTGAGTTTCAAGACAGCGGATTAAAGACAATGACTTGTGCGGTGTAGGCAGAGGCGCCAGCAGCAGACCGAGACCAATGATCAAGACGGCGAATAGAAGAAACACTGTGCGCATAGGCGTGGGCGCCGGCATGGCCGACGACCGCATCGCGCCGGGCGTGCAACTGCTTGAGTCGAGCGAACTCGATTACCTTGTTTGCGAATGCCTTGCGGAGCGGACGATCGCGCGCGAGACGCTTAACCGCCGCCGCTCGCCGCAGTTGGGCTACACGCCGATGCTCGAAGAGCGCATCCGCGCCTTCGCTCCGCTGCTGCGGGAAAAGGGTGTCCGCCTGGTAAGCAACATGGGCGCCGCCAATCCGCTCGGTGCGGCACATGCATCGCGGCGTGCGGCAGCCGAAGTCGGTGTGCATGGTCTGCGCTGCGCGGCGGTGATCGGAGACGACGTGACCGAACTCCTGCGCACGCATCCGGATCTGCGGCTGCTCGACGCTGGCGAACCACTCGAGTCGCTGCTGCCGCGAATGGCGTCCGCCAATGCCTATCTCGGCGCCGACGTCGTGCGCGATGCCCTTGCGACCGGGGCCGATATTGTGATGACCGGGCGAGTGGCCGACCCGTCGTTGTTCCTTGGCGTTGCCATGCATCACCACGGCTGGTCCTACAACAACCTGCCACTGCTGGCTGCCGGGACCATGGCGGGCCACCTGCTCGAATGCTCGGTGCAGGTGACGGGCGGCTACTTCGCCGATCCCGGCCGCAAGGACGTCCCGCGCCTTGCGGAACTCGCCTACCCTTTCGCAGATGTGGGCCGTGATGGCAGCATCACCATCGGCAAGCCCGCGGGGTCGGGGGGTCGGCTCGATCGCATGACCTGCACCGAGCAAGCGCTTTACGAGATCCATGATCCGCGGCGCTACATCACGCCCGACTGTGTGCTCGACATCACCGACCTGTCGTTCGAGGAGTTAGGCCCCGACCGCGTGCGCGTGCGCGGGCCGCGAGCGGCCCCACGCACTGACACGCTGAAAGTCGTGGTCGGCTACTCGGATGGCTGGATAGGCTCGGGCGAAGTGGCATACGCAGGCATCAACGCGATCGAGAGAGCTCGGCTTGCGGCAGATATTGTCAAGGAGCGCTTCCACCTCGATGGCGGCCAGGCCGGCGAGATCCAGGTCGACTTGATCGGCATGACGGCGCTGCACGGCGACACCGGGCGTACCCAGGACCGACCCGAGCCCTATGAGATCCGCTTGCGAATCGCCGCACGTTGCCCCGACAAGCGCAGCGCAGACCTGATTGGCGACCACGTGCGGCAGCTCAATATGCAAGGTCCGTACGCCGCTGGCGGTCCCATCAACCTGGGCCCGCGCGAGGTGATCGCTGTCGATGCGGTGCTGATTCCGCGCAGCTGGGTTAAGCCAGAAATAGTGCTGATCGACAAGGACCCGCAATGACCTTGCGCGTCCACGACTTGGCCCATGCGCGATCCGGCGACAAGGGCAACACC
Organism: Polaromonas sp. YR568; assembly: GCA_945878995.1. Taxonomy (GTDB): domain Bacteria; phylum Pseudomonadota; class Gammaproteobacteria; order Burkholderiales; family Burkholderiaceae_C; genus Polaromonas. The sequence continues at coordinate 20,055 of CAMCUN010000001.1, read as the reverse complement.
TCTAACGTCGCCGTGATGGCTTACGACGAAGCGGCTTGGGCTCATATCCACAAACACCTGACCACCGAACGTGTAATGGCCGCCTTTGCACACCTCGCCGAGGGTCCAGTCACGCGCTACGAAGTGCCTAAGCTGCGCGCACTGAATTTCGTGATCGAGAAGGCGCTGGCAGGCGGCGTCACGCGCTCGCTGCGGCTGGACCCGCACGGCAAGACCTTCAGCGCACTCATGCTCTGCATCGAACTTCCAGACGACTGACGCCATGTTCCCCCCCGCAGAAAACCTCAGCACCGAAGTCTTCGCCAGGCTGCCCGAGTCCCTTTACCAGACGGACCGGCCTTCGCAATGGCTGGAAGACCGGCACGTAAAGATGCACTCCTTCCTAGAAGGGCCGTCTTTTGATCGCGAGGGCAACCTGTGGTGCGTGGACCTTGCGCATGGCAGGTTGCTGCGCGTCTCGCCGGCGGGCGAGTTCGAGCAGATGCTTCAGTACGAAGGCGAACCAAACGGGCTAAAGATACACCGCGACGGCCGCGTGTTTGTTGCCGACCACGTGCACGGCTTGATGGTGCACACACCAGGCTCCGACCGCATCGACGTGCTGCTGGGCAGCGCTCGCCGCGAAGGGCTCAAGGGCCTGAACGATCTTGTGTTCGCGTCCAATGGCGACCTGTACTTCACCGATCAGGGCGAAAGCGCGCTGGAGAACCCGACCGGTCGTGTCATGCGCCTGCGCGCCGACGGCAAGACGGTCGACCTCCTGATGGACGGCCTCGCGGGTCCCAACGGACTCGTGCTGGATGAAGCTCGCAAACTCCTCTACGTGGCTGTCACGCGCGAGAACGCGATCTTCAGCCTGCCTATCGAACCCGCTTATGGCGGCATGAAAAAGGCCGGTCGCTTCCTGCAGATGTCCGGCGCGACAGGTCCCGATGGTCTCGCTCTTGACGAAGCAGGCAACCTGGTTGTCGTGCACGCCGGGGCCGGCACGGCGTGGGTGTTCAGCCGCATCGGGGAGCCGCTCTTGCGCATCCGCTCGTGTGCCGGCATTCGAACCACCAATGCCGCTTATGGCGGAGACGACCGCCGCTCGCTCTTCATCACAGAATCCGAGCAGGGTGTGATCCTGCGCGCGCGCCTGCCGGTTCCCGGACGCCCGATGTTTTCTCACGCCTGAACGCATTCAATTTCAAATCAAGGAGACAACATGCAACTCACCCGAAGACTCGCCTGCCTGCTGCTCGCGGCAGGCCTTGCGCCGCTTGCTATGGCACAGGACTACCCGAACAAGCCGATCCGCCTGATTGCCAACTTCGGAGCCGGCAGCTCGATCGACCTCATTGCCCGCATCGTCGCCAAGCCGCTGTCTGAACAGCTCGGTGTCCCGGTCGTCGTGGAGAACAGGGCAGGTGCCGGCGGTGACCTCGCCACCGACTTCGTCTCCAAGGCCCCGAAGGACGGCTACACCATTGGCTTTGCTTCGCCGGGACCGCTGGTCTTCAACCCGATGATGCGCAAAAGCATGCCCTACGCGCCGGGTGACATCGCGCCTGTCATCCTGCTGGCAACAGGGCCGAACGTGCTGTTGGTCAATCCAGAGGTGCCGGGCAAGACCTTGCCGGAGTTGATCGCCTACATACGCGCTAATCCGGGCAAGGTGAGCTATGCGTCCGCAGGTACCGGCACCAGCGGACATCTTGCGGGAGAACTCTTCCGTTACATCACCAAGACGGACATCCTGCACATTCCGTACAAGGGCAACGCCGAGGCTGTCACCGACGTGCTCGCGGGCCGCGTGCAATTGCTGTTCAGCGGCGTGCCGCCTATCCGCGCGCACGTAGAGAGCGGCAAACTTCGTGCGATTGCCGTCGCCGACGCCAGGCGCGCAAAGCAACTGCCGGGTGTTCCCACAGTCGCCGAAGCTGGCTTGTCGGGGGGAGAGTCCGGCGCTTGGTACGGCATCTTGGCCCCGGCCGGCACGCCGGCGCCTATCCTCGACCGACTTGCGGCGGAATTTGCTAAGGCGATCCAGCGGCCCGACGTGCGCGAGCAGTTCGACCGCATGGGCATTGACCCGTCGAGCCTGTCGCGCAGCGAATTTGAAAAGATGATTGCCAACGAGAACGCGCGCTGGAAGCCGCTGTTCGCCGCAGCCAAGATCACAGTCGATTGATGTCCAAAACAGTACTGATTGTCGGCGCCAGCGGCCTGGTCGGCACCGCCACCGTCGACGCGTTTCTTGATGCGGGTTGGGCTGTCATTGCAAGCTCGCGCCGCAAGCCAGAGACCTTCAGCACGCGCCAGTTCGAGCACCTGCCGATCGATTTGTTGGACGAGAAAGCCTGCGCGCATGCCTTCGGCTCTCTCGCGCATGTCACGCACGTCGTCTACGCCGCCGTGTACGAGATGCCCGGCCTGATCAGCGGCTGGAGCGACCCGCGGCAGATGGAGACCAATCGCCGAATGCTTTGCAATGTGCTCGAGCCGCTGTCCCGGGCGTCACGGCTCGAGCATGTCACCGTGATGCAAGGAACCAAAGCCTACGGCATGCAGCCCAGGCGCGAAGGCGACGCGGTGAGGTACCGACCGATGCGCATCCCCGCGCGCGAGAGCGCACCGCGCGTGGAGCACCCCAACTTCTACTGGCTGCAGGAGGACTACATCCGCGAAAAAGCACAGCAGCGTGGGTTCGCATGGACGATCTTGCGGCCGACCATCGTGATAGGCCCCAACTTTGGCGTGGTGATGAACACGATTCCCGTGATCGGCGTCTACGCATCGCTGTGTCGGGAAGAGGGCCTGCCCTTCGCGTACCCTGGGCACGTGCCTTTCGTGCGCGAGGCGGCAGACGTTCGCCTGGTCGCTGGCGCGTGCGTGTGGGCGGCAAACACACCTTCCGCACATGGTGAGCACTTCAACCTCACCAACGGCGAAGTCTTTTCGTGGCGCGACCTCTGGCCTTCGATCACGCATTTCTTCGGTCTTGAGCTGAGCCCAGATCGGCCATTGAAGCTCGCCGAGTACCTGCCCAGTCGCGCATCACTGTGGGACCACATGGTGGAGAAGCATGGGCTGCGCAAGCTGTCGATGGCACAAATTCTGGGTGAGTCGCACCACTCGGCAGACCAGCGTTTCGGTTACGGCCTGCAGGAGCCGCCGCCGCCAGTTTTCGTCAGCACTGTAAAGATTAAGCAGGCCGGATACACCGACACCTGCGACACCGAGCAGGCGGTCAAGCACTGGCTCGGTGTACTGATGGATCGCAAGATCATTCCGCGGACAGTGGGGCCCTGAAGGTCTCAGCCTCAGACTCCGCAGTGCAGCGCAGCAGCCGGAGACACCAGCCTTCGGCATGCGAGATCTTCAGTCGCCCTCGGCCTGAACTGACCTTGCCCTGAAAATCGTACCTCATGCTTGGCGCACAACGACAACGCCCCTTTCGGGGCGTGTGCAACAGCTCACAAACTCAGTTTTACATACCGTAGGTCTTGGGGTCGAGCTTACTGAAAATCTCGCGCCAGTAAATGTCGCTCAGGGCGTTCATGTCCCAGTCTTCACGGTTGGGAGTGAGCTTTTCCCACTTGCCCAAAATCTGCCGAAAACGACTGACCTTCTGGGCGGCATTCTTGACACCGTAAGCTTTTTCCGCGTTCTGGGCCACCACGGCCAGGTCGGCCTCAATGAAAGCCGAAGTGCGGGCCTTCAGATCTGGGCTGGCCTGATGAACCTGCACGCCTTTTTGCTGGGCCTCGGCAAGCGCCTTCGCGTTTTCGCTGATGTACCGTATGGTCAGGGCAGCTGAAGTGACCGCGGCGCTTTGCAACACGGCACGGCGCTGTGGTTCGCTGAGTGATCGCCAGACCGTGCGGTTGACGTTGTGATTGTCGATGCCATGGAATGTGCCCGAAGGAACGCCTAATGTGACATGCTTGACCACATCGCCCAGGCGCAAGGCGGTGAGTTCCTGCGTCGACTGGATCGTGCCATCGATGGTGCCTTGCGAGACTGCTTCAAAAATCTGGTTACCGCCGATGTTCATGGCCACCGCGCCAAACTGACTGGCCCAGCGAGACCAGGGGGCGGCGGCAGACCGCAGTTTCTTGCCCCTGAGCTCCTCGACAGTGCTGATTTTCTTGGTGGACAAAATCGCGTAGGGGCCGGTTGACGCTGAGCCCAGATACACATGGTTGGCCCGAAGACGCTCTGCCAGGCACTCCGTGCAACTGTAGATGTACTCGGTCATGGCACCAGCCATGGCGAAGGCGTTGGTGCCCAGCATGGCCAAGTCGATGGCGATCTGCGTTTCCGGCAGTTCGGAGGGGAAGACAGGAGGCAGGAAAAATCCTGCATCGACCACCCCATCGCGGATGCCACCGTACATTTGGGGGATGTTCATCAAAGAAAGCGGGAAGATCTTTACCTCGATTTCACCGCCACTCTTTTCCTTCAGCGTCTTGGCGAAGACTTCCATTCCGTAATGTCCCACACTGGACGGGGGCAGGCCAACACCCACCTTGAGTTCGCGTGCGAGCGCCGCGCAGGGCCAGAGCAGGCCAATGCTGACGCTCACTGCCAGCGGCAGAGCGAAAAAGGTTCTTCTAAGGTTCACGGTAACTCCTCGGATTGAGCGACTGAGGTCGCGGGAAGGGGCGTGTCGATCATGGTGGGCGATCACATGGCCGACGATCGGTTTTCAGACTGAGGCACGCCAGGCCTGCGGGCCGTCAGCGCGGTCCATGGCCCGGATGTAGGCTGGCCGTGCCGTCAGTTGGGCCACGTAGCTCCGCAGATTCGCGTATCTGGCCAAGTCCAGGGTTCCAGGGAGGAACTCCAGTAGGGTTGTGAAGGGGAAAAGCATCATGATGTCTGCTGCCGTGAAGCGATCGCTGGCAATGAACGTCTTGCCTGCCAGTGATTGGTCGATGAAGTCCAGGTGCTCACGGGTGGTTGCTCGCACCTTGGCCATGCCGGGGTGGGTGTCCACTTCGGGAACGATGCGCACCAGAGTTGACTCCCTGAGCAATTGCAACATCAGGCTGGCCTCGGCGTAGTGAAACCAGTAGAGGTAGCTCGCATAACTGGCCTCGTGGGAGTCCACCGAAAGGCAACCACCCGCATGGCGGCCGAGGATGTATTGAACGATGGCGCCTGACTCGGCGAGCACGGTGTCACCATCGCGGATCACGGGCGCACGCCCCAGCGGGTGTATGAGCCTGAAAGAGTCGGGTGCGTAGCGCTCCACCCTGTCATACGGCTCAAGCCTGTAGTCCAGGTCAAGTTCCTCCAGCAGCCAGGCAATCCGCTCGGAACGTGACCTTTTTAGGTGATAGACCGTGATCAAGAAGCCTCCCAGAAAAACAGTTGCGAACATCAATACGCTATCATACTTATTGGTAATTGAAAAATACCAGCTAGTTGGGACTTACCCTTGGCTGCTGAAGGTGCAGGCATGGCGCCGTCCATCTTTGTGTACATTGGGTACTTCCAGTTCCACAGCGCTATTCATTGCGGCGATAAGCGCCCGGCTACCGAGGTACGTAGTTGGGAAGCCGATCATTTTTCTGACCTGATGCAGGACCCCAGATGGCTCCCAGAAGCAAAGCAATCCAAGAGACCCCCCCCACCTCAAAAAAGAAAAAAACACAGTCAGTGGCTGAGGCCTTGCGCGATGAGGTGATCAACCTCAAGAGGGATAGGATCCTGCGCGAAGCCGCCGCCCTGTTTTATGAGCGGGGCTACCTTCAGACCAGTGTGGATGTCATCGTGGAAAGACTCGATGCCACCAAGCCGTTTTTTTATTACCACTTTGATTCCAAGGCCGACCTCCTGGTTGAAATCTGCGTCCGAGCCACGGCCGATGCGCTGAACGCCACCGAGCAGGCGGTTGCACAGGCCGGATCAGCCACCGAGCGTTTCGCAGGATTTGTGCGCGGCTTCACGCAGTCGGCTCTAGAAAATCATTTTTTCGTGGCGATTTATTTTCGGGAAGAGTTCAACCTGCCGGATGAGGCGACAGTGCGCATCAATGCCATGCGCAAAACCATAGACCGCCGTCTGCGCGCGCTGATCGCCGATGGAGTTACGGCAGGCGAATTTGAGGTTCCAGATCCAGGAATCGCCGCGTTGCTGGTGGCAGGCATGTCCAGCTATGCGTTTGCCTGGTACCGAGACAAGGGCAGGCTGGACTTGGATTCGGTCGTGGGCCAGATCGTGGAGATGGCGCTCAAAATGGTTAGAAAGTCCGCCTGAGGCGGCGGGGCAGCACCCTGCCCAGTGCATTCAAACCGGCGCTGACACGCGATGGCCTGATCTGGCATCGCGTAATTTGGCGACTCCATGTGTCAATGAACAGACTCCTGCCTGGAAGCATCCCCGGGTAAACGATTACTGATTGGTATATTGAAATTACCGACAAGTCGATTAGGATAACTTTCACGTTTTTATTCCTTCCCTCTAACTAGGAGATCACCTATGAAATTGTCAAAACTTTTCGCGGCTACTTCACTGGCGGCGGCGGCCTTCATGGCTCTGGCCCCGGCGGTACACGCCAGGGAACTCAAACTGGCTGTCGGGTTTCCGCAAGGTACGGCGGCCTATGCCGGGTTGGAGGCTTTCGGCAAGGCGCTCAAGGAGAAGTCCGGCGGTGAGTTGGAGGTCAAGGTCTTCCCGCTTTCCTTGCTGAACCTGCCGCAGATGCTCAACGGCGTTCGCGACGGCGTGGTGGACATCGGCTTCGTGCTGCCCCCCCTGTTTCCCTCTGACCTGCCGGAAACTCATTTGGCCATCGACTTGGCCATGCTCGGCTCCAATCCGTGGGTCATGGCAGGCGCCATGACCGAGTACGTGTTCAATTGCCAAGAGTGTCTGGCCGAACACTTAAAGAACAATCAGGTTTACGTGGGCTCGTCCTCGACCGCCCCTTACATGATCGTTTCGACCAAAAAGGCCGTGACGCTTGATGAGATCAAGGGCAAGAAACTGCGCTCGGGTGCTGCCCCCTGGGCCCGTTGGGCGGCTAGCTTTGGTGCCGTGGCACAGACCATCCCTGGTAACCAAGTGTTCGAGGCAGTCTCTGGTGGTACTGTGGACGGCGCGATGGTGTCGGCGGCGGAGTTGTCCAACCTTCGCCTGATCGACGTAGCCAAGCACATCACGGTGGGAGTGCCCACCGGCACTTATCACGGCATCGACAACAACAACTTCAATCTCAGGACCTGGCGTACGTTGTCTGAAAAGCAACGCCGCGCCGTGCTTGATGCGGCTGCACACAGCACGGCCATGGTCACCTGGAAGTACGTGACCGATGGCAACCAGAACATGCGCGATGCTGTGGCCAAGGGTATCCAGGTGCATCAGGCACCGGCAGACGTGATGAGCCGGTCCAAAGCATTCATCGAGTCGGACCTGGGGGGTATCGCCCAGGCGGCCGAAAAGAACTCTGGCATCAAAGGTGCGTCCCAGAAAATCGAGCGCTTCAAGGCCTTGGTGGCGAAGTGGGAGCGTCTGCTTCCGTCAGCCAACTACGAGCCCAATGTGCTGATCGACATTTACACCCGTGAGATCTTCTCGAAGATAGACGCAAAAACATACGGCATGTGAGACGCAGGTGCAAGAACCTGACTTTGCCACCCGCATCGCCCGGGGCATAGACCGCGTCATCTTGTGGATGGCTGCGGTGCCCCTGGTGATGATGATGATTCACATCAGCTTTGATGTGCTTTCCAACCTCATTTGGAATTATCCGATTCCTCTGACCAATGCCGTCGTGACTCAGTACTACATGATCGCGGTGGCCTACCTGCCACTGGCGGCTACCGAGTTCAGGCGTTCGCACATCAGCGTTGACCTGATCGTGAACATGATGGCACCGCGTCCGCGACTTGTTCTTGATGTGCTGGCCCAGATGTTCAGCATGGTCATCTTCCTGGCTCTGGCGCTTCAGTCCTTGCAACTGGCCATGGAGAAGCTGGACCGGAATGCATTTCTCATGGAGCAGACGTCTCGAGTGACCATCTGGCCGTCGTACTTCATCATTCCATTAGGTTTTGGGGTGGTGGTGGTATTGCTGGCTGTCCGCCTGTATTGCCAGCTGCTGGGCAGGGATTCGCCCGAAGCTGAGGATGACCCTCTTGTAAAGGAAAACGATGTCTGACTTACAGATCGGCGGGCTGGGCCTGGTTTCGGTGATCGCTTTGATAGCCATGCGGGTGCCCATTGGCATCACGCTGGTGTCGGTGTCCTACCTGGGTGTCTGGGGGATAGGCGGGCATATGGCAGCTTGGGGAATGCTTTCTGTCATGCCGCACACGCTGGTCGCGAGCTGGACGCTCAGCGCCGTGCCCATGTTCTTGCTCATGGGTTTCCTTTGTTATCACGCTAAGTTGACCACTGGTCTTTTTGACGCCGCTCGATTGTGGTTCCAGCGCCTGCCAGGTGGGTTGGCAATCGCCTCGGTCTTCGGTTGCTCGGGCTTTGCAGCGATCACCGGTTCCAGTGTGGCCTGTGCGGCCGCCATGGGAAAGATTGCCGTGCCTGAAATGATCAGGCACAAGTACGACCTGAAGCTGGCCACGGGGACGCTTGCGGCATCAGGGACCATAGGTGCGTTGATTCCGCCCAGCATTCCCCTGATCATTTATGGAGTGGTGGCTCAGGTCTCCATCACCAAGCTATTCCTGGGGGGCATAGGGGTGGGCCTGCTCACCGCCTTTAGCTATGTATTGGTCATTCTGATCCGCACCACTCTCAATCCCAGCTTAGCGCCGCGCTTGACGGAACGGGCCACTTTGAAAGAGCAGGTCTTGGCGGTCAAGCGGACATGGCCTGTGGTCGCGCTCATCATTGGCGTGCTGGGAGGGCTCTTCGGCGGGCTCTTCACTTCGACTGAAGCTGGCGCCGTGGGCGCGCTGCTGGCAGTGGTGATCGCATTTTTCAAGAAGACACTGACGCGCGAGTCCTTTTCCAGATCGGTGAACGAAACACTGATCACATGTGGCAGCGTGTTTATCGTGGTCCTCGGAGCAACCATGCTCACCTCGTTCCTGACCTTGTCGGGCGTGGCGGGTGCAATCTCGGAGGCCGCACAGGTTCTCAACACCAGCCCGGTGATGTTGCTGGTGGCCATCACTCTGGTCTACCTTTTCCTGGGCATGTTCCTAGAGCCCATAGGCGCAATGCTCATCACCCTGCCGATTTTTCTGCCCTTGATTGGTATGGCCAAACTCGATTTGATTTGGTTCGGCGTTTTCGTCGCCAAGCTCGTAGAGATCGGCATGATCACTCCGCCCGTGGGCTTGAACGTTTTCGTGCTGAGCAGCACCATAGGGAAAATAGCCCCGACTGACCTGATCTTTCGGGGTGTGCTCTGGTTCTTCGTGGCAGACATCGTGGTGGTCGGGATGATCATCGCCTGGCCAGACATCATCATGTTTTTCCCACGGACCTTTGGTTGAGGCCTGAATGCGAGGATGAACGGGCTTCTTGCGCGAAGCCCAGTTTTCTGACTTGGCTGGCTTCAGCCAGCCACGACGCAGGCCGAGACCAGTGAGCGAGCATCGTGACGTTGCGCATTGAGCACGGTCTCGCACAACTGATCCAGCTGCTGGGCATCCATCGGCAGTTCGTCTGCCATCGCCTTTAGATTGGCTTTGACCTCCAGGCCGCTCCAGTTGAAGGGCTCGCCCTGGGTGTGTTGCCGTTGGGAGAGCGTGCTGCCATCGGTCAAGTCGACTTCCAGCAGAAAGCTGCGCGCTCCCAGGCTTGCGTCGGGAATCACTTTGCAACGCTGGACCAAGGGTTGCAGCACTGCATCATCGAGCCGGAGCAAGTCCTCGCCCCTCACCCGACCCTGGGACAAGGCCAATGCCATACAAAACTGTGCGCTCATCAACGTTGCGCCTATGTCCGTGAAGGGGCCGATCGCGTCGTTGCCGGGGTAGGCCGCTTCACTCGGGTTCAAGTGCAACCTCACAGCTCGGATCCGGTCGGCAGTCAGGGCATGTTGTTTGGCAAAGTGGATCGCTTGCGTCACTGGCGCCTGCAGGATGGCGCAGACCGGGTAGGGCTTGTAAGTCACGTCCAGGCATCGCCAAGTCTGGCCTAGATCTTGACCTACGCTCTCGATGTTCTGGCGATCGCCCATAAAGGCCTGGTAGAAGCCCGCTTTTCCTTCCAGTGCGTCGGACGCTGCCGTGGCGCCTGCAGCTGCCAGTCGCGCAGCCAGCAGTCCGTTGCGGGAGGCCAGTCCCACCTGCATCTGCCACTCCTGTGAGCCTGACAACCAGGTTTGGTTGGTGCCCGAGGCGGTGCTCGCGGCAAAGCCTATGGCATGTGCCATGGCTCTGGCATCGAGCTTGAGCAGGTGGCCCACACCCACGGCCGCCGCAAAGCCGCCATAGATACCGCTGGCCCGAAAGCCACGCGGCGTGCTTCGCAGGGCGAAGCCCTGGCTGATCGCACCCATGACCTCATAGCCAGCTGCCAAGGCCGTGATGATGTCTTCGCCAGAACTATCTAATTGCTCACCGACGGCGAGCACGGCCGGAGACATGATGGCGCCCGCGTGCGTAAGACCCGGAAAGTAGGTATCGTCCTGAGCGCGTGCGTGCATGAGCGCAGCATTGACGAAAGACGCTGTGTCGGGCGTGGCGGCGCGCCCGGTGATCAGCAGCCGCGCACTGGCCTGGGGGCCTTGCTCATGGAGTGCGGAGGCGTGTCCGGGGGCGAACAGCAGGGGCTGTCCGGCCAGAGCCACGCCCAAGTTGTGTAAGAGGCTGGCTTTGCATTTCTCGAGAACCTCCATAGGGACGGTCCGGAAACGAAGGCCTGCGGCAAAATCGGCAATGCGCTGCGACAAGGATTGCATGGTTGCTCCTCAGTTTAAGGTGGGGTCGATCATCAGCTTTCCAAAGACTTTTCTTGCCTGCATCAGGGCTTGGCCTTCTGCGATCCGATGCAGCGGCAGAACTTGCTGTATCACCGGCTGCAGCCGCCCTTGTTCGGCCAGTCGCATCACGTCTATGAAGTCCTGGCGGGTGGCGGCGAAGGAGCCTATCAGGCTGTGTTGCTTGACGAAGAGGTGCCACAGGTTGATGTCCACCTGAAAGCCTGAATGGCCGCCGCAGGTCACCAGCCGGCCGCCGCGGGCCATGGCCTTGAGGCTGGCCTGCCAAGTCGCGGCCCCCACATGCTCGAACACCACGTCCACGCCGCGTCCACCAGTGAAGGCGCGGACTTGGTCGGCCCAGTCAGGCTCGGAATGGTTGACCACCAGGTCGGCGCCCAGAGCCTGTGCCTGGGCCACTTTTTGCGTGCTGCCGGCGGTGGCGATAACGCGGGCGCCGGCCAGCTTGGCAATCTGCACGCCCAGCACCCCAATGCCCGAGCCGGCGGCGATCACCAGCACATCCTCACCCATGCGCAGCCGAGCGCGACTGTGCAGCATGTGCCAGGCCGTCGGTCCGGTCACGGCCATGGAGGCGGCCTGCAGATGCGTGAGGCCACGGGGCAGTGCCAGCAATTGTCTGGCCGGTGCCACCACATACTGTGCATAGCCGCCGGGGGTCTGCACACCGAAGACGCGGCTGTTGCGGCACATGTTGGTGTCGCCGATCCGGCAGGACGCGCACTCCCCGCAAAACAGGATGGGATCGACCACCACCTGGTCGCCACACTTCCAGCCACGTACATCTGGGCCCACATCCACGATGTCGCCTGCCACCTCGGTGCCAGAGATGTGCGGCAGCGGCACCGGCGCGGGGGTCTGGCCATCGCGGGTGAGCAGGTCCACGTGGTTGAGTCCGCAGGCCTTGACGGCGAGCAGGACAGAGCCTGGTCCGGCTCGGGGCACCGGCACATCCAGGTCCAGTTGCAGCCGGCCATGGCCCTCGACCGCATGTACACGCACGGCGCGCATGGTGGAGGCCACGGTGCTGTCTGTCGACATGCTCATGCTTTATTTCCCTTGTTCAGGCGGGCCAGGTAGGCCGCTTTCTTTTGCTTGAACTCCTTGGACTGAAAAGCCAGTCCATTGGCCACAGCCTCCAGGCCGAGCTGCTCGCGCAGGGGACTGGTTTCGCCGTTGCGCAGCACCAGCTTGAGCATGCGCAGGGCGTCGCTGCCCATGGCTGAGAGCTGCTCGCCCAGTTCCTCCACGCGCGCATCCAGTGCCGCCACATCGTCCACCAGTTCATTGACCAGGCCCCACTGAAGAGCGGTGGCCGCGTCTATCTTCTGGCCCAGGGCGGCCATTTGCAGGGCACGCGATGGTCCGACCTGGCGCTGAACCATCCAGCTCAGCCCGAAGTCCTGCACCACGTCCAGCATGCCGGGCACCATCCAGAACCTGGCAGACTTGACCGACAGGCGCATGTCGCAGGCCATGGCCAGGCCCAAGCCGCCGCCCCCGCAGGCATCTCCATTGAGGGCCGCGAAGGTCAGCATGGGCAGGTCAAACAAGGCCTGGATGACACGGTGCTGCTCGTTGAGCAGGCGAGTACCAGAATAGACCGAGTCGTCGTCCACATGTTCCATGAAGAAAGGCGTGTCCAGGTCCACCCCAGCCGAAAACAATCGGCCCCGACCCTGCAGGAAAAGCACGTTGAGGTCACTGTGGCTGACAAGCCGGGGCAGCGCGTCCAGCAGCTCGGTGAGCATTTGGGGGTTCAGTGCGTTGAGCCTGTCGGGACGGTTCAGGGTGATGCGGGCTACGCTGCCCTGAACAGACAGTGCGATGGTGGTGTAAGAAGGTAGGGTCATGGTGTGGGGTAAAAGGGCTCAGGTGGGGCGGGGGGGCAGGTGGATGGCGCCACCGTTGAAGGCGTCATGGCTGGCTTCCATCAGCGCCTCCGACAGGGTGGGATGGGCATGCACGGTTTCCATCAGGGCCGACAAGGTGAGCTCCATCTGTACTGCCAGCGTGGCTTCACCCAGCAGTTGGGTGACTTCCGGGCCAACCATCGAGATGCCCAGAATTTGGTCGGTGTCCGCGTCGGCTATTACCTTGACGAAACCCTGGCCGGACATCATGGCAAGTGCCCGACCATTGGCATTGAAGGGAAAGCGACCCACCTTGACTGTGGGATGACGCTGGCGTGCCTGCGCCTCGCTCAGGCCAACGGAGGCGATCTCTGGCGAGGTGTAGACCGCGTTTGCTATGGCCAGGCCAGCTGTACCACGCCCGTGGCCCCGCAGGTGGGCCACCGCGGCCTCAGCCTGAGCGGTTGCCTTGTGGGCCAGCAGTTGCCCACCTTGCACATCGCCGACGGCATAAATGTGCGCGATGCTGGTCTGACCGTGCTCGTTGGTGACGATAGCGCCAGCGTCAAGTTCGAGCCCTATACGGTCCAGACCCAGGCCCTCAGTGCAGGGGCGCCGGCCCGTGGCCACCAGCACTTGCTCGGCAGCCAGGCGCCGTCCATCAGCCAGGGTGGCCACCAACTGAGTTCCCATTTGTTCCACGCGGACAATCGATACATTGAAATGGCATTGCACTGTATCGGCAGCGAGTTGGCGCTGTAGCACCTCGACGAGCTCAGGGTCTTCCTGGACCAGCATGCGCTCCTGCTGTTCGACCAGGGTTACGGTCACCCCAAATCGGCTGAAGATCTGCGCGAACTCCACGCCGATCACTCCACCACCCAGGATCAGGACGGAGGCAGGCAGCTGGGTCAGCGCCAGTGCACCGGCACTGTCCATGACGCCTGGCAGATCCATGCCCGGGATAGGCGGCAGCACTGGTCGGGAGCCGGTGGCGATGACGATGTGATCAGCGCTCAGCCGTGCGCCGGTCTCGCGCACGCCCACGGTGCGGGCATCGATGAATTCAGCGTTGCCTTGGATCCATTCAATGCCATTGCGCTTGATCAAGGTACGAACGCCTCCCACCAGTTGGCTGACCACGCGCCGCTTTTCCACGTCCACCATTTGGTAGTCCAGCCGCACACTGTCCGCATTGATGCCAAAGGCATGCGCGCTCTGCAAGGCTTTGAATGCATGGGCCTGGTGCAGCAGGCTCTTGGTGGGGATGCAGCCCTCGTTCAGGCAAGTGCCGCCAAGTTCGCCTCGCTCAACCAACGTGACACGCAGGCCCTCGCGGGCAGCCCTGATCGCGGCGGTGTAGCCGCCCACACCGCCTCCAATCACCAGCAACGATGTTTGATGGACCGCAGATACGCTCATGGAGCCTCTCCTGGCCAGATGCACTCGCCGTCCAGCACTGGCTGACCGTGCTGGTTATTGCAGGTGAAAATAAGCGTGACACTGGAAGCTTGAACGTCCCGGATGCTGATGCTAGAGCAGATGGTGTCACCCGGCCGCGAAGGAGCGCGGTAGCGCAACTGGATGCGAGTGCCCTGCGGTAGGCTGTGGCGTCCGCTCCAGCGCTGCAGCGACTGCAGGACAGGCTCCAGCGGCAGGCAGCCGTGGGCAATGGTGCCGCCAAAGCCGGCCTCCTCGCCCGCCGGAGCGCTTACGTGAATCGGGTTGAAGTCTCCCGACAGCTGCGCGTAGGTATCAATGAGAGCCTGGGTGATGTGGATCTCGCTGGGCGGCAGCCTGTCGCCGGCCAGGGGAAGGTGGGGCTGCGTCACGTGCTCTCCTGGGGCACCATGGCCAAAAAGGAAATGGTGCAGACCATCTCGTTGCGCTGATTGTCAGTACGCATTTCGTAGCGCAGAAAGCGCCTGGACTTCTTCTCGAATTTCTCGACGATTCGAAAGCTCGTGGTCAGCGTGTCGCCGGCACGGGCCGGCACACCGAACAGGTCATCATCGCCCATGCGCACGACCCCTGGCGGGAACACCTGGTGCTTCCAGCCCAGCCGCAGTCCGTAGGTCAGGCCCATGCTGGAGGGCGCAAGGTCCGCCTCGCCATCACTGGGGTAGCCCAGCAGCGTGCGAAAGCAGGTGAGCTCGTCCTGGCTGACCTCGCAGCTGTCGCTGCACAGCACTTCGCCCAGGCGGGCGGTGTCATAAAGGAAGTCGGGGTTCATCGTGGGCCTCAGCGCAGTGTTGCCGCCATGAGAGCAGGTTGCTCAAGAAGGTCGCGTACCCGCGCCCGGAAGCGTCCGGCCAAGGCCCCGTCGATCAGCCTGTGGTCAAAGGTCAGGCTCATCATCATCATGGGCCGGATGACGATCTGGCCCTCGCGCACAACTGGCTCGTCGGTGATGCGGCCTATGCCCAGCAGTGCCGACTGGGGGCTATTCAGAATGGGCGTCTCGAAATCTCCGCCGTAGCTTCCGAAGTTGCTGAGGGTGAAGCTGCCGCCTTCTAAGTCTTCGCGCGTCAGGCGCGATGCCCTGGCCTTGTCGACCAGGGCTTTCCTGGCCTGGCAGATGTCCACCAGCGACAGCCGGTCCACTTGCTTGAGAACGGGAACCAACAGGCCGCCATCCACCGACACGGCCAGACCAATATTGACCTCCCCCAGCTGGACCACTTCATCGCCTTCGATGTAGGCATTGATCTCAGGAATGTCGAGCAGTGCGCAGGCGCAGACCTTGAGCACCAGATCGGTGAAGGTGATGCGCACGCCCAGCCCGCTCTCATGGGCCAGCAGCGTGGCCCGCCAAGCGGTGACTGCGGCCATATCGATGCGCCCAAAGCCGGTCATCTGGGCCGTGCTGCTCAGACTGTGCATCATGCGCTGGCTGATGGCTCTGCGCATGGGTGTCAGAGGCCGCCGCTGCGTTGCCACAGCAGCCACTGATAACCCTTCGGCAGGGGGCTTCACACTAGCGGTCGGTATATCGCGCTTGAGAATGACACCTCCGGGGCCTGATCCCTTGAGCTGATGCAAAGCGATGCCACGCTCATGGGCCAGACGCCGGGCCACTGGAGAGGCCAGCAGGCGTTCACCTGCGGTGGTGGTGGTCAGGGACGCGGCGTGCAACCGAGTGTCAGCGGGTGCTGCAGCGCCAGGCATTGGTGCCTGAGCGGGCGCAGATGGCGGTGCCTGGTCAAGGGACGCGCTGGGCGCATGATGTCCGGGTGCCTCATGAAGGTGAGCAGCCAGGTCACCCACCTTGAGAAGGCTGTCGACCGCGGCCACGCGCTGCAGCCAGCCGCTGGCTTCGGCCTCCACGTCGAACATGATTTTTTCTGTTTCTATGGTGAGCAAGGTCTGGCCCTTTTCGACCCTCTCGCCATCTTGGACATGCCACTCCACGAGAGTGGCCTCCTCCATGGTCAGGCCCAGCTTGGGTATGGTCACTGCATGGCTCATCGCAGCATCTCCCTGGCCGCCTTGATGATGCTGTCCACGTCCGGGTGCAGGAACTTCTCGAAGCCCTTGCCGAAGGGCTGGGGCGTGAAGGGCGGAGTCAACCGGCGAACCGGGCAGTCCAGGTGGAAAAAGGCACGTTCCTGCAGTTCGGCCGCCACTTCTGAGGAAAAACCAAAGGGTTTGTGCGCCGAACTCACCACCATCGCACGGTTGGTTCTTATGACTGAAGCCACCAGCGTGTCCATGTCCAGGGGACTGATTGTGCGGGGGTCGATCACCTCCATTTCTATGCCCTCGCCCGCCAGGGTCTGAGCAGCCTGCAGCGCCTTGCCCACCATGAGGCCGGTGGCCACCACCGTCAGGTCGCGGCCAGGCCGCTTGATGTCGGCCTTGCCCAGGGGAATGAGCAGGTCCTCGTCGTCATCAATCTCTTCCTTGAGCTTGTGCAAGGCCAGATGCTCGATGAAGATGACGGGGTTGTCATCGCGGATCGCCGACTTGAGCAGGCCCTTGGCATCGCGAGGCGTGCTGGGCATCACCACCTTAAGTCCGGGCACATGCCCGACCCAGGCCTCCAGGCTTTGCGAATGGTGCGGACCTATGCCCATCTCTGTGGCGACACTGGTGCGGATGACCAGTGGCATCTTGAACATGCCCTGGTAGAGGTAGTGCATCTTTGCCGCCTGGTTGACGATCTGGTCAAGGCAAAGGCCGAAGAAGTCCATGAACATGATCTCGACAATAGGACGTTTGCCTGTCATCGCTGCGCCAACGCCCAAGCCCACGATCACCTCCTCGCTGATGGGCGTGTCACGAACCCGCAGCGGCCCGAATGCCTTGTGCAGGCCGCGCGAGGCGCCAAAGGCACCGCCCGCGGCGGCCACGTCCTCGCCGATCAAAAAGACATTGGTATCGCGCTCCATCTCCTCGCGCATGGCGTCGATGATGGCCCAGCAATATGTTTTACTCGTCATGGGGCGGGGTCCTTAGGGGGCGTAGACGTGGCGCAGGGCCTCGCTGGGCTCGGGGTCTGGACTTGCCAGGGCCAACTCGATGGCGCAAGCCACCCGAGAGGCGGCGCTCGCCTCCACGGCCTGGAGTTCGCTCAGAGGAAGCAGGTTTTCGACAAGAATCCGGGCTCGGAAGTTCGCGACGCAGTCACGTTCCTTCCATTGAGCCTCCTCCTCGCGCGTGCGGTAATTACAGGGGTCGCCCTGGAAATGTCCACCGTAGCGGTAGGTCTTGAGCTCCAGCAGGGTCGGACCCAGCCCGGTGCGGGCCCGCTGCACGGCAGCTCGGGCCGCATCCCGCACGGCCACCACGTCGGTGCCATCCACGGCTTCACCGTGAATCCCATATCCCTGGGCCCGCAGGGCGATGTCAGGCAGACGGGAGGTTTGAATGAACGGCGTCATCTCGGCGTAGAGGTTGTTCTCACAGACGAAGAGCAGGGGCAGGTTCCAAGCCGCTGCCAGGTTAAGCGCTTCGTGAAACGAGCCCTGGTTACTCGCGCCCTCACCAAAAAACACGGCGCACACCCGGTCGCTGCCCTCCAGCAAGGCCGAATAGGCGGCTCCGGTGGCATACGGAATACCCCCGCCCACGATGCCGTTGCCGCCCAGGATTCCGACCGAGGGATCGGCCGCGTGCATCTCGCCGCCCCGTCCGCCTGCGATGCCGTTGGCGCGCCCGAACATCTCGCACATCATGGGCTCCAGCGCCATCCCCTTGGCCAGATAGTGGCCGCGCCCGCGGTGCGTGGTGATGATCCAGTCATCGCTGCGCAAGGCCGCGCACACCCCGGTGGCACAAGCCTCCTGCCCCATATAGGAGTGGATGTAGCCAGGAAAGAGGTTCTTGGCGAATACCGCATTGAGCTGGGCCTCGCATTCCCGAATCTCCACCAAGGTTGCGTAAAGCGAGTGCGCCTCTTGCGAGCTGAGTCCGCCGCGACTGGCTACTGTCTCTTTTTCAGTGGTTTCGGGGGAGGTTTTTTTCATGGCAGTGGTCCCGCTTGAGTATGTACTTGACGATCTTGCCTATGCTGGTCTTGGGCAACTCGCCAATGAATTCGACGAAGGACGGCACCTTGAACTTGGCAAGATGCTGCGCGCACCAGGCTTGAACCTCTGCGGCATCGAGATGCACGCCAGGGCGCAGCACCACAAAGGCTTTCACGGCCTCGTCGCGCAGTGGGTCGGGGACCGAGATGACGGCCGATTCTGCAATACCCGGGTGCTCGTTGAGCACCCGCTCCACCTCGGTGGCGGCGATGTTTTCGCCGGCACGCTTGATCACATCCTTGGAGCGGTCGAAGAAGTGCAGGTAGCCGCCTTCGTCCAGCGAGCCGTTGTCGCCGGTGTCAAACCACTCCCCCTCAAGCATGCAGGCCCGGGTGGCTTCGTCGTTGCGGAAATAGCCGGAAAACATGGGCTCGCCGCGAACCAGGATGCGACCGACTTGGCCGCAGGACAGGTCTTGGCCGGCATCGTCGGTCACGCGCACTTCCCGCCCGAGCAAGGGCAGGCCTATGCAATGTCGCTTGAGCTTGCCGTAAAGCGGGTTTACGGTACAGATGCCCAGAGTTTCCGACAGGCCGTAGCCCTCCACCAGCTTGACGCCAAAGCGCTTTTCGAAACGGTCCCATTCTTCATCGGTGGTGGGCAAGGCATAGAACGAAACGCGGATGCGGTGGCAGGCGTCGTCCGGGTGTTCGGGCTGGGCCAGCAGGGTGCGCAGTTGCATGGGCACGATGCTGATGAAGGTGCAGTCGTGCCGGCGTACCTGCTCCCAGTAGCGGCTGGCGCTGTAGGTTTCCAACAGCACCACAGTGCCGCCTACGGTGAGGGTGGGGATCACACTCACATACTGGCCGTTGACGTGAAACAAGGGCAGCACGACCGCGCTTCTTTCCTCCGGGCTCATGCCCAGAGACTGGCTCACCGCCAACCCCTGCATGAGCGAGGCCTGGTGGCTGATGACCGCGCCCTTGGGCCGCGAGGTGGTACCGGAAGTAAAGATAATCTGTGCGGGGGCCTGCGGGGGCACCCGCACCACACGGTGCGCCGTCTCGGCACGGGCCAGCACCTGGTCCAGCAGTTCAAAGCCCAGGGGAGGGTCAGCGGTCTGAGTGCAGATGCGGATTCGGACCTGTGGGCAGGTGGGAGCCACCTGCTCGAAGAGGTCTGTGAATTTCTCCTCAGCGATGAAGCCCACGCATTCGGCGTTGCTGAGCAGGTACTTCAGCTCGTCGGCGACGTAAAACACATTGACCGGAACCATCACTGCGCCCGCCTGGTTGATAGCCATCCAGGCCACCAGAAAGGCGGGGCAGTTTCCCATCATCAGGGCGATGGTCTGCCCCGGCAGCACGCCCGATGCCAGCATGCTGTTGCACAGCCGATCTACCTGCCCGGCGAACTGGGCATAACTCAGCGTGGAAATGCAACCCTGGCCATCCTCATGGATCACAAAATCCTTGTCAGGATGGGCCACCACCTTCTCGGCAAGCAAGTCGGCAAAGAGTCGGTGTCCGCATGCATTTACGGCCATGTCTGATCCTTGTTGGCGGCAATCTCAGTAAGACCGGGGCAGGCCGCAGCCGGCCTGGGCGATGAAATTCTTGCTCATTTCATTGGTCACAGGCGCAAAAATCAGTTGCCTGATGTCCCTGTAATACCGCTGCATGTGGTACTCCATGGTGAAGCCAGCGCCGGCCAGCACCCGCATGCCCCTGTCGGTGGCCCTGAAGGCGGCTTCGGATGCATAGTATTTGGCCGAGGCCGCTTGCACGGAGCAGTCCATCTTCTGATCCTGCATCCAGGCCGCCTT